>JAGAJR010000017.1 GCA_017626035.1 Alphaproteobacteria bacterium | reverse complement strand
AGGCTGTCCTTTGTCTTTATAACAAGTTCTTCCGTAAGTACCGGAAGTTACAGTATCGCAATCATGGTTAGTCGGACAGGTCGAAAGAAATCCGCTTTCTTCACAAGTTGGTTGTTTACAGTTGGTATAACAAGTATTGCTGCAGTAAGTCGTTGAATCACATTTGTTGTTAGTTGGGATAGAAGACTTGTAACCGCCGTTTTCACAGGTTTTAGCGGAAACATCTTTGTAACAGGTTTTGTTGGCAAAAGAAACGGCAGTACCGTTCTGACAAGAAGTTAAGGAAGCAGTATAACCGCCTTCGGAACAGGTTTTGTCCCGACATTGGTAACAAGTGCTTCCGGCTTCGTTGGTATAAGAGGCAGTCTGCACCTGAGTTGTCGAATTACAGGCGGATTTTGAATAACCGTCATCACAGGAAGTATTCGCATCGCGACACTTGAAATAAGACTTATTGTGCGGACAACGGTTGTTTTCGTCCGGAACTTTTCCTTCAGGACAAGATTTAACATATCCTTCATCGGAACATTGACTGTCATTATTCAAATTCATGGAGTTGTTTCCTTCTCCAAATTTTAATCCGGAACAACCGCCGCCGCCGACAGAACAAACCGCAGCAAGTTTTACGGAATTATTCGGATTAAAAAGGGATGTAGGCCTTAGCTCACTCGGTGTGTGTAATGTATAAAAAGAGTAACTGCCGGGGAGAAAGCCAGACGAATCATAAGTTAGTTTGAAGCCAGAAGCCTGTACATTGCCTGAAAACAGCAGACAGGTTGAAATACATAACAAATACTTAGTATTAATCATAGCACACCCCACACAGTTATAAAAACTAAAGCCTACACACTATCTATACTAAGTCATTTTTTTTTTTTGCAACAAAAAAGTGTATATAATTTTAAAGTTTCACAAATTTGTTACAATTAAATCAACTGAAAATCAGAGGAGAGAAACAGCTCTTTGGGCCGATAAAACCGCAGCTTCCAAACAAGCCGGCCAATTTTTCATTGTCCAGTCTCCGGCAATGAACAAATTGCTGTAACAAGTTGCTGCTGAACATGGCCGCAGAGAATTATTCTTTTCATTTTGGCAAATTGTTGCCTTTTTGTGTCGCAAAACCCGATAAGCCGGAAGAAAAGCGGCTTCTCTCTGCCTGACGGCACATATTTCCCGCCAGACTTTCAGAGCCAGTTCTTCGTCTTTCAGGGAAATATCCGCCGCATTGCTGATGGTTACGGACAAAATTTTATCATGCACGAACAGCCATTGGGCCGTGCAGTTTTTCAACCCCAGAAGTTTAAGGTTTCGGGGCAGGGTTATCGGCATACTGGTCCGATAATGAATATTGATAATCGGATTAAAGTTAAATTCCGGTGTTTTGAAGATTCGGCAATAAGCCGCCGCATCAAGAGCGGAAATAATTTGGTCGTCCACGGTGAGTTCAACCGAACCTTTGTTAAAGTCAAGCCGACTGATTCTTCCGTCTTTTTCATGAAAAGACAATAATTTATAACCGTAATTTATTGTATCGGGATAAGAAAGCAACGGAGTAATCAGCGTTTGAGAGAGATTGTTTTCTGAAAAAGCCGCTTTCAGCTTATATGGCAGAAAAGGAAACAGCCTGAAAAAAATTGTCTGCAAAATGGCTCGTGAAGTTTGCCCGAAAGGAGTGTTGCACATGGCAAGAACCGCTTCTTTAATGCCGTGGTGAGCTTGAAGAAGCTTTCCTTCGTCCCAAAATTTAATATCGGAATGAAATTTCTTTTTTTGCAGCAGTTTCAAAATATTTTTGTTTGCTCCGAGAATAACATGAGTGGCATTATCAATATCCGTCCCCAGATGTTTGTCATAAAAAGAACAGCAGCGTCCGCCGCAGTGATTTGCCGCTTCATAAAGAATAATTTCCGCGGACGGATTTTTTTCGCGGATAAATTTGGCACAGCAAAGCCCGGAAATTCCGCCGCCGATAATATGATATCTGGATTTTTTTGACCTCATTTGGAACAAATGGCTTTAAGAGCCAGTGTCAGTTTTCCGAACTTGGAAATCCGCGGTTTTGGCGAAATAATTTCCCAACCTCGGTTTTGCATTATATCAAAATATTTTTTATAAATGCCGGCGATGATTTTAACCGGTCTGGCCGTCGTTTTATCCAAAGTCTTGATTAAAGTGTAAGCTTTGCCGAATTCGTCGTTGGCGATTTTTGCCAATTCTTCTCTGGCAACGGACAAATTCTTGTCAACAACGACAGCTTGCGGATTATGGGAAGTGATTTTTGCTTTTTTCAAAAATTCTTTCGGAATATAAAGCCGGTCGGACTGAGCGTCTTCTTTCACGTCTCGCAGGATGTTGGTAATTTGCAAAGCATTGCCGAGAGAAGTAGACAAATCTTCAATGGTCTTTTCATCTTTGCAACCGAAAATCCGTAGGGATAAACTTCCCGGAACCCCGGCCACCCCGCGGCAGTATTCAAAAAACTGCTTTAAATTCGGAGCTTGGATAGGTTTGGGAATATCCATGGAAATGCTGTCAATCAGGCGGATAAATTCTTCTTTCGGAAGTTTGAAACGCATACAGTTTTTGTAAATTTTCCGGCCGATATCCGTTGCCGGAATTTTTTTATCATAAATATTATCCAGTTCTTCCCGCCAGGCGTTAATCAGTTCAGACTTCTCCTCCAACGGCATGTCTCCGTCGATAATGTCGTCAATATGCCGACAGAAGGCATATAACGTATACATAGCTTCCCGTTTGGCTTTGGGAAGAAATTTCATGCTCCAGAAAAAAGATGTTCCTGATTTTTTTACAATTTGCCTGATATCGTTCATTTAAAAACCTTTTGTTGTCAAACTTTTCCGTTTGGTAAACAAGCTTTTAACCCCGGCATAACACAAGGACGCGGCCCAATCAATACCGGAAAGTTTAATTTCTTTTGCCAAAACATCGCCTTTCCGGATTTTGTTCATCAGACGCCGGGTTAAAAACAGCGTCATGTGAAGATAAAAGCGGAGTCGCAGCGAATTTACGATTTGCGGAAGAATTTCAGCGTCTTTCAAAAGCCCCTGTATTTTTTCCAGAATATGCCAGATAAGGCGTTTAACCTCGGGTGTTTCTTTGTTTTTAAGGAAATCTTCCGTTGAAACGCCGAACTCTTTTTGCAAATCAAGAGGAATATACACCCTTTTTAATAATTTTGCATCATATTTTATGTCTTGCAGGTGATTAACAATCTGCAAAGCCGCACAAAGGGAGTTGGACGGCAGATAAGTTGAAGGGTTTTCATCGTGGATGGCCAGCATAAAACGTCCGACCGGAGCGGCGGAATATTTGCAATAATCCGTAAGTTGAGCCCAGGTCTTATACTCAAGCCCTTCGGCGTCCTGCCGAAAAGCTTTCAACAAATCGGAGGCTAAGGAAGGGGACAGGTTTTCTTTTAAAAATTCTTCGCGAAGCTTTACGGCAAATGCAAATTTTTTTGAAGTTTTTTGAGTTCCGAAAAAAACTTTTTCCAATTCGTCAAGCTGTTTGAGTTTGGCCTTGGCGGAAAGTTTGTCATCATCGGCAATATCATCGGCGGCTCGGGCAAAACGGTAATAGTCGGCAATAATCCCTTTAAGTTTTTTGCTGAAAAAGAAGGAAACGACCGGAAAATTTTCCTGATGTTGTTGTTTGTGCCGCAATTCCATGTTAAAGCGTCTCCAACCAGCTTTGAACATCTCTTAAAGCTCTGTCGGAATAAGCTTTTTTACGATCGGCTCCTTTGATTTTGCGAAACTTTCCGTTAGCGGTAACTTCTCCCTGAATGGTTGGGAAAATTCCGAAATTGATATTCATCGGCTGAAAGTTTTCAATATTGGTGTCGTCAATCAAATGACTGAGCATAGACCCGAAAGCCGTTGTCCTTGGCGGCAGTTTGGGAAGGGTGCCGTTGGTTTCGCAAGCGGCAAAATAGCCGGCAAGAAAACCGATCGAGGCACTTTCGATATAACCTTCGCAGCCGGTAATCTGTCCGGCAAAGCGAATATGCGGCATGGATTTTAAGCGTAAAAATTCATCCAAAAGGAGCGGGCTTTTGATAAAGGTGTTTTTGTGAATGCCGCCGAAACGGGCAAACTCGGCGTTTTCCAATCCCGGAATCATCTGAAAAATACGTTTTTGTTCGCCGTATTTCATTTTGGTTTGAAAACCGACCAAGTTGCGTAACGTATCTTCTTTGTTGTCCTGACGGAGCTGAACCACGGCATAAGGCTTTTCGGAACTGTGCGGATTAGTCAGTCCGATAGGTTTCATCGGTCCGAAAACAAGGGTTTCAATGCCTCTTTCCGCCATAACTTCAATCGGCAGGCAGCCGTCAAAGTAATTAGGTTTTTCAAAGTCGTGAAATTCAGCTTTTTCGGCCTTCAGCAGCTCATCGACAAAACGGTAATATTCTTCTTTTGTCATCGGACAGTTGATATAATCATACTTGTCGCCCTTGTCATATCTGGACTGATACCAGGCCTTTGAAAAGTCAACGCTTTCTTTATAAACGACCGGAGCAATCGCGTCATAAAAGGAAAGGGATTGGTTGTCAACCTGTTTAAGAATTGAGGCGGCCAGCTTTTCGCTTGTCAGCGGACCGGTGGCAATGATTGTTGTTCCGAATTCCGGAGCGGGAAGTTCCGTAATTTCTTCAGAGCGGAAAGAAATCAGCGGGTGGCTTTTCAGCTTGGCGGTAACCGTTTCGGCAAAACCGTCGCGGTCAACGGCCAAAGCCCCTCCTGCAGGAACCTTGGTTGCGTCGGCACATTCCATAATCAACGAACCGGCCAGCCTCATTTCCTGATGCATCAAACCGACGGCGTTATGCTCAAAATCGTCGGAACGAAAAGAGTTGGAACAAACCAATTCCGCACAATTGGGATTTTTGTGGGCGGGAGAATAAGAGCGGGGTTTCATTTCATAAATAACGGCCTGAACGCCCCTTTGGGCGAGTTGCCATGCGGCTTCGCTTCCGGCCAGTCCGCCCCCGATGATGTTTACTGATTTTTGCGTCATTGTTTTTCCTTAACCTGAAAGAATTTATACATTTTTTGCCGGATTTGTAAATAGTAAAAAAGCAAACTTTACTTTTGTCTAAAAAAAGGATAAAATCATATTGTGGTGTGCAGAATGAGGGTCTGAATAATGAAGATGGATAATTCGTTGGATATTTTAAGCGATAAAGATGTTGAGGTATTGTTTGCGGCTTTTCCTGATTTAAAACAGCGTTTTTCAGGTAAAAACGAAAAAGAAGAAATTCTTTCCTACATGGACAAACAGGCGAAAGAATACAACGTGAGATATGGTGCCTCTCAGGTATTGGAATATACGGCGGTTGTTGCGGCCATGAAACTGCGGGCCAAAATAGCACTGGGCGAATTAAAAAAAGAAGATATAAGCGGTTTGGCACCGGAACTTCATGATAAGGTTTTGAGCGGGGCTGAAATTTTCAAAAATACTCCGGAAAAAACACCGAGTGTCAACAGAGATTTATGCCGAGATATTCGGGATATGGATTTTAATAAAGCCATAGCCGTTTTGCCGCTTCAAGATGAGTTAAGTCGGCAGTTTGGGGAAGAAAAACTGGTTTCGGACGATGCGGAAAAATGGCTGATGAGGGAAGATACCTATAAATTTACAAACCTGACCATGATTTCCGGGAATGAAACCGGCGGCGGCAGAGGACTGGAAGCAGACGAATTTACTAAAACGATAGGCCGTCGTCTGATAAACGGAGCCGTGGAGAAAGGGGATGATAATGATATTTTCAAAACTTTTGCGGCTTTGTCCCAAACGGCAAATGCCCTGCAAGCTCATGCGGCTGTCGAATTGGGAAATACCTTCCCGGAATATGCCGGAAAATTTGAAAAAAACGAATGTTTTTTCCGCGGACATGAGATGGAAACGTTGGCCGTCTGCCATGCTTGTGCGGAAAATAACCTGCGGTTTGAAGATATGGAACAGTTGAAAAAAACAATAAAGACTTCTGCGGCAAAAGATTTTGCTTATGGTTCATATGCTCCGGTGTTTGAAATTTATGCCGATGTTGCGGATGTAGAAAAAGGAATGTGCAAAATTTCCCGCGGGGAAAATTCAGAGGTTTGTCTGCCGAAGGATTTCCCAAAAACACGCGAAGCCGAAGATTTTGTTCGTTCGGTCAAAATGGCTGCTGTGTCAAATAATTTTTTAAGAGGCCGAAACAATGCGGCAATGAGAGAAGGGGCTTAAAATGGAGGAAATGTCCAAATATGATAATGTTGCGTACCTTCTGACGGATTTATGCGGATTTTATTCTGATGAGGAATTGCAAAAATTGACAGCTTTGTCTGCTCAGATGAAACGCGATATCGGATTCAGAAAAAAGTATCTGAAATATCTGAAACTGAGGTATATTAAGGCTATTCCGTCCATGCTGAAGGGAACGTATAAGAAAATTTCTTTTTCCAGCCTGCATAAAAACATCCTTTCGCGGATGAAAAATGATACTGATGCGAAAAGTCATCCGTTCATTCCCGAAAAAACAAGATGTTGATTCTGTAGGGCATGCCGTTCAATCTTATTGATAACCTTTTTAATGCGTTTGATATATTAATTAAAAAAAGCTATAGTGTGAAAAACAAAAGGATTGCGATTCTTAAGATTTAAAACATGAAACGGCTTTTATTGACATCAGCCTTGGTTCTTCTGCTTTCTGTCCGTCCGGCGGCGGCCAGCGAAGAATTTGATCCGGCTTTATATCCTCAGGCGGCGGAAGCCGAACTGATGACTGACGGCGTAGACAATGTTTACGGTGCGTCCACCATGCCGGTCAGCGGCAGTGCTTTAATCGCCAGTCCGAAGTTTGTCAGCGACGAAGATTTGAATTTTGATGATTTGGTTGACGGGGAAACCGCCGATGAGGGGGAAGAAATTGAACTTGACGAACCTCCGGTTTTGGTCGGAACGCCGCCTGTTCAACAGACGCAAATCCCGATGATTCAAAAAGCTCCGGATAAATCTGCCGAAACAACAAAAGAAGATAAAAAAGAGGATGAGAAGACCGCTCCCAAGATTGATAAGGATCAAACCTTAACGGATACGATTTCCGAAAGCAAAGAGGAAAAAGGCGGATTGAAACTTCCCGGCGTGGATACGACCGGAACGTGGATTAATAAAATCAAATCCCCGATAGGCGGGGATAAAGACAAAAACGAAAAAGAAAATAAAACCGAAAATAAAAAAGCCGATTCTTCCTTAAGTTTGGAAACAATGGTTCAAAAATCAAAAAAAGCCAAAAAACGTTCCAATGCTTCAGTTTTTGATATTTCGGGAGCAATGCTGAGAATGACATTCCAACAAATTGACGATACGCTCTCCCGCCGCGGATACCGCAAAACCGTTCAAAAAATGGATATTCCGAACTTTATTCGCTGGCGGAATGAAGACAAATGCCGTGCATCCGGCGTGGTGGGCTACGAGCGTCTGGCCAATTGCGTGGTAAAAATGGCTAAGCAGGACAAGCACGAGTTTGTGGAAACCGCCGCTTATGCCAAATATGATACCAAGGAAAATATTGAGGTTCGTTTTACCAGTAACTTTACCAATAACAAGGCTTATAAGATTTCTTACAAAAGCGAAGCTTTGAACATCGGCGGCAACAGCCCGAAAATGATGTATCTCCGCAATATTAAAATTTATGATTTCTGGAAAAAAATCAACCAGAAGTATGGAGCTCCGGACAATCGGGACGACGTAATGTGGGGACTGGGCGGCAATAAGCCGTATATGCAGGCCGGTACCGGGCGTTTGATTTTGGAAGACCCGATGCTGAGGGAATTGGATTATACCCGTATGTCAAGAGAAGACCAAAGATTTATGAATACGGATTTGTATAGTTTTTAAAACAGGATGGAAAAATGAGCGAAACTTTGTCATCAACGGAAATCTCCGAATTAATCTGCACCCGGATAAGCCACGATTTAATCGGCAATATCGGAGCGGTATCCAATGCGGTGGAATTGTTGGAAGAAGGCGATACGGATTTTATGGATGATATCCGCTCCATTTTGAATACAAGTTCTACGGTGCTTTCCGCCCGATTAAAGTTTTTTCGCATGGCTTTCGGCTTAAATAACAGCAATCTTGAAAAAGCGGATATGATTTTTTCCGTATCGCAGGATTATTTGAAAACGCTGGGAAACGCCAATTATCCGCTGGAATTGAAAATGAAGCTTTCTTCTGCGAAATTCGGCAGAATGGCCATGTTGTGCCTGATGATTGTTGCCGATACAATGTTTCGCGGCGGACGGATTGAGGTCGAGGAAGACGGCGACGCTTTGGCGGTGGTCGGCTTTAGCGAAAAAGCGGCTTCTCCTGAAAAAGTGCAGGCCATAAAAGAAGCTTTGTCGGGGAATGTTCCCGACAATCCGGCACAGTTTGCTCCGGTATTTTATTTGCAAGAGCTTCTGGGCGATACTAAATATAAATTATATATGGTAGAACAGAATTCTTTCGGATTCATTATTAAATAAGGACCGCTTATGCCTAAATGTTTGATTGCTGATGATTCTAAAATTATCCGGATGCTTCTCGCCAAAATTATGGGAAACCTTAATTTTGAGGTTATTGAAGCCGAAGACGGGGAAGAAGTTGTGGAATTATGCCAGATAAACGAGCCTGATTTAATAATTATGGATTGGAGGCTGCCGATTTTGGAAGGAATTGACGCTTTGTATAAAATCCGTAATGTTAAAAAGCTGAAACAGCCTAAAGTTATTTTCTGTTCTTCGCTGACGGATGTCGATAAAATTAAAGAAGCCTTGGACGGCGGAGCAGATGATTATATAATGAAACCGTTTGATGAAGAAATAATCATCAGCAAATTGGCGATTTTGGGATTGGTATAGGAAGATAGTTAATGAAAAAAGACGATTTTCAATATCTGTTGCAGCTTTTGAAGGAATATGCCGGTTGGGTTTTTACGGAAGACAAATACTTTATTGTCGATAAAAAAATATATAATTTTGTCAGGGAAAAAGGCTATGCTTCGGTAGAAGAACTGATTGCCGATTTAAAACTGGGGCAAAAAATTCTTGTCTGGCAGGTGGTTGAAGCCTTGGCAATGTCTGACACGTCTTTTTATCGGGATTATAACATATTTAAAGGATTTGAAAATCATATCTTGCCGCAGATAAGGGAAACCAACCGCGGTTCAAAAAAATTCAAAATATGGAGTATCGGCTGTTCCAGCGGGCAGGAAGTTTATTCCATCGCTTTTGCCATTAAGAAAAAACTGCTGAATGTCGGGGATTGGGATATTAAAATTCTCGGAACGGATATTTCGACTTTTGCTATTCAAAAGGCTCAGAAAGGGGCCTATACCCAATTTGAAGTTCAAATGGGATTAAATGCTCGGATGATTATTGATAATTTTCATCAGGAAAAGGGGCTTTGGCAGGTTAATGATGATATTATGGAAATGGTGGAGTTTCGCCGCTATAACCTTCTGGAAGATTTAACTTATTCCGATAAATATGATATTGTTTTCTGCCGCAATGTTTTGCGTTTTTTTGAAGCTCGGGAACAGAAGAAAATTATGGAAAAAATATATAACAGACAGACACAAGGCGGATTTTTGTATCTTGGAATGGACGAAAAGGTTGCCGGTCTTGATGAACTTTATACAAAAGTAAACGGTTTACCGTGTCTTTATCAGGCAAAAGCCGGACAAGTCCAAACAAAAACGGAAAATACCCGGACAGCAGCCGAAAATAAACAGGAAACGCCGTCTGCCGCGGATGAAATGCCGAGTTTTAAACGTCCGGCAACCTTGGCTTATAAACATCCGGTTATCTCCGATGTTTTGAAAAAATAATATCCCCCAGTTTACTGAGGGATAAAACAAAAGGCATAATCATGTCCATTGGCTTCTTAGGCACATACTTAATACAGCCAACTTCTGCCCGTGGTCGCTGACCACTAAGCAGCAGGGAGAAGCCAACGAGCGTTTCTGGGCACTCACTCTCCACAGCTGACTTTCGCCTCACCCGCTGGGTGCTATTTCTTAGGCTCGTCCGGATCTCTCAAAACATAACCGCGGCCCCAAACGGTCTCAATATAATTCTTGCCGCCGGAAGCTTTTTCCAGTTTTTTACGGAGTTTGCAAATGAATACGTCAATAATTTTAAGTTCCGGCTCGTCAATACCGCCGTAAAGGTGGTTAAGAAACTGGTCTTTATTGAGGGTGGAACCTTTGCGTAAAGACAAGAGTTCCATAATGCCGTATTCTTTTCCGGTCAGATGAAGAGTTTTGGTTCCGACGGTAACGGTCTGAGTATCTAAATTGACTTCAACGTCTCCGGTCCGGATAATGGAGTTGGAATGGCCTTTGGAACGTCTGACAACGGCCTGAATGCGTGCTAAAAGTTCGGCTTTGTCAAAAGGTTTTGTTAAATAATCGTCAGCCCCGTAACCCAAACCTTTAACTTTTTTATCCGGTTCGGATAAGCCGGAAAGAATCAAAACCGGAGTGTTGACTTTGGCGGCTCTGAGACTTTTCAGAACTTCATAACCATTCATATCCGGAAGCATAAGGTCGAGAATGATAATATCATAATCGTAAAGCTTGCCGATTTCGAGCCCGTCTTCGCCCAAATCGGTAGTATCTACAATCATTCCTTCTTTTTTGAGCATCGTCTCAATACTTTGAGAGATGGCGTAATCATCTTCAACCAATAAAACACGCATTTTCCAAAACCTCCAAAAAATAAAAAATTCAAGATGATTAGATAATATCTCTTAAATTTTAATTTGTTAACTTTTTTAGCATCCCTGTTAATAATTGTTAATAAAATTGTGAAATTAATCAAAATACGATTATATTTGAAAACAAAGGAGAGGGAATTTGTCGCTTTTATTGGATAATATCAATGACGAAATCAATAAATTGGAAGACGGGGCTTACTACGGAAAAGTAACCGCCGTCCAAGGCCTGTTTATTGAAGTGAGCGGAATCCGGACGTCATTGACAATCGGCGACAGATGCAATGTTTACAGCACGCATCAAAAAACGGTTCCCTGCGAGTTGGTAAGCTTCAAAGGCGACAAACTTCTGCTTATGCCTTACGGATCTCTGGAAGGAATTGGCCTGGGCTGCAGAGTAGAGGTCGAAAACGCCGCTCCGGTTATTTATCCGCATATCTCCTGGCTGGGAAGAATAGTCAATTCGTTTGGCGAGGCTATTGACGGAAAAGGACCGTTGTTGAAAGGTTCAAAACCTTATTACATTAAATCTTCTCCGCCTCCGGCTCAATACCGTGATCGCGTGAAGGGAAAAGTTGATTTGGGCGTTCGGGCGGTCAATACGTTTTTGACAATCTGCAAAGGGCAGCGTATGGGTATTTTTGCCGGTTCCGGCGTGGGAAAATCTACCCTGATGTCTATGATGGCCAGACAAAGCAGTTCCGACGTGTCGGTTATAGGCTTAATCGGCGAACGGGGCAGGGAAGCAAAAGAGTTTGTGGAAGACGTGCTTGGTGCGGAAGGGCTGGAAAAATCCGTTCTTGTGTTGGCAACGTCTGATGAAAGTCCGTTAATGCGTCGTCAGGCGGCTTATACGACCATGGCGATTGCCGAATATTTTCGGGATTTGAACAAAGATGTACTGTGTATGATGGACTCCATTACCCGTTTTGCCATGGCTCAAAGGGAAATTTCGTTAAGCGTGGGCGAACCTCCGGCATCCAAGGGATATACGCCGAGTGTTTTTGCCGAATTGCCGCGTCTGTTGGAAAGAGCCGGTCCGGGAGCCAATGGCGGCGGAACCATTACCGGACTGTTTACGGTTTTGGTTGACGGCGATGAGCATAACGAACCGGTGGCTGACGCAGTTCGTTCTATCTTGGACGGACATATTGTGCTGGACAGAGCAATTGCCGAAAGAAACCGCTATCCGGCAATTAATATCCTGCGTTCCATTTCCCGTACTATGCCGGATTGCAATACGCAAGAGGAAAACGAGATTGTTTCCAAAGCCAGACGTTATATTGCCGCTTATGAGGATATGGCGGAATTAATTCGCTTGGGTGCTTATAAAAAAGGCTCTAATAAGGAAGTGGATGAGGCAATTTTCTATTATCCGAAAATCGAGGCTTTCCTTTCTCAGGGGAAGAAAGATAAAATCAGTTTGGCCGAAGGGTATGCTCAGCTGAAGGAAATTTTGGACACGCCTTTTGTTTCCGAATAGGAATATTTTTTGAATGAAAAATTCTTTGCAGACATTAACCCGTATAAAAAAATTCGACATTGACGAGCAGCGGAAAATTCTGGTCGAATATCAAACCGTGGAAGATAAATTGCTTGCCGCCCTAAAGGATTTGAATGCGGAGTTTGAGCGGGAAAAATTGTTTTCAGCCCAAAATCCCGGTATCGGAGATTTCGGGGCTTATGTTAAAAGATATATGCGGCAGCGGGAAGAATTAGAGGCGGCTTTGGCTGATATCCGCTCAAAAATTGCTGCCGTGCAGGAAGTGATTGCCGATATGTTTAAAGAACAAAAGACTTTTGAGATTGTGGATGATAACCGCAAAAAAAGAAAAATAAAGGAAGACAACGATAAAGAGCAGAAAATGCTTGATGAAATCGGAACCAATAACTATATAAAGCATAACAAATAATTTTTAACCCATGAAGGAGAATGCAAATGGCTTTTGATTTACCGCCTCTGCCTTATGAAATGAACGCTTTGGCACCGTATATTTCGGAAAGGACGATGGAGTTTCACTATGGCAAACACCATAAAGCTTATGTTGATAATTTGAACAAGCTGATTAAAGATACCGAATTTGAAAATATGCCGTTGGAAAAAATCATTCAGTCAACATATAAACGTCCGGAATTTACGGGAATTTTCAATAATGCCGCTCAGGCTTGGAATCATACGTTTTTCTGGAATTCCATGACCCAGAACGGCGGTGGTAAACCGGAAGGCGAGATGTTGAAAAAAATCGAAAAAGACTTCGGCTCTTATGAAAACTTCCGCAGCGAGTTTAAAACTGCCGCAACCACACAGTTTGGCAGCGGCTGGGCTTGGCTGGTTGAAAAAGACGGCAAATTGGCAATTATGAAAACTTCAAATGCCGATACGCCGATTGCTCAGGGCTTAAAACCGATTGTAACCGTGGACGTTTGGGAACACGCTTATTATCTGGATTATCAAAATCGCCGCCCTGATTTTGTGGATGCCTTCTTAGACCATTTGGTTAAGTGGAAATAAATAAGAAAAAACTTATTTAAAAACCCCTTGAAACAAAGATTTTAAGGGGTTTTTAATATTTATGTGCATAAATAGCAAGGATAGTTTGATATTGACAAATTTTGTCTATAATGTTAAACTGTAAAAAATAACAAAGGAGAGTAGATATGGCTACTGGAAAAACATATAATTGCGGTAAAGACTTAAACAATCCTGAAGCATACAAGGCTTATGAAGCAGCTTTTGCAAAAATGAACGAAGGCTTGTCTCCGGCTACTCTTAAGATGATGCAAGGCATTGAAAGAAAATAAGAGGAAAACATGAATTATACGACTGAAGACAGTTTTATGATTGCGGAAGGGGCCGGCGGAAAATTATATATTTTCATGAAGGCAAAAAAAGATACCCCGGAAGCTCCTCGTATAATTTATGACGGTAAAGACCACGCTATTTTTCTTAGAAATCAGGAACAAAGAATCATTTTAGACTATATCCACCCGGAAGTCCGTGACAGCTTGCGAAAATCATTGGAAGTAATGGTGGTGGAAACCATTTTGGATAATATCAAAGAGAGTTATCCGGTCGGAAAATGGTTGAGAGTATTCCCGTAGATTGGGAAAAAATCGGCCTGACAACATGGGAAAAAGCTTATTTGTCGGAAAGCGGACAGTAAAGATAAAAAAAGGCTTGCATTTACCTGAAAACTATATTAATTAGAAAACCATCTTCGGATGGTTTTGTTTTGTGCAAAACAGATGAAGAACAGACGGTCCCATCGTCTAGAGGCCTAGGACGCGGCCCTCTCAAGGCTGCAACACGAGTTCGAATCTCGTTGGGATCACCACTAAAAAAGCCCTCTTCAGGAGGGCTTTTTTAGTGGCTAAATCCCAACAGAGATTCGAACGAGTAGAGTTCGAAAGGGAGCTTGCGACCGCCGGCGTAAGGGAGGAGCATTTATGCGACGACCTAGCCAATCTCGTTGTCATTGCGAAGCAATGAAAGTTTTTACGAACTCGTTTATGCAAAAGCCTTTGTTTTTCAATGCCTTGAGCGAGTTCAAATCTCGTTAGGTCTCGGGAGATAACATATCTGAAACTAGAAAAATAAGGCTATTTTCAATATTGGTAAATATTTAAAATATCTTTGCATTTTGTATTATATCCAAAGCTATTTGCTTAGCGTAGGCACTGGCCAAATGACGATAATTATTATGCTATCCGCTTTTTCGCATTTCATCGATGACCGTATAATTATTGAAATTACGGAATAGCCCCAATTTTATTACTAATAATATCATCACCACATAACAATAAACCTTTGCTCTTTGAGCTAGACTTACATATGATTTTCAATTTGATTGACTCTTTACAACTAAATACCTACCTTAGATAAAAGAATTATCTATTTTAAAATGAACGAAAGAAGCTAATGATTAATCAAGAGGTAAAAGTAGAAAAATCAGCAGGATTGAATGAAAGTGAAAAAAAGCTAGTAAAACTGGGTAAAAAAGTTTTTCTTGAATTATGGAGTTATCCGAATGTTTATTATAAACCAGGAAAAGAGCTGACTGACCTTCTAGTTGTTTGCGATAATCACGTATTGATATTCTCAGATAAGAAAATAAAATTTGATATGAATATTGATGTATCTGTTGCTTGGAATCGTTGGCATAATAAGGCTGTAATAGAATCAATACGACAATTAAGAAAAGCAGAACAAAAAATTAAAATGTTTCCAGAGAAAATTTTTCTGGATCCACAATGTAAACAGAAATTACATGTTCCTTTACCACAAGCTAAAGATATGAAAATTCACTTAATTTGCGTTGCAAATGGGGCTAAAGAGGCATGTAAAAAGCTATTTGGAGTAAATTGTACAGGCAGTCTAATGTTTACAACAGACTTAGAGCAAATGAAAAAAAGCAAAGAGTATTATAAAAAGTTGCATGAGGAAACGGAAAATAAAGTTGTTACGATAGAAAATCAATTAGCAAATGGAGAGTTTTATATTACTGATTACGATAATACAAAAACCTTTATTCATGTTTTTGATGACTTCTCATTTCCTTTTGTTTTAAATGAGTTAGATACTCTTAGAGATTTTGTTAATTATTTAGAAGAGAAAGAAATATTTATTAGAAAAGCAAAAGGAGTAAGCTATACTGGTGAAGAAGATTTGCTATACCACTATATTAGAAATTATGACGAGAGAAGACGACGTCATACTTTTGTTAATGCACCGGATAGAAAAATAAAAGAAACATTCTGTACTTTTTTCGAAGAAGATTGGAATAGTTTATGGAGCAATCCCCAGTATCTTTCTAAAAAAAATGCAGATAGAATTAGTTATGTTTGGGACAGCTTAATACAAAGAACAGGTTTCGGTATACTTAGTGGAGAGACTAAATCCGAACGTCCCAAAGGAAATCCACATGAGGGGGCTTTGCGATACATGGCACTTGAAGATCGAACAAGTAGAAGATTGTTGTGTGAAAGATTAAAGCAAGCTTACGATAGCTATCCTATAGATATTGTCCCTAAAGATGTAGATTTACCTTATGTTAGCTTATATTATGACTATACAAATAGAGAACAGGTATATTTCTTTTTACAGCTAAAACAATTATCTACAGACTCTTATGCGACTTATAGAAAAAAACGAAGAGATTTGATTGAAGCCTACGGAATGTGTTTAAAAGCTAAGTTTGTAGATGAACTACCCCAACATCCTTTAAAAAGAATTATAGCAATCGGAGTAGAACCAGTAAAATATTCAAAGACAACCTCCGAAGACATAGTTTTTATTGATTGTTCGCAATGGACAGATGAACAACAACAACGATTTAGAGAGCTACGCAATATAATGAAAATATGGAGAACGCCCTTAGATAAAGCAACTAAATTTCAGGCAAAAGAATATCCAGATGTGGTTTCTAAAAAAGTTGGAAGAAATGACCCTTGCCCCTGCCAAAGCGGTAAGAAATATAAAAAATGTTGTGGAAGGTAAAAAGGAATTAAAACGTGTGAATCATTATTTATATTTCTTACAAACTCTTCTATATGAAATTTCAATATCTTGAATAAATGAAACTTTAAAATTGATATTCTTGATTATTTTGTAAAAAAGCTTTGGCTAATCGGTAAGTTTCCATTGTGGCTTGATAATACTCTCTGGTTAGCCAAAGTTCGAAATTCGTTGCAAAACTGTCACCAATGCAAACGGCAGGTATAAAAACTGCCGTTTTTCTTTTATAAATCAAACATTTAACTGAGTTCGAATGTTCGTTTTTTGAAAATGTCATTATGGGAAGATTTTACGAATTTGTTTATGCAAAAGTCTTTATTTTTCAGTGCCTTGAGTTGGTTTGAATCTCGCCTAAGTCTTTGAGATACTTTTTTATCATCCATCAGATTTGAAGCCAGCCTAAAAGAAAAGTTTTTGATGCTGACGGCGATTTATTTTTGAATGAGGGACTGTAACAAAGAAAAATTACTAGCAGATAATGTTGATATTTATGCTATTCTAAAATCGGTAAGTATAACTAAAGAGACATATTTAAGACAGCGGCCAGACATCTAAAAGTAGGTTTGCTATGTCTATTTCAATGCGTTCTACAGCTATAAACTGCGTTTGATCGTTTCGCTATAATCTCTCCAAAAACATTTCGTTTTTGAGTAATCGGTCTTACCGCATCTAATAAATTATACTCTTTGCCATTATATTTAAAACTTTCAAGTGATTGAATAAATCTTTTATAATCTTTACCATCAATAGTTTGGTCGCAATCTTTTATTTCAGATGCTTCTAAACACTTTTTCACTTGTGTATATATTGAATATGCTTCCGGACATTCTTTTCTACTGTTTTCTATTCGTTCTATATCGTTATCTTTAGCAAATTTAAAAATATATTGTGCATTATTAAAATCAGACATCAACTTTTTATAGTCTTTAGAATCAAGTTTTTTACATAACCCCTGCATAATTATGTGTAACGAATCAATCTTTGCTTCAGCACTTTCATTACACATCTTTGTTATTTCAATATTCTTACGTTTTTGAACTCTTTTTGATTGTTCTTCGGTCATTTCGTTAAACAAATATTTATTTTTATTTAACCCATATTGTTCTCCTATTTGCAAACTAACTGCTTTAAGAGATTCTGATAAAGAACCACTATCCTTATGAGGATTATTTTCAAAATCATTATGAATATCTTCATATCTACGGTACCATTCTTTCGATGCTTTTTCTAATTCTGGGTACATTCCAAAAATAACAGCTTTATTCATTCCGGAAGAACTGACATCAGTTCCTTCTGCTAATCTTGTGATTTGCTTATACCATGGCTCTACACTTTCTTCACATTCAATGTGATAAATTATACAAAACAGTCTATGCAGTGGACATGATTTTTTAGCTTTTATCTCATCTATATTCATTTAATTTTCCAATTTTAATATCATATACGGGCATTAATACTATTACTTACAAAAACACGATAATTATTATGTGTATAATATACTCAACGAGTTGAAAAATCAAATATTTTTAATATTCATTACGACAAATCTAAAACGGAACAGCAAAAAGTGTAGAAAATGAAGCATAAATTCTAGCTCGGAAGCCGTGAGTTAAGCATCACCACTAAAAAAGCCCTTGAGTTTAGATACTGTTTTTCATGATATGTTTCTTTATTATTTACTGTTAATCCTTGTATTTAGAATAGATATCATATAGATTGTTGCTTAATGTTTATATAATTAGAGTAACAATTTTAATATTATTGCGTATGGTTAAATTACTGTTTATTTTGGGCATCTTTGCTCTTTTGGGTTGTTTTGCATGCTTTTGCGTAATTAAATTAATACGCCTGTATTACAATTATAAAGCTTTACGACATGAGCAAAAACATCCCGGTTCTCTTCCTCGTTCCGAAGGAGGAATAGTGTTTAATAAAGAAACAGGCAAGTTGGAAGAAACCCCCGGGCAGACCATCTTGCCTTTTGATTAGTTTTTTAATCGGCCAAATGGCAAAAATGAAACCACAGATAGTAAAATATCTGTGGTTTTATACATTTACAAATTTAGATTGGTAAAATTCATTTTGTGTTTCAAATTCATCTCACTAAAACGCAAAATCGAAAGTTCTTGTTCATTTTTGGCCTTAAAGGCAATCACAGGGTAAATACCGTGTGATACAAAATGGCTAACCAGAAACTCTTCATTTTTTTGCGGCATCCTTAATTCCCCGTCAAAATCATGAGAAACATTTAGCTCATCACAAAATCGGTGCAAAGAACAAGGATAGATAACATACTTTTTCCCCGTGTTTTGAGTTAAAAGCCACACAGGTTCATTATAGCTTGTTACTTTTAGTTCAATGTTTTTTACCTGTTTAACAATTTCTCTGAATGGAAAACCATTCCTTACATCATCAGGTGTTAAGAAAAGAAGCTGACACGGATGTTGGTGTTCATTAAAGCAACGATTGACCCAATGATCAGGAAGGTAAATTGGTTTTGCATCATGAATAATGGTAAATACAGTTTTCACGACCTCATCATTGATAATCCAATAATGAAAATGTGAAATCCATGCGTCTAAATCCGTAAGTTTTGCCGAATAAGTAATAGTTTGGTTTGGATCCGCATTTTGAACAGTTAATGAGCAAAATTCATGATCAAATATGAAATATTTAGTCTGATATTTATCTCTTCTGTTTAAATGGCAAAATGTTATCGGAACAATCCATTTAGGAGACTCTATAGGAAAAGAATACTCCAGCTTAATTTCATGTTCGGCACATAATTCATACTCTATATCTGTTCTTTGAGAACAAACATAATCAACCAAAGCTAAAATATCTTTAGCGGTTGTAATAGTTTCTATTATTCTCATATGTATAAAAATTTAAGTGTTACAATAATTTATGTTTTACAGCATTGTATAACCTATTTAATTTAAGTCAATATATATAGCTCAATAACAGTAAAGTAAGCTGTTAATCATACCGGTGAGATTTTTATTCTCTTTCCGAGATATATTCTTGAAAACAACGTCGGTCCCAATTTATCCCGCGACGAATGATTTTAGCGGGAGTTCCGGCCAGAAGGCATCCTTCTTCCTCAAATTTTTTATTAATCAGAGATCCGGCGGCGACAACGCAATTGTCCGCAATATAACTTCCTTTCAAAATAGTGCAGTTTGAAGTTACCCAAATATGGCTGCCGAGAACGATTTCTTCCGGTTCATTTAATATTTCTCCCGTGTTTTGGTCCAAAAGAGTGTGCCCGTCGCCATTGCGGATAAGCGTATTAACGGCAAAAAAACAATCGTCGCCGATAGTTATGCCCGAATTTTGTTTTTCTTTGGCATAAAGACGAAAACCCGGACTGCACAGAACATTTCTTCCGATTTTAACAAAGTTGGAATTTTGAAGGAGAAAGACGGCTTCTTGATACCGTACATCGCTTGAACCGCAAGAAAAAGTGCAGTTATCGCCTTTAATATTAATCAGCGTGTCTGTAAAACTGTTGGGAGCTTCAATGGCTATACTATTGTTGTTTCCGTTAATGACAATATCAAGACCGGGAACCCCTTCGTTTGAAGAGAGAAGGTGCTTTTCACCGTTTTCTATGATAAAAATACGATTGTTTTCTCCGTTAATTTTATAAGGAACAAAACGTTCTCGAATTAAGCTTTCCATCAGAATGTCTTTCTTGAAAATTTAAATTTCAGAAAACATATCATAAAAAAATGAATCTTGTCTTAAATTGAATCATTTTTTACATTTCAATAAAGCTGATTATACAGAAATGCCATGCTGAAAATGTATCATTACGCCAAACCCGGAAATACTGTTTTGAAAGACGGGTTTATTCCAGCTAATTACTTGCAAAAAGAAAACTAATTTTGATAAATTTTGTTTTTAACCGGTAAATTAAAACAGAGATAAACACTTGACGAAATAGCCAAAACAAATTAACTTCTTTGGGAGAGGTAAATATGGGAAATTATCCGGTTAATCAAGAAACATTAAAACAACAAGTTGAAATTGTAGGTTCTTTTTGTCCTGATGCAGAAATCAGTACTAGTATCGGATATTCCAATACCGTTATGCAGGCTAAAACGGAAGAGGGAATCTTCGTATTTCGTTTTTGCAAAGATGTAATTGCCAGAAATTTGTTGGAAAAGGAAATATATGTTTGTGAACAAATCCAGGATAAAATTTCTTTTTCTATTCCTAAAATTAGGTTGGCAAAACAGGAAGGGTTGGTCTTTACAATCCATAAATTTATTGAAGGCGAAACGTTAAACCGTCTTAATAAAGAAGGGCTTTCTGATTGCCAGTATATGAATTTTTGCCGGGATTTGGTTACTTTTATTCAAGAAATGAGACAGATTCGAAGCAATAGTCTTGATGAACAATATCAAACCGGAATTTTTTCCCAAATTGAAGGAATGTTGGGCAGATATCGCATTCCCAAAAACAAAGAGTTGTTTGGTCTTGTCAAAGATATGGAAAAACAAGATTTTCACCTTATTCATGGCGACCTGAATGCCAATAATATCTTGCTGAAAAAAGATGGGCATATTAGCGGAATAATCGATTTTAATATGACGGGGTTGTCCAATTATTGTTTTGATTTAAGTAAATTGGCCGGGTATTTGGACAATGAACAGAATGAGATTTTGCTAAAAGAGTTTAATCGTAGAACAGGAGAAAATATTTCGTTGGATTTACTTGAAAAAATTCGCCTGATGAGATGTGCTCAAGAAAAAGCCATCATTGAAAGAAACTTACAACAACAAAATCAGAATAATAAAAATAGAATCAGCATATTAAATAAAGATAATCAACATAGTTTGTAATATAAAAATTAAGGGCAATAAACATTTTGTTTATTGCCCTGTAGTATATAAGTTCCCGTAACGGGAACTTAGTGATTTTACTCAAGTAGTAATTTCCGAATGGTAAAAAATTACCGGATATCCTTCTTCTTCTGTGAGGGGTTCATATTGAGATAAACGGGAATCAAAACAATTTTCATCGATATATAAAGCGTCTTTGTTTTCTGATGTCCTGGCTAAAACTCTTGTTTTGGCCGTTTCAATATCACAGGTAACGGCGTGAAAGAAAACATTCGGAGTTAAGTTTTTTGCCCACTCGTAATATTGTTTTCTTATATCTTTGCTCCAAAACCCATAATCTAAAATGACGTTTTTCCCGGCTTCGATGAGTTTGCTTGTTTCCTGACGGATAAAGTCATCGACAAATTTATATTGTTCTTGAAAATTATCCGGTGTTCGTCCGTATCGTTGCTGCATGATTTCGTCATGGGTAAATCGGATTGCTGGCAAAGTTTGCTCCAGCATTTTTGCATAGGTTGTTTTTCCAAATCCCATAAATCCGCAAATAAGATGAATCTCGGCCATTAGATTATAATCTCTTCCATTAGGTTATAATCTCTTCCATGTACGTTGTTTGTTTTTTTCTTCTTTTTCACGAAAAGCTTGTTCCAAATCAATATCGTGCATATTGGCTAAAGAGCAGAGATAAATAAAAACGTCCGCCAGTTCTTCGGCAACATTTCCGGCAACAGAGCCCGAACCAATGGAACCTGATTTGGAATTTTTGCGGACAGCGGAAATAACTTCGCCGCATTCCTCGGCCAAGAGGCAGCATTCGTAAAATTTATCTGTCGTGTTAAAACCGCGTTCTTGTTTCATTTGCATAACGTAGTTTTGAAAGTCTTTTAACGTCGGATTTGATTTGAGTTCTAAAATCATGGCTTACCTCCTGAAATTTTTTAGCATAAATAACAGGAAAAAGAACATTTGTATATTGAAATTTTTAACAATAATTATTCAGTAAATATACGTATTTATAATCTTTTTTATTTTATGAGGAAGGAGAATGAGATAACAGCAAAAAGAAAATGCAAAATTTTATAAAAAAATGTGCCTAAAAAAGTTGACAAAAAAATTTTTTGTGCTAAAAAGAAAGAACTTAATTCGATTTTTCTGTCATAGAAAACAACATAAACGCAATATGCGTCGTAAATTTCTTTATTATTCACAATCTAAACTTCAACAGCTATGAAAAGTTTAATGAAGGTTATTGCCATGCTGGTCATCGCAGTAACAGTTGCATCCTGCAACAAGAAAGAAGAGAGTGTGCCCGTTCCCGTACAGGAGCCAGTGAAGGAAGTCTATCAGCCCAAGCACGAGCAGCAGGAGGTCAAGTTGGAAGGCTTGCAGAAGTACAACTACTTCCAAGCACCGCAGACCCAGGCCGCAACAAGTGTTTCCGTTGATTACGACCAGAAGACACCCTACGCCAAGCCAATCAGTGTGAAGTATACTTACGCCAACGGCGATACGTATACCTTCGTCGTTCCCGCCGACTTCGGACTCTGGAAGAACCAGGCCGGCAAATTTAGGGTAGTATCTGATGATAAATGCACCGTATGGCTGCAGGGACAGAGCAAGAAGGGCCGCTTTATGGAGTTTGTCTTCTACGGTGATCCCCAATACAATGGGAAGAAGATTAAGCCAAACTCATATCGTAATCTGCCGGCCGGAGAGATTAAGTATCGCAAGTGAACTTTTTCTCGCCGGTTAACACCAACGAAAGCTCCGCATCGTAAGATGTCGGAGCTTTTTTGTTGTTGATGTTTGGTTTCCTTGTGTTAGTGTATAATTCCTGAAAATATGAATAATGAAAAAGAGATGTGTGGATGAAAGATATTGATACCTTATTTTCAATTTACTCGTTTGAGGAAGAAAAACTGCTTGCTTTCGGTTTTGAGAAAAAAGAGGAAAAATATGTTTATTCCCGGCGGCTGTCTACTCCGCCGTTTGAGGCTAGGATTGTTGTTAATGAAAATAAAATAACGGCGGATGTGTTTGATGCCGAGACCGGAGATATTTATGCATTGGTCAAAGTTCCGGAAGCCGTAGGTGCTTTTGTCGGCAAAATAAGGGAAGAATTTGAAACCCTGCTTTCTGATATCCGTAAACAATGTTGTGTGGCCGATGTTTTTAAAAGCCTTTCTGCCAGGAACGTTATTCGTTATGTGAAAGATAAGTATAATGATGAATTGGAATATTTATGGCCTAAGTTTCCTAAAAACGCCGTTTTCCGCCGTAGAGATAATGGCAAATGGTATGCGGCAATTCTGACGGTAACAAAAGACAAATTAGGTTTACCTTCGGATGAAATAGTTGAGATTATAGACTTAAGAGGAAAAACATCAGAGATTGAGCAATTAGTCAACGGCAAGGAATACTTTCCGGGTTGGCACATGAATAAGAAACATTGGTTTACGATTTGTTTGGACGGAAGCGTTTCTGCCGAAGAAATTTGCCGCCGGATTGATGAAAGTTATCTTTTGGCCGAAAAATAATAATGCGGTTGAAAAAACACCCCTCTCTGTGAAGGAGAGGGGTGCTTTAAACAATTAACCTATACGGCTTGCTTGTTTTCTGTATTCTCTGGACAACCGATGCATATCTCTTTGTTTTTGAGGCGTGCGTCTCGATTTTGGTTTGGCATTTTTTTCATTTTCCAATCTCACGGCATAGTCGTGTTTGGCTTTTTCCATCATCGGAGCAATTTTCGCCTGAATTTCAGACTCCTTTTCCCCTAATCTGGAAAATTTCAGAGTATTGGCCAGCAAAGGATGAAATTCACCGGGATAAAAGTTTTTAACCCAATCATATTCCTGAGATTTAAGACCTGAAACTTGTTTGTCTTTTTTCCCCGTTTCCTTGTGTTCTTCCGCGGTTAGTGGTTTTAATTGATTGTCAAGTTTCATAATTTCAAAGACCGCAGAAGCCATGTTCCCGTCTTGTTGAAGCTTTTTAACTTTGTCTCGGAAAGTCAAAATTACCTTTTCTCTCTTTGCCGCAAAGTTGGCTTTTTGCAGTCTGGCTTCGCGACGTTCCTGCCAAGCTTGTTTCAGCTTTCTGCCCGCAACATATAAGCTGGTTCCGCATCCGGCTGTCGTTACGGCCAGTCCGAGCAACATGGCATTCCCCAGAGTTGCCGCTCCGTAAGCACCTGCGGCAACGGTTCCGGCAACAGCGGTAATTCCGACGGCGGCGGCACCGAACCCTGCGGCCAAGGCTGTATAACCGACGGCTTTTACGGCAGGTTTGGAAAGAAATTTTTTCGTTTTACTTTTAAAACGAGACCATAAAGAAGGCTTCTTTTCCGGTGTCGGAGCTTTAGGTTCTTTTACGATACAGGCGGCAACGTCAAATTTCATTTGTTTTTCCGGTGTATTGGAAACGATTTTTGCATCTTTGCCCAAAATTTCTGTCATTTGCTTTTTCATGTCATTAGGCAGCTGAGCGGTTGTTTTTCCGCTTTTGTGCAAATAAAGTTCAACGGCTTTTGCGGCCAAAACTTTAATGCGGTCTGCTTTTTCGCTGTCACGCATCGTACTTTTTCCGTCATGAAGGCGAGCCAGCAAAAGATGAAACTGAGTGTCTAAGTCATAATCTCCGTTTCCCGGATTAGGAAAACTGTGATGAACAAGGGTAGAAAATTCTGCTCTCAAAGAACCAAAGTCGTCATTCCAAGTTGATTTTGGCTGGCTTAAAGCTTCTTGAAAAGCGGCATTTTGAGGAATAAAAACCAAATTATCCGTACCATATATTTTGTTCAGGCTTTTTTCATATCGGCAGAGAGTGCGTTATGCCCGTGGGTAAAATACGGTGTAGTGGCTTTTGCCGCAACACTTTGCAATAGTTTTTTCTTTTCGGGATCGCTGCAGTTTTGAATTGCGTTATTAATTCGCATAAGAACGATTTCGGTTACCGTTTCAATCTTATAATCGTCTCCGGCAGCAAATGTCGGCAGGGAGGAATTGCCTAATCCGGCTTTATGGAAAGCGTCGATTAGATTTTTAAAATCTTCGTTAAAACTACTCATGATTTGACACACCTATCTAGAGTTGATAAAAGTATTTGTTATATTTCTCCGTCAGAATAGCATAAGTCTGTTAAGAAAACAATAATGTAATGCTTGGGAAAAGGCTGAGTAAGCGTCTTTCCAATTCTGAGAGACGTTTGTTGTTGCAATTTTTATAGTCGGCTTTAAGGCTTTGTGTCAGATGAAATTAAAATGCCACCATTCATTGGGAATAGGGGAAAAACCGGCGTTTTGCATAAATTGTCTTAAAAATTGACGATTTTGTTTTTGTTCTTCGGAACAATTTTCAAAATTGTATCCGGCTTTGGATAAGTGGCGAAAGTAATTGTCATAGTTTTTATTTTGCAGTTCTTTTGCAAATTCCGGCGTATAAGCGTCAATTTCTGTCGGGTAGGAAAGGTTTTTGCCGTTTTCGTCCGTCAAACAGCAGTCAACGGCCAGCCCGTGGCAATGCAGAGATTCTTCGGGAACAGCTTTAAATAAACCTTTTACCGGAGCCAGACGCAAAAATTCCCGATGAGCTTCCAGCGGTCGAAAGGCATCGCAGATTCTGAGTTTCATATTGAGTTTTTTTAATTCCGGTTCCAGTTTTTTTAATGCGGCATATGCTTTGGCGTTAAGAAAAGCTTTGTCTCCAAACCCGATATTTTTATAAACGGGCGTGCTGACAATGTTGTTGCTGCGGGCATACATCATATCAATAATGAAGTCGTCGCCTCTGACTTCAACCAGATTGTATTCCTGAATAAGATGTTCGAGATTAACCATTATGCTTTTTGCTGCCATTTGTTTTGATTATCTTGCTGCCAATAAAAAAGCT
Source organism: Alphaproteobacteria bacterium (assembly GCA_017626035.1). Taxonomy (GTDB): domain Bacteria; phylum Pseudomonadota; class Alphaproteobacteria; order RF32; family CAG-239; genus JAGAJR01. The sequence goes on along the minus strand of JAGAJR010000017.1, from coordinate 202,367 downwards.
CTTGTCCGGAAGCTTTTAATTCTTTCCAGAAAGAGCGGGCTTGTTCCAAAGCGGTTTGGGAGTTTCCGTCAAAGATATTGAGGATACGTTCATATTTTTGAGCCTCTTCCAGGGAGATTTTTGCCCCGTCCGCCAAAAAGAGCATAACCGCTCCGTTGGGGTTGTCATCCTCTGCGGAAAGCCAGATTGGCTGGGCGTCGGCAAAGCCGTCTTTTTTTGTTCCGTGCGGAATAAAAGAAGTATCGCTATAGGTCCAGAGCAGGGAATTCAAAAATTCCACGCGTTCTTCGTTCCCGATTTTGATTTTAATGGGTTTTCCCGTCCCGTAAGCTTTTTCAACCAACTTCGGAAGAACATCCTCAAGCGTCTGATTTTGCAGATGATAAAAGTCAAATCGGCTCATTTGCTGTCTCCGTCTGGTTTGATTGCCGCAAAATGAACTGTTTCGTTGTCTTGAATTAACAGTAACACCGGACGATTATTTTCCCTTTTGGCTTCATCAACAAATTGCAATACGTTATTAATGCCGAAAACGTCTTTTTTATCGATTTTAACAATAACATTGCCTTTTTTCAGCCCTTTTTGTTCGGCATCGGAACCGGAACGAACGCCGGTAATGACAATTCCCTTAATTTCCGGATTAAGAGAGTATTTATCAATGGTTTCCGGACTCATTTCGGTAACGGTTATGCCAAATCCTTCGATTAAAACTTCATTTCCTTCGACGGCGGGTTGTTTTGCCTCCGTTTTTTTGCTTTCAGGAACATCTTCCGGCATTTGTTCGATTAAAACCGGAATTTTGAGTTCTTTTTTGTCTCTCCACAAAGTAACGGAAACTTTTTTTCCGATAGGCGTTTCTGCCGCCAGACGGGAAAGGTTTTTCGTATTGTCGATTTTGTGCCCGTCAAAGTCCAGAATAATGTCTCCTGCCTTAATCCCCGATTTTTGAGCCGGAGAATTTTCACTTAAACCGGAAACCAAAGCTCCGGCTTCGGAAGATAACCCCAGGCTTGAAGCAATTTCAGGCGTGTTGGGCTGAATTTTAATGCCCAGCCAGCCGCGTTTGACTTCTCCGGTGTTTTTGAGTTGAGAAACCACCCATTTAGCCAAATTAACCGGAATGGCAAAACCGATTCCCATACTGGCACCGGTTGTTGAAAAAATCGCACTGTTAATGCCGATGACTTCGCCGTTCATATTGAACATCGGGCCGCCGGAACTTCCCTGATTGATGGAGGCATCCGTCTGAATAAAGTTGTCATAAGGTCCGGATTCAATATCTCTGGATTTTGCCGAAACAATTCCGGCGGTAACGCTTCCGCCCAGACCAAACGGGTTTCCGATAGCCAGAACCCAGTCGCCGACCCTGATTTTATCGGAATCTCCGAAAACAACCGGAATCAGTTTTTTGTCGGTGTTGATTTTAATAAGGGCGATGTCTGTTTTCATATCCCGGCCGATTAATTCGGCTTCGATTTTGGTATTGTCGGACAAGATGACCGAAATTTCTTCCGCCTGGTCAATAACATGGTTGTTGGTAATGATATATCCGTCTTCACTTAAGACAAAACCGGAACCGAGTGAAACCTGATTATTTCCTTTTTGGTTAAAAAAACGGTCAATTCCCGGTGTTCCGCTTTGAAAATCCGTATCATTTTCCTCTTCGTTTTCAGGGCTGTGCAGCGTTGAAATATTAATGACACTGGGAATAAGCCTTTCCGCCAAATCCGCAAAGGAAGGAAAAGGCATTTGTGCCGCCGCCGGAGAAATCCGGAATAACATTGCGGCACTTAAAAACAAAATGAGAAAAAAGACACGTTTCATTTTGACTTATTTTCCTGTGTTTAAAGATTTTCCGAAGAATTCAAAAAACTCGGAATCCGGAGCCAAAACCATAGAAGCGTTGGTGTCGCTCAAAGCGTTTTTGTAAGCTTCCAAGGAGCGGTAAAAAGCATAGAATTTAGGATCCAGATTAGCTGCCGAAGTCCAGATTTCAATAGCACTCTTGTCGCCTTCACCTTTGATAATCTGAGATTTTTTCTCAGCTTCGGCAACAATAATGGTGGATTCTTTGTCGGCAGTGGCTTTGATTTGCAAAGCTTGCTGCTGGCCTTGGGCACGAAATTCTTTTGCGTCTTTTTCACGTTCGGTTTTCATCCGGTCGTTAATGGCTTGCAAAACCTGAATCGGCAAGTCTGCTCTGCGGATGCGGACATCGGCAACACTGACACCGATTTGCTGGGCGTCTTTTTTAACAGCGGTGCTTATGTCAGCCATAATCTGCGTTCTTTTTTGAGAAAGAAGCTCGGTTAACGTAATCCGTCCGAGAACCTTACGCAGAGAGGAGTTGACGATTTCCTGCAATTTGCTCTGAGCCTGATATTCGGTGCGAACCGTCTGATAAAACTTCAGCGGATCGACGATTTTGTAACGGGTAAAGCTGTCAACATCAAGACGTTTCTTGTCATTCAGAACGACTTCCTGAGCCGGAGGATCAAGGTTGAGCAGGCGGGTGTCATAAAAAACGACATTCTGAATGAACGGAATTTTCACTTTAAGCCCCGGTTCCTTAATCAGTCGGACCGGTTCCCCGAATTGCAGGACAATGGCTTGTTCTGCCTGATTGACAATGTAAAAGGCATTGGCCGCAACAAAAATAACGGCGGCGGCAACAGCGGCGATATAAATTTTTACTTTATCGGTCATTGGCTGAACTCCTGCTATTTATTCATTTTATCTAACGGAAGGAAAGGGAGGACGTTTCCGCCTTTGGAGGACGGATCGACAATCACCTTGTTGGATTTTGAAAGAACATCTTCCATAGTCTCCAGATACAGGCGTTTAATGGTTACGTCTTTTCCTTCTTTGTAAGCATTATATACGGAAATAAAACGGGCGGCGTCGCCTTGGGCTTTGTTGACAACGGCTTCTTTGTAAGCCTGAGCGGCCTGAAGGCGTTTGGCAGCTTCACCGCGTGCTTTCGGCAAAACTTCATTGCGATATGCTTCCGCTTCGTTTTTGAAACGTTCCATATCGGCTTTGGCACGCTGCACTTCATTAAAAGCGTCAATAACCTGTTTCGGAGGGTCGGCCTTTTGCAGTTTGACACGAACGATTTCAATGCCGGAACCGAATTCATCCAGAACCTTTTGCAGTTCGTCTTTAGTTTCGTCTTCAACTTTGCCGCGGTCTCCGGTAATAATCGGCTGCATTTCGGATTGTCCGACAATTTCTCTCAAAACGGACTGTGCGGCAACACGGACGGTCTGGTCGGGACTACGCATATTAAACAAATAATCTTTGGCGTTTTTGATTCTCCAGACAATTGTCAGATTGATATCGACAATGTTTTCGTCTCCGGTCAGCATATGGCTTTCGGTAAAGGATTTGACATCCGTGTCATAGGCGGCGGTTTCTCCGATGTTGATACTGCGTTCCTGAGTCATGCTGACTTTTTCAACGCTTTCAATCGGATAAGGGAGATGATAGTGCAAACCGGCATCGGTCGTATAGGCATAGCTTCCGAACCTTAAGATAACGGCTTGTTCGTTTGTCTGAACCTGATAAAAACCGGAAGCGAGCCAAAGCAGTAAAACCGCCAAAACAATCAATTGCGGTTTGAATTCAAAACCGTCATTGTTTTTCAAATGGGTTATCTTGGTAAAATTGACAACTTTGGGTTTGTTGGAAGATGTATCGTCATCCCAGGGATTATTTTCGTTGTTTCCCCATGGTCCTTGATTTTTTGCCATATTTTGCACCTCTGTATTTATTTTATTGCGTCTCAGATATATATAATGTAATTAATACATAAAAACAATTGAAGATAAAACTATATCAACAGGGGAACCGGAAAGGACGGTTATGGAAAATCAGATAAAGGAAATTGTCGGAACATATTTTAACGGCAATGAAATTGAAAGCGTAAAAGTTTTTGACGGCAAAGTTATCGTAACGCTGCTGAGCACGGCCGATGATGAAAAAAAGGCTTCGGCGTTGAAAGAACAAATTGCCGCCTTGCCGGGAGTCAAAAAAGTTACGGTTGTTTACACCGCGGCAAAAGCCGTTTCGGGAATAAAGCCGGAAAATGACAAATGGCAAATTCGCGGGGTGAAAAAAATCATCGGAGTTGCTTCGGGAAAAGGCGGCGTCGGCAAGTCGACGACATCCGTAAATTTGGCTCTGGCACTGGCTAATTTGAATTTGAAAGTCGCCTTGTTTGACGCTGACATTTACGGTCCGTCCGTTCCGACCATGCTCGGTTATGAAGGCGTTGCCCCGATTTCTTTTGACGGTAAAACGTTTGAACCGTTTCAGTATATGGGGATTAAGTCCATGTCCATCGGCACCCTGATTGACAGGAATACGCCGTTAATCTGGCGGGGGGCTAAAGCCTGCGGAGCAATTGAACAGCTTCTGACCGAAGTGAATTGGGGCGACGTGGATGTTATGGTAATTGATATGCCGCCGGGAACGGGAGATATTCAGATAACCTTGTCGCAGAAGATAGATTTGGACGGGATTGTGATTGTTTCCACCCCGCAGGACATCGCTTTGATTGATGCCGTTAAAGGCGTGAATATGTTTAAGAAGGTAAATGTTCCGATTTTGGGAATTGTGGAGAACATGAGTTATTATCTCTGTGAAAAATGCGGACATCGTGCTGATATTTTCGGCCATGCCGGAGCCAGAAAAACGGCAGAGGAAATGGGCGAAACTTTCTTGGGCGAAATTCCTCTGCATCTGGAAATCAGAGAAAACTCCGACAACGGGACGCCGATAGTCTTCTCCAAACCGGAAAGCCCTCATACAAAAGCTTATGAAGAAATCGCCGCCAAGGTAAAGGAAAAATTAAAACTCTAAAGAAAGCCCCTCAAACGAGGGGCTTTTTGATTAATATTTTACGACAGGTTGAACACATTCTTCTTTGCCATATTCATATATTCTAGCCATATAACCGTTAAGAGATTTCCAAGCTCCATTGACATGCCATGTGGATGACCAAAGATGATCGCAAACATTAGTAAACCATAAATATGGGTTGATGTTAGATGATCCTCCTCCGTTAGAAATCATATATCTGGTTGCTATCATATTGTTTATATCTCGCATGCTCGGTAAAAACCAATTTCCGGATTTACAAAAATCTGTTTCACATCCATCAGGACTAAATTTGTTTGCTGCAATTGCAGCATATTGAGTTCCGATTGTCGTATCTTTGAGAATGGCGGTAGTGTTAGTTTGTCCGTCAACACCGCAGATGTTCAATTCTTCAGTATTTACACAATTTTCTAAGCCTGAAATGTTAATTGTATTTCTCGGGGATTCAGCCCATGGCATTTCTTTATCGATACTGTTAAAATGATCAATAACATTATGTTCATCAAATAGTACTGTAGCCGAACCGTCTTGATTAACATTCGTTACCGCCATGGCTAATCGATTGCTTTCATCAAAAACAATACCGATTACTTTTTTGTTGTTATCTAAACCGATAGAAACGCTTCCGTCTCCATAAAGCAGTTTTATAGGTTGACATTCATTAAATTTCCCACCGCAAGAGTTACCGGTAGGAAAATATCCGTTATTGCAATTTGAAATGTCGTATTTATAAACGGAAGCGTCACAGCATTCTTTGCAGGTATCAAATTTTTGAGTGGTGCCGGAATAACAAACGTCAGCACCGACTTCTCCGCCGCAGTCGCAGGTTTTGTATCCCTCGCAGGCATTTTCAACCCGTTTGTATTTTATGGTTCCGCATGAGTTACAGATTTCTCCCGGTTCATAACCTTGCTCGCTGGTCTGGGCTATTGTGTAGTCAAATCCGATACATGGGTCGCAAACGCATTTTGCAAAAGAGTCGTCATAAGAACAAACTTGGTTGCCGTCCCGAACTTTTCCCGTATCGCAGACCAGAGAATATCCTTCTTCTTTGCAAGCCCGAACATTATCTGTTTTGCAGGTTTTGTAATATTCCGGACTGTACGGACAGGACGTATCAGGATAATCGGGAAGGAGGCATTCCTTGATGTTGTATCCGTTGTTTTGACACCAGGTTTCCGGAGAAATACATTCCTTAACCCAAGAAGCATCCAAAGGGCAGGCAGCCCCTTTGATGTAGTTTTCCGGACAAGAAGATAAAGTATATCCGTCTTCTCGGCAAAGATAAGCATTGTCAAAATCTATTTTGTTATCGGATTTGTCAAAGTCCATTCCGTTACATCCGCCGGTAACGGCACAAACAGCGGCAAGCTTAACGGCATTATCCAAAGAGGATATAGGCTTCAGCTCCATAGGTGTGTGTGTGGTGTATGTGTGGGTGTTTACCAGAGGAGAACCAGAATAATCAAAGGTTAAATTCTTTACTTCGGAAGCCTGAGCGTTGCCGTTGAGCAAAACACAGACGGAAGCAAGCAATAAGTACTTAGTATTAATCATAGTATCACCTCATAGTAATTAAGAACCAAAGCCTATATACTATCCATACTAAGCGTTTTTTTTTTTTTGCAACAAAAAAGTGTAAAATAGTGATTTTTTTATATTTCTGTAACAAAAAAGGTCTGTTTCGAATGAAACAGGCCTTTTTTATCAGAGATTGAAGAGAGGGATTAGTCAATAACCCTCACTTCAAGAATGTGCTTTTCCGTGTCGATGTATTTTACCAAGACATGAACCTTGTCAAACGCTTTGAGTTTGGTTCTGTCCGAGATGATGGTGGCACGGTCGCCGCTGTCGAGCATTACCCGGTAAGGGTAATCTTCCTCTTCGGTAGGAAGCACTGTAGCCTTGTAAAGGCGTTCCAGTTTGACGTCGCGGTTGTAAACTTTGTCCGAAGCTTTTCTTTGTGTGTTCATACGATTAAGTTTTAAATGGTTACTTGATTTTTTTCTAGAACAGAGATGACGCGGGCAGAGATTTTTTTGTGCCGGAAAGAGGGGATATAGGTAATAACCACCTCTAAGGTAGAAAATTCTCCGGGATTGATTCCTTCCGGAATTTCCAGCGATACCGGTTCACCGTCGAGAAGAGCCTTGGTAGGCAGTTTTTGTACGATGTAAATCTTTCCAACGCGGATACCGTTTCTTTCTCTCTCAGAACCTTTGGCAACAGCGGTCTTGGCGATTTCAGGATTGAAATCGTTAATGTATCCTAAGTTGCGATTTGTTCTGGTAAGGCCGCTTACAAACCATCCGTTGTATGTTTTCCATACATGACAGTGGACTTTTTGGCCAGGTGTCTGGACAGCCCATCTTTTTTCCACTCCTCCGGGAGGACAGTAAGGTACCAGAGTGTTCTCCGGAAATTCCGGCAGATCTGGGATTTCCAGAATAAGCCCTCTGTCGGTAACGGTTCTGACAATTGCCGGATAGCTCGGATCATCGAAACCCCTGGGAATCAACTCCAGAAGCCCTCCGTTTCTGAATCCGATGACCATAAATTTGAAATGGCCGTTGGTGGGATACTTGTCGGGGTTTGTGGGGATGTTTGCCATCATAACAAAACCGTAAGCCCCGCCATCCAGAGAAACAAAGAGACCTTCAGAATTACTTTGAGTAACGGTACCGTAGCAGATGTCGTAGCATTTAAACAACATCGGTTGGAGGCTGATGATTTTCTTTTTCATATATTATGTGTTTTAGTGAATAATCAAAGAAAAAGCATTATATATGAAATAATCAGGTAACGAATTTATTTCGTATGTTCATGATAATTCCATAATAATGCCTTATTAGAACATTATTTATAGCACATTATTTATAGTGATGCAATAATATTTTTGACAAAAAATAGAGAAAAACTAACTGTTATTTTTTATTTCTTTAATCCTTGTTAACAAATCATTGATTTTTAACTTTAATTTACTGTCCGTGGCTGAGCTTTCGGCTTGCTTTGCCTGTTTTTCGGCAATGTCGACGGCTCCGATGCCCAAACTGTGTTCTGCCGCGGCATAATTGGAAGCGGCGTAATCTTCTAATTCTCCGTAAGTGCGGGATAAGAGCAGCCAAGCAAAAGAATTTGGATTTTGGACAAGGGATTTATTGAGAATATCAACATTTGTTCGCAATTCGGATTGGGAAGGGGATGATTCCAAAACCGCTTGTGCCAAATTAATTTGAAATAAAGCAGAATTTGGCATCAGGGCAAGAGACTTTTGAAACTCGGCTTTTGCTTCTTTGACTTTTCCCGTTTCCATATATATTTGCCCTTTAAGTTCCTTAAAATGCGGATTATCCGGTTCCTGAGCAATTAGACTGTTGATTTCGTTAAGAGCCTGAGCCGTCTTCAGTTGTTTGAAGTAAGCAATTGCCCGGGCATAACGTGCCGGAACGGATTTATCCGATAACGGATATTTTTGTAAGGTTTGAGAAGGTTCTGACAAAAAAGCCGAAAGTTTAGCCTGAACGCGGCGGAATTGTTCTTCGTCTTTATCCTTCTGCGGATAAGGGGAGGCTGAAACGGCCTGCTGCATAAACGCGACACGTTCTCCGGTTACCGGGTGTGTGCGGATGTAAGCGGTTTCATCCACACCGCTTAAACGGTTTTGCTGTTGAATTCTTTTCATAAAGGTAAGCATTCCCTGCGGAGATTGTTTTGTCTTACCGAGCAGATTGACGGCAGCTTCGTCGGCACTGCGTTCTTCTTCAATCCGATAGGTCAGATAATTGTTGATGGCAGAACTTTGTGAACCGAGGGCAATGGCCATTCCGACATCGGCTCTGCCCGTGGCGGCACCGACAGCTCCTGCCAGAATTAAGGAACCGAGACTGATTTGCTGCATTTCCTGATTTTTTATTTTCTGCCTGAGAATATGTCCGCCTTGAATATGTCCCGTTTCGTGAGCCAAGACGCCTTTGATTTCGTTGGAGCTTCCGGCTTTTATCAATGTTCCGGTATTGATGAACATATTGTTGCCGTCTCCGACAAAAGCATTAAGGCTGTTATCATCAACAATATGGATGTTGTTTCTTTTGAAAGGAATGCCTGCCGCTTTGAAAATAGGGCGGAGCACTCCGGCAAGATATTGTTCCGTTTCCTCGTCGGTAATCAGATTAATGGCGGCTTTGGCGTCAGAACAAGCCAAAAAGGCTAATAGCAGCACTAAACTGCATATTAGCCTTTTGAAGAATAAAAAGTTGGATTTTAACCGTTTATCAGTTTTTTCCACCAAGTTGATTTCCTTTTCTTCGGGGCTTCTTCCGTATTTTCGGAAGAATTTTCCTTAGATGTAATATCTTCGTGGCTGTTATACAAGATAACGGCTTCCTGTTTTTCTTTTCCTTCGGAAGTGTTGCCGCCGTTTTCGGAAACCTCTTCGTTATTGTTGTAACGGTTGCGGCGGTTTCTTCTGTTATTGCGGTCAAAACGGTTGCGTCTGTCTCTGCGGCGGCGGTTGTTTTTACCGTTTTCTGCCGTGTCCTGAGCACTTTCCGCATTTTCCTGAACATCGGCAGTCTCCGGAGTTTCCTCCTGAACCGGACGGGTTTCCTTTTTATTTTCGGTGGACTTTGCCGGAGCAGGCTGTCTTTTCTCCCGTTTTTCTTTAACGGCTTCCTTTTCGTCGGCAGGCTTGTTTTCGTTTTGAGCTTTTACCGTTTTTGTTCTTTCAATGCGGAATTCTGAAACGTTTTTCAGGCTGTCGTCGGCACTGATGATGATGTCCATTTTATATTTTTGTTCCAAATCGCACAACGTTTGGCGTTTCTGATTCAAAAGATAAATGGCAATGTCTGACGGAACAAAAACATTAATCTTGGAAGAGCGGTTTTTGATACCTTCTTCTTCAATGGAACGCAGAACCAAAACGGCTCCGGATTCAATTGTTCTGACCATGCCTTTACCCTGGCAGTGAGGGCATACTTGATAATTGCTTTCCATAAAGGAAGAGTGCATTCTCTGGCGGGAGATTTCCAACAGGCCGAAAATGCTCATTTTGGCAATTTGGATTCTGGCTCGGTCTTTTTTCATGGCTTCTTTCATCCGCTTTTCAACGGCCAGATTGTTTTTCTGCTCGTCCATATCAATAAAGTCGACCACAACCAATCCGGCAAGGTTTCTCATTCTCAGCTGGCGGGCGATTTCGTCTGCCGCTTCCAAATTGGTTTTAAGGGCGGTTTCTTCCAAATCTTTTTCTTTGGTGGCACGTCCGGAGTTGACGTCAATTGAAACCAGAGCTTCCGTCGGGTTGATAACCAGATAGCCGCCGGATTCAAGCTGAACGTTGGTGTCATGCAGTTTATCCAATTGTCCTTCAACTTGGAATCTTTGGAACAACGGCATATCGCCTTTTTTGCTGGATTTGATTTTCTTCAGACTGTGCGGAGATAAAATCTTCACAAAATCGCGTGCGGTTTTATAGGCTTCTTCGCCGTCAACGATAATTTCGGAAATATCTTTGGTATACATATCCCGCAAGGCACGCTTAATCAGGTTTCCTTCCTCGTGAATAAGAGCCGGAGCCTGGGCCTTCAAAGAACTGAGACGGATTTGGTTCCAGCTTCTCATCAGATAGTTGTAGTCGCGGACAATGTCGGCTTTGGTTTTTTCTTCGCCGGCGGTGCGGACAATCATCGACATGTCGGACGTTAAAGGCAGTTCTTTAACAATTGCTTTAAGTCTTTTTCTGTCAGATGCATTGGTGATTTTTCTTGAAACACCGCCGCTTTTGATGCGGTTTGGCATCAAAACGCAATATCTTCCGGCCAAAGACAAATAAGTTGTCAAAGCGGCACCTTTGTTGCCTCTTTCTTCTTTAACCACTTGAATCAGCAAAATCTGACCTTCTTTAATCACGTCTTGAATGTTGCTGCGGTGGAATAATTTTCTGACCTTCAGAAGTTTTCTCTGCAATTCGAAATCGTTTTCGGTTTCTTCGTCATCTTCATCGTCATCGCTCAAATCTTCTTCAGCCAGTTTGTTGTAGGTGCTGGATTTGTCGTTTTCGGAAAGTTCGGCAGCCGTTTCTTCGGAAATTTCTTCCTGTTCGCTGACAGCCGTAACCTCTTCGCTGATAACATCGTCTTCCGTTCCGGTAGATTCTGCCATAACTTTTAATTCTTCGGCATTTTCTTTTTCGGTTTCGGCAGATTTTTGTTTTTTAAACCGTTTTTTGGCAATCCGCTTTTTCTGATTCTTCTTCGGAGTTTCTTCGGAAACCGTTTCGGTTTCTTTTTGTTTCCCTTCCTCTGTAACTGATTCGGCAGCAGTCTCTTCTGCCGGAGAAACTTCAACGTTCTGAGTGTCTTCGGCAGTTTCGGCCGCAGGAGTCTCTGCAATTGATTCTTCAGCGTCTTTTTGAGCAGCTTCCGCCTCGGCTTGGGCTTTGCGTCTTTCCTCTTCCAGCTTGGCCTGGTAAGCGGCTCTTTCTTCCCGTTGGCGTTCGCGTTCCAGTTCTCTTTCTTTCAGAGCCTGTTTTTTTGCTTCAATAATTTCATCGACTTCTTTGTCAACGGCAGCCATTTCTTCATCGGAAATGTTGTAATAATCCGGATGAATTTCTCCGAAAGCCAAAAATCCGTGTTTGTTTCCGCCGTAGTCCACAAAAGCGGCCTGCAGGGAAGGTTCGATTCTCATAACTTTGGCTAAATAAATATTGCCTTTGATTTGTTTTCTTGAACTGGATTCAAATTCAACATCTTCCAGTTTATTTCCGTTGATGACGACAACTCTGGTTTCTTCCGGCTGTGTGTCGTCAATAAGCATTCTCTTAGTCATTATAATATGTTACTCCGCATTTATCATCCGTAAGGACGGATGGACGTTTTCCACAGTTGCGGGAGGGGAATGCGAAAGAATACATAACCTAAGCACCGGGTAAGACACAATGGAAACGTTTTGTTTGCGTCAACGGCACTTTTCTGCGAATACTTTAAATCTAAGTATTCAAAAATATAAAACCTCTCTTTTGTATCCGAACCTGAGTTATTGTTTGATTGATTGCGGCTCGAGATACGATAAAACCCTTCCGGCAAAAACTTTTCATCTTCTTATATGCAAGCACGCTTTTCGCAATGAAAAAGCGGCGGTACCAAATTTAAGCCTTGAAAATAAATTTAAAATTTTGTAGTAAAGACTTAAATCCGATACATAAAAAACATATAATCGCAAACTAGAATATACTGTTTTGTTTAAAACACAATATGATTTTTTTACTTTGCCTAAGTTTTTTAATATATTGGTAACCAACTATCCTTTATAATTTTTTTATATGATGGGTCAACAGACTGGGTACATGTTTATGAAAGCTGTCTTGCATGATATGTTTGACTGTTTTTCCGGTAAACTCAAAAGGTTTTTTCCGGCTGTTTTCCTATGCTTGTCGGTTTTGTTTTTCAGCACGTCCGCTTCGGCGTTTTCCGGAATATCCTCCATGCGTATCGGGCAGAGTGTCGGCAGCGTCCGCATTGTTTTTGATGCTGACCGGAATTTTGAATATAAAGCTTTTGTGCTGAATAATCCACGCCGCTTGGTTATTGATACCCAAGGCGTAAAAGTTAATCCGAAAATCGAAAAATACAGCGATAAGAATAATTTGGTTTCTCAAACCCGTTTGGGCGAGATTGGACCGGACAGCACCCGTATCGTGTTTGATTTGTTAAAACCGGCCGTAATTAAAAAAGCTTTTATGCTGCCGCCGCAAAGCAGTTTCGGTTGGAGATTCGTTGTCGATGTAATGCTGGCTTCCGAACGGGAATTTGCTTCCAAGCTCGGCAATGGCCACGCCTTCACGAGTGATGGCGGCTTTAATGCCTCTTATTCTGTGGCTCAAAAGAGCAATGCTTCTAAAAAAGCGGCGGAAAAAAGAGCTTCTAAAAAAGTGATTGTCCTTGATCCGGGGCACGGCGGAAAAGATCCGGGAGCAATCGGATATTCCGGCGTGTATGAAAAAAACATTACTTTGGCTATGGCTAAGGAATTGAAAAAAATTCTGGATAAAGAAGGAAAATATAAAGTTTATCTGACCAGAAGCACGGATATATTTATTCCGCTGCGGGACAGAGTTAAAATCGCCCGTCGCTATAATGCCGATTTATTCTTGTCGATTCATGCCGACAGTGCGGTTAACCGTAGTGCTAAAGGGCTTTCTGTTTACACTTTGTCTGAAACCGCTTCCGACAAAGAAGCTGCCGCTTTGGCTGAACGTGAAAACAAAGTGGACGTGATTGCCGGGTTAAATCTGGTGGAACATTCCAAGGAAGTATCTGATATTTTGATTAACTTGGCTCAGCGGGAAACGATGAACCGTTCTTCCGAATTTGCAACCTTTATGGTTCAGGAAATGCGTAAATCAGTCAAATTGGTTGACAATACGCACCGTTTTGCCGGTTTTGCCGTTTTGAAGGCTCCTGACGTTCCTTCTGTTTTGCTTGAAATGGGCTATCTCTCCAACCGGACGGAAGAACGCCTTTTGAAACAACAGAATTATCGCAAAAAATTGGCTGCTTCAACCAATAAGGCTATTGAAAAATATTTTGACAATATGCAGCACGCTTCAATTTTCTGATTAATTTGCAAAAAGTTGTGTTTTTTATCCAAAGCAATATAATTTTTGCTAGGATATTAATTTATTTTGTTATAAATTGCGGTCTATAGTGCGTTAAAATAAAAAATAATGGAATTATAGATGTTTAAAACTTTATCTTCATTAATCAGTACTTTTTTCTTTTTTGCGGTTATTGTTTTTGTGCTTGTCATCAGCAGTTTGTGGAAAATATCCGATGAATTGCCTGATTACAGACAGCTGGCCAAATATGAACCGTCGGTTACGACCCGCCTGTTTGCGGGAGACGGACAGCTCCTGATGGAATATGCCGCTGAAAAACGCTTGTTTGTTCCGGAAGAAAAAATACCGGATTTGGTTAAAAACGCATTTATTTCCGCGGAAGATAAAAACTTCTATACCCATTCCGGAATTGATTATACGGGTATCGTTCGTGCTGTTTTGGGTAATATCAAAAATTTGGGAAGCGGTCGCCGGCCGGCCGGGGCATCCACAATCACACAGCAGGTGGCCAAGAATTTCCTTCTTTCTTCCGAACTTTCCTATACCCGTAAAATCAAAGAGGCCATTTTGGCAACCAGAATAGAGCAGGCGTTCAGCAAACAGCATATTTTGGAATTGTATTTAAATGAGATTTATTTGGGCAACCGGTCTTACGGTGTGGCCGCTGCGGCTTTGAATTATTTCGGAAAATCCCTGAATGAATTAAATCTTCAGGAAGTTGCATATTTGGCAGCTTTGCCTAAAGGGCCGAACAACTATAATCCCAAAACCAAATACGATGCGGCAATTGCCCGCCGCAATTGGGTAATTGAACGGATGTTGGAAGAGGGATTCGTTACCAAAGAGGAAGCTCAAGCCGCCCAAGCAACACCGTTGGAAACTGTGGAACGCAATAATGAATTTGTTCAGGACGCCCAATATTTCAGTGAGGAAGTCCGTCGGGAAATCAGCAGTGATTTTGGCGATGATGCTTTGTATGAAGGCGGTTTGATTGTCCGTACGACTTTGGATCCGAAACTGCAAAGCCTGGCAACAAAAGTCTTTCATAAAGAATTGCAGAATTATGACCTTCGCCACGGTTGGCGGGGAGCCGTTGCCAACATTGATGTTGATGAAAAAGATTACAAAAAAAGTTTGGCTGCGGTCGAAATGCCTAAAGGTGCGGAAAATACTTGGGAAAAAGCCGTTGTTCTGGGTGTTGAAAGCGACCGTGCCTCTATTGAAACGGAAGACGGGGATCCGGGCGTAATACCTTTGAAATTAGTGTCCTGGGCCAGAAAAACTCTAAAAAAACAGGATGTCGGCGGGGCTCCGAAATCAGTGGCAGACGTTCTTAAAAAAGGCGATGTCGTCTGGGTCGAAAAAGCCGATACAAACGTTATCCGCAAAAAAGAACTGCCGGGAAATTCTTATGAACTGCGTCAGGTTCCGGATGTGGAAGGGGCAATGATTGTTATGGATCCTCACACCGGCAAGGTTTTAGCTTCCGTGGGCGGATATTCTTTTGAAAAATCTCAGTTTAACCGTTCAACTCAGGCTCGCCGCCAAACGGGTTCCTCTTTCAAACCTTTTGTATATCTGACAGCTTTGGAAAACGGCTATTCTCCGACAGATTTAATTTTGGATGCTCCTTTTGTCTTGGACCAGGGAGCCGGCCTGCCGAAATGGAAACCGGTGAACTACTCTAAAAAATTCTATGGTTTGATGACGTTGCGTGAAGGTGTTGAAAAATCCAGAAACCTGATGACCGTGCGTCTGGCACAAGACTTGGGGATGGACAAGGTTTGCCAAATGGCGGAAAAAATCGGTGTGAATGCTAATTTGCCAAAGCTTTTGTCTATGTCTTTGGGGGCGGGAGATACCCGTTTGATAGATATGGCAAGTGCTTATTCCGTTATTGTTAACGGCGGTAAAAAAGTAACGCCGTATTTCATTGAAAGGATTCAGGATCGCACGGGAAAAACAATTTTAAAACAAGATAAGCGGGAATGCCCGACTTGTAATTCCGATGTTTGGAAAGATCAGGAAATTCCTGAACTTCCTGATACCAGAGAACAAATAGTTGATCCGCTGTCCGCTTATCAAATGACGTCTATTTTGGAAGGTGTGGCCATCCGCGGAACGGGAGCCAGACTGCGTGCGTTGAATAAGCATCTGGCCGGAAAAACCGGAACAACCAATGACAATAAAGAAGGGTGGTTTATGGGCTTTTCGCCGGATATGGTTGTCGGTATATATGTCGGTTTTGATGAACCGAGAAGTTTGGGTCGCCGGGAAACGGGAGCGGCGGTTGCATTGCCTATTTTCTACGGATTTATGGAAAAAGCTCTGGCTAAACAGGCAGATATTCCGTTCCGTATTCCAAACGGCATAAAATTGGTCAGGATTGATTATCACTCCGGCAAAGCTGCAACCCCGCAGGATACGTCGGTTATTGTCGAAGCTCTGAAACCTGATTTTGATTTGGATGCCAACAAACAAAGAATTATCGGAAATGATGGCGGCACCGGTTCCGAAAACGGGCAGGCTGAAACTCAAAATGTTTTTGAAGAAGATGATGATGCGGCTTTCCAACTCGGAACACAGTATTAAAAGGGAAGATAAAAATGCAAGCTGAAATTGTTGACTTGTCTGAGGATATCAAGCAGTCTCTGGAACTGCTGAGGAGGTCTCTTTGATTATGACAATGCGTTGCTTCGCTTAGACGAATTGAATGCCTTGTCTGAAGATCCGAACCTGTGGAATGATGCTGCCAAAGCCCAAAAGCTGATGAGCGAAAAGACGGCATTGGAAAATAATCTGAATGATTATAAAGAGATGGCGGACAGCCTTCAAAGTTTATATGAATTGGCTGAATTGGCAGACGCCGAAAAGGATGAGGCCGTAACGGCGGATGTTTTGGAGCAGCTGAAAGAGCTTAGGGAAAGAACCCGCCGGGGAGAGTTGGAAGCTTTGCTTTCCGGAGAGGTTGACGCCAATGATGCCTTTTTGGAAGTTCATTCCGGAAGTGGAGGAACGGAATCTCAGGACTGGGCGGAAATGCTGCTGAGAATGTATACCCGTTGGGCAGATGACCATAAATATAAAGTCGAATATATTGAAGAAACGGAAGGAGATGTCGCCGGTTTGAAATCGGCAACGATTAAAATTTCCGGACACAATGCTTACGGCTGGTTAAAATCTGAAACCGGCGTTCACCGCCTGGTCCGCATTTCTCCGTTTGACAGCAATGCCCGCCGCCACACCAGTTTTGCCTCCATAGGCGTTTATCCGGTAATTGACGATGAAATAGAAATTGAAATCAATGAAGCGGATTGCCGGGTAGATACATATCGGGCAAGCGGTGCCGGCGGCCAGCATATTAACAAGACGGATTCGGCCGTGCGTATCACTCATATTCCGACCGGAATTGTGGTGCAGTGCCAATCGCAGAGATCTCAGTTCCAAAACCGGGATGCCGCTTGGAAAATGTTAAAAGCCCGTTTGTATGAAATTGAACTGAAAAAACGGGAGGAAGAAGCTCAGGGAATACGCGACGCCCAGGGTGATAACGGCTGGGGACACCAAATCCGTTCTTATGTTTTACAGCCATACAAGATGGTAAAAGATTTGCGGACGGAAGTCGAAACCTCAGATACCAAAGCGGTTCTTGACGGTGATATTGATTTGTTTTTGTCGGCGGCACTGGCCGGAAAGGTAGGCGGTAATGGCAAAAATTAAAAAGTTTTTGCTCGGATGTGTGATATGTTTTGCCGGAGTGTATGCCTTGTTCTGCGGCATCGTTTATTTTATGCCGGAATTGTTTTTCTATAATCCTTATTCGGAACGGGCGGATATTGAAACTGTCCGCCGATATGGTTATGTAGGAGAAGAGGTGGAGTATAAATCCGCAGACGGTACGCCTTTGTTTGCTTGGCTGAGCCGGCCGGGAAATAAACATAAGATGGTTGTGTTTATGCATGGCAATTCTTATTCCGTAGAAGAGTTTTTTTACAAAATGATTCCTTTTGAAAAAGCCGGATACGGAACAATGCTTCCTGAATATCGGGGGTTTGGCGGTATTAAGGGCAAAATCAACCAAAAAAATCTGGAAGAAGATGCCGTTGCGGCAATAAATTATCTGCATCATCTCGGCTATCAGAATAAGGATATCATCGTGTATGGAATGTCCTTGGGATCCCACATGGCCACCAACACGGTATATCAACTGCAAAAAGAGGGAAAATTCGCGGCGTTGGTTTTGGAAGTCCCGTTTGATAATCTGACTAATGTTGTCAAATCGGTGGTTCCGTTTCCGTTGCCTTTTTCTCTGATTGTCAAAGATAAATATGATAATTTGGGAATGATAAGTAAAATAGATACCAGAGTGTTGATTATGGGAGGAACAAAAGATACGACCGTTCCCGTCCGTTTGGCGGAAAATCTTTATAATCATGCGGCCGAACCTAAAAAGTTGATAATCTATAAAGGCGGAAAACACAGTAATCTGTTTAATTATCGAAACGATAAAGATGTCTTAAATTGGCTTGAGGAAAAATGAAGAAAGTATCAAACAAACTTTATTTGACCAGAAGAATTTTGGATTATACCGGCGTAATCTTCCTGTTACTGCTGTTGATATTTATTTGGCAGTTGTATAAAGGGCCGATTGCCGTTCCGTTTTTGCAGCCGTATATCGTTAAAGCATTAAATCATGACAACGGGGAATATCAGGTAACCGTGGAATCTGTCAATCTGGAACTTGTCCGCTCTATCCGTCCGATAAAAATTATTGCCAATAATGTGGTATATCGCAAAAATGATGAAACTTTTGTCGTTAATGCCCCCCGGACTTTTGTGTCTTTCAGTATCAAAGCTCTTCTCCGAGGCGTGGTTGCACCGAGTTCCATTGAGGTAAAAGACCCGTCCGTATATATTTTTACGACTTACGGTGTGAAAGATAAAAATAAAAAAGATGAAGTCAGCAAGAAAAAACTGGAATATTATTTTGATGAGTTTGAGGATTTTATTGAGAAGTTTAACTCGGAAGACAATACTTATCCCGAAAGTTACATCAATGATATAAGAGTGAAAAACGCCGAGGTGGAATTTCACGAAGTTGATTTGGGTCGGAAATGGATTCTGTCGGATGTGAACTATTCTTTTGAACGGAATTTGATGAACATTGAAACCGAGGTTAATGCGTTATTGAATGTTCAGGATAAGAGTATTCCGATTGGATTGGAAGCGGAATACCGCCCGATAAGCAATAAAATCGGACTTCAGGTTTATTTTTCGGATTTAATACCTTATGCGGTTATGGATAATCTCCTCAATGATGAAAGAATTCCGGGCTTATATAAAATCAATCTTCCGGTCAGCGGTAAAATCGGCGGTATGGTCAATATTGCCGAAGTAATGAAGAATAAAGAAGATATTATAAAAAGTCTGGATACCGCGGTTGAAAAACTTAACTTCCAAGTGGAAGGCGGCAGCGGAAACATTCTTTTTGAGGATAATGAAGATTCCGCTTATAAAATCTCTTCCTTCTTGTTGGAAGGAACGATTGCAGGCGGATTAAACCGGCTGAATATCAAAGATGCCGATTTTGATTTGGGCGGACAGAAAACCAAGTTAAGTTTCTCTGCCGAAGGAATGAAAAAACTTTTGTTGGAAGGATCTCTGCAAGATTTGAAATTAACCCTCCAAGCCAAAGTGGATAATATGAAATTTGACGACTTGTCCAAATATTGGCCGAAATATATTGCCACTCCGGCCTGGGAATGGTGTAAGGACAGTATTTATGGCGGCGAGATTAAAAATGCCGATTTCAGTTTTGATTTTGCGTATGATAAAAAGAAACAGGCGTTTGCTTTTGATAAACTGTCCGGCGTAGGCGATATTGAGGATTCAAATCTGAACTATCTGACCGGAATGCCTGACTTGAAAAATCTGTATGGCCGTGCCGAATTTTCGAATGACACGATTAAAATTAATGTTGACAAAGGCGTGTCGGAAGAGGTTTTCCTGACTGGTGGTTTTGTTAAACTGTATGATCTTAACAAATATGATAATTTTGCCGAAATAGATTTGGTTATGAGTTCTTCCATTACAGACGCTTTGAAAATGATTGATCATCCGCCTTTGGGATATACCAGCGATTTAGGTTTGGATCCGAGTGCCATAAAAGGGGATACGGAAACGGAATTAAAGCTGAACTTTGAATTGAAAAACGATTTGAAACCGGAAGAGGTCAAAGTTGAGGTCAAGTCAAATTTGCTTAATGTCGAAATCCCTGACGTTATTAAAGGTAAAGCGTTGACTGCGGAAGAATTGAAACTTTTGGTTACGAACGAAGGAATGTCCGTCATCGGAGAAGCCAAACTGGAAGATATTCCGATAGCTTTGGTTTGGGATGAAAATTTCAATAACAAAGATTATAAAAGCAAATACAAAATTTCATTTAAGTTGAATGAGGAAACGAAGAAAAAACTGGGAATTAACTTCGGCATCCTTAACCCGCCGTATATATCCGGCTATGCCAATGTTGATGCCGAAATCCTTGCTTATAATGATGACAAGACGATTGTCAATCTGAAGGCTAATCTGAATAATGCTGATATAGATTATTCGTTCCTCGGCTTTAAGAAAGACGTTAACCTGCCGGCGGTAATTACGGCAAAGCTGGATATAAAAAAGGACAAGTTGAACGGGATTCCTTCCTTTAGTTTGTCAAAATCCGATTTCAGCCTGAAGGGAAAAATTGACCTGGATAAAAACGGCGACGTTAAAATTGTCGACATTTATGACATTAAAGGCCCGAAAACTTCTGCCAAGGCAAAGATAGAGTTTGCCAATACCAAAAAACAAAAAGTCAAATTAAATGTTTCGGGAAACAGTTATGATTTAACGGAATTTTTTGATAAAAAAGAGAATAGTTCAAAAACAAAAAAATCGTCGTCTAAAAACGATGACGATGATGATTTGGAAAATGTAACGGATGCGGATATTTTTATTGCGGTTAACAAGTTATGGACTAACCCGAATGTTCCCGTAACCAATTTTGCCGGTACCGCAAAACTGGTAAACGGTGTCGGCGTACAGGAAATGCACATGGTCGGAAACTATGGCAATAAAAAAGACATTACCTTAAAGTTTGATTATGTTCCGAGACCAAATGGCGAATTTTTGCTGGCGATTGACAGTAATAATGCCGGAGCAACATTAAAGGTGCTGCGTATTTATGATAATATGAGCGGCGGAAATTTGCGGATTGAGGCTAAGAGAAATAAAAACAAAGAATTTATCGGACATGCCAAAATGCGGGATTTCAGTATTCATAATACGCCTGTCGTAGCCAAACTTTTAACCGTGGCGTCGTTTACGGGAATGCTTAATCTGTTAACCGGCGAAGGGCTGGCCTTTTCTCATGCGGATGCCCCGTTTGAATATAAAAATAAAGTTCTGAGCTTAAAAGAGGCAAAAGCTTTTGGTAATGTTATGGGCATAACCGCCAACGGTTCTTATGACCGAAGACAAGAAGAATTTGACATCAAAGGCGTGATTGCACCGGCATACAGCATTAATACGTTTATCGGAAAAATCCCGTTGGTGGGAAATCTGCTTTCCGGCAAAGACGGAACGGTGTTCGCCGCCAATTATTCCATTACCGGAGATTTGTCCGATCCGCAGGTTAATATAAATCCGCTGTCGGCATTGAGCCCGAGTTCTCTGAAAGATTTAATGAATTCATTATTTGGAAACAAAAATGAAAAAAAACAACGTTAAAATAAAAATAGGCTTGGATTTTCATGGCGTTATTACCGACAATCCAGAATATTTTCATCGGTTTACGGAGTTGGCGAAGAAGAAAGATTGGGAAATTTATGTCATTACCGGCGGACCTTATGCCGTTATAGTAAAGTTTCTGAAAACATGGGGAATAAAATATCATAAACTTTTTACTATTTTGGATTTTTATGACGCTCAGGGGAAAGTAACGTTTTTTGAAAATGGTAATTTCCATATTGACGATGATTTGTGGGATAAAGCCAAAGGCGTGTTTTGCTCGGAGAATAAAATAGATTTTCATATAGATGACAGTCGTATTTACGGAAAATATTACACAACGCCTTACTGCTTATATGATAAAAACAAAGGAGCCTGCGAAATAGAAGGGGTAAAGATAGATTTATCCCATTCTCCGGAAACGGCTCTGCTAGAAATTGAAAATTATATCAATAAAAAAAGCTCCCGATAAGGAGCTTTTTTTGTAGGTTATTTCTATTTGAAAAATTACAAATCGGCAATAACCGCAAGGCTGATAATTTCATCCGGATTAGATACCATCCCGTTGGAACCTGTGCCGCGTTTGATTAAGTCAACATATTCCATACCGGAAGTAACTTCGCCCCAAACGGTGTATTGCCCGTTGAGCCAGTCGCAATCTGCAAAACAGATAAAGAACTGGCTGTCGGCAGAGTCCGGCATCATAGAACGAGCCATGGACACGGTGCCGCGTTTGTGCGGCATTTTATTGAATTCTGCTTTCAGTTTTTTTCCTGACCCGCCGGTGCCGTTTCCGTAAGGGCATCCGGTCTGAGCCATGAAACCGTCAATAACGCGGTGGAATTTTAATCCGTTATAAAATTGAGCCCGAACCAATTCCTTAATTCTGGCAACATGGTTTGGGGCAGCGTCCGGAAACATTTCAATAACGACATCACCGTCTTTTAATTTCAAAACCAAAGCGTTTTCCGGATCTTTTACCTTATAGGAATGTTTGATTTTTTTTGCTCGGGAAGGGCTGATGCCTATTTTTTTTGTTTCCTGATTCTGAATACCTTTTGTTTCTGATTTTTTCAGGGATTTTGTTTCCGTTTTTGCCAGTTTCGGGGTTTTATCCTTTGTTTCGGAAACCGATTTTTTCACTGCTTTCATAACCTTATCCTCATTAGATGTTTTAACTGATGATAATATAGGAATTAGAATTTAAAAATGCACTAAAAAGACGGATTAATTTTAAGATTTTTTACCGAGAACAAAATCAACACGCTGTTGTGCGGTTAATCCGGACGGATAAGTGTCGTCGATATTTTTCAGAACACCGGCCAAACCGATACCGTTGGCGATTTGAATGGCCAGCCCCGGACGTGCATTTAATTCCAGCATCATCGGGCCGCGATCCGCATCCAAAACAATGTCCGCTCCCAAATAGCCCAGACCTGTCATTTCATAAGCTTTGGCACCAATCTCCAAATGTTCTCTCCAGTTTGGAACTTGAATTTTGTTAAGTTCGGCATGCGTGTCGGGATGAAGATGAATAGGGACATTTCTCATCACGGCTTTCAAGGCGGAACCGGTGCTGATATCTAACCCGACCCCGACAGCTCCCTGGTGGAGATTAGCTCTTCCTCCGGACATTTTCGTTGCCAGCCTCATCATGGCTAAAGCCGGAAACCCCTTATACACGATAACGCGGACGTCGGGAATTCCCTGAAAACTGTAATCTTTGAAGATATTGCTGAAATGAACCAGCTCTTCAATGACGGCCACGTCATATTTTCCGCCCAAGCTGTATAATCCGCTGAGAATATTGGAAATATGCTGATAAATTTCATTATAGGACAAAACTTCTCCCGAGGCTTTGGTAAATGCGTCAGGAGTATACCCTTTAATAACCAGCACGCCTTTTCCGCCGCTGCCGTGAGCCGGTTTGATGACAAATTCTTTATAATCTTTGACAATGTTGAGAATATTGTCAACCTGATGCTGATATTCAATAACTCCGATAAGTCCCGGAGTGTTAATTCCGATTTTGTTTGCCAGAATTTTTGTTTGAACCTTATCATCTACCAAAGGGTATAAATCACGGCGGTTATACTTGGAAATGAAGTTATAGTTTCGGCTGTTCATTCCCAATACGCCGGCTTTTTTCAAGCTGGACGGAGAGGCATAGGAAGAGAAGAGTTTTCCAAACATCAGACTAGTCCTTTGCCAGAGGTTTGAAACGTTTCAGTTCCGTCAGACGATATCCGGTATAAGTTCCTAAAAGCATGACGATAAACAAAATGACAAGATTAAGTTCGTTAAATGCAAACATAATATGGCGGATGTATTCGCTGCTGATGATAAAGTAGGTAATAATGGCAACGAGGGTGCTGTTAAACACTTCTTTTCCGGCATTAATCGGTCCGTCTTCCTCCCAGGTAATGGAGGCTCTTTCAATAATCCAAGCCATGATGATGATAGGGAAGAACACGGCGGAAGAAGCGATTTCCAAACTGAAACGATATCCGCAGATTGTCATAACCTGCATAATCAGGATAACGAAAATAACCACTGCGGAAATTCTCGGAACCAACAACAGGTTGAGTTTGGAAAGCATAGCCCTGATAATGAGGCCGATACCGATAATAACCGTAAAGCAAATTAATCCCGGCCAAAATCCTGTTTTGACTAAAGCCATGGAAAGCAGCATCGGCGTAAATGTTCCCATGGTTTGAATTCCGATGACGTTACGCATTAACACAATAACCAAAATAGCCAGCGGGAAAATCATCAGCCATTTTAAGGTATTTTGTTCCAAAAGCGGAAGGTTGAAGATTGAAAACTCAAAAGACGCTTTCTGGTCGGCAAGTTTAGCTCGCTTTCCGGCAAGATTGAAAGAAGAACTGATGGATTTCAAAACCGAGAATTTGACGGAAGAATTTTCGCCTCCTTCAACATCAAGCAGAGCAGCGTTGCCCCTTTGAAGAATAATGAAATCTTCAGGCATTCCGACTTGGGCTGTTTTTATGTTATAAAGTTTCCAACGGCTTCCTGTATAAGCTTCCAACATAAAATCCGGATTGAATGATTTCTTGTCTTCTTCCAATTTAATTCCTTTAACGATTCTGTTCGGAACTCCTTTAATGGATAACAGGGAAGATAATGCTTCGGCAATATCCTGTTGGGTTTTGCGAACCGGAAAGAAGGATTGGACAGTGGAGTTTGGCGGTGTTTGGTTTAAAAGACGGATAAATTTCTGCGGCATGTCCCCTTGCAGTTTTTCGGCCTGAACAATCAACTCTTGGGCAATAGCTGTCCGCTGCTCGTCCAAAACGGGTTTCTGCGGGGCAGGAGGAACGGGAGCCGTCATTTTGCCTTTGCCGTCTTCATTGTCAAACAACAAAACTCTGTAATAAATATCTTGCGGTTCGTTTTTGGCAGAGGTGGTCAAAATCAAACGGTTGTCGCCGTCTTTTTTTTGTTTTTTGGTTTTGTATCCGGGAGCGATAATGTTCTCATCCAGAATTTTAAATTCTTTGCTTGACGAAAGGGAGGCTATTGAAACCTTAATCGGTTCTCCGGTCGGTTCAAAAGAGATGTGTGTTTCAATGGTCCAAACATCGGTCATTTTTTTCGGAGTAATGTTGAAACCCCAGTATTTTATTTTGTAATATGCGTTATAGGCGGCAAAGATAATGGAGAGTATTAAACCGAGAGAAAGGATAAACCTGACCGAAGCAAATTTTTTTAACATATTTGATATGCCTTTTATAATTAATTGAGAGTATTGGACAGGGAGGTGTCCACCAAAGCCCTTCCGGTCAGGATGTTTCTGCCGATAAGAACCTGATATTCAAACTTGTCGCGATGGGCGAGGGAAAAGTTTTCGGTAATAATTTTATCGCCGATTTTCAAATCCATGGAAACAACGGTTCTTTTTTCGTCTTTGTGAATACGTTTAATGGTCGCCTGACGGATAACCGGTTTTTCAAAATGGTGCTTTTCTCCGGTTTCCCGATTTGTAATATCAAAAGAAACCCATTTTTCGCCGTCCCGTTCAAAAGTTTTTTTATTGTCCACGTCGATGGATGAGTTTTCGGCTCCGGTGTCAATACGGGAAAAAAACTGAGATTTCATCGGCAGAATATAAGCCGGTTCAACGGCTCCGATAATCCCCAAAGGATATCCGCTGGGCTTTTTTACTTCCACAGCCGGAACAATTGCCGGAGTAACTTGAGTTTTGCAAGACGGGAGAAGAACGGCCGCCACACATACAAAAAAGAATTTTGATATAAATTTCATAACCCTGCCATAATTTCTTTATGTTAAAAATTACATCTATTTATGCTCAAAACGTCATAAAAGTAAAGTTAATTTTAATGGGTATTAATAAAATTTTTGGTGGATATTTTCTATGGATATGATAAAGTAAAAACGAACGGAATAAATGAAACAAAATATAGGGGGAGTCTATGTAAAATGACTGAGAAAAACAGTAAAAAAATACCCAAAAAATCAAATTTGGAGAGAATTGCCGCCATCAAATACAAAAGAGCCAAAGATACGTTGGAGCGTAAAACTAAGGCCATTCTTGAGCGAAAATCTCTTTTATTAAACAAAATCATCGAAATTTCCGCAATAGCGGCATTGCCGTTGCCGATAAGTGCTTCTACCGATGTTAAGCATCAAACCGGCGATGACGTTTTTTTCAAGTCGGGAAATAATATTGAAGATGTTCGAAGTTTTAAAAGCAGCGGCGGAGTGGAAGTTTATGACAATGTGGAAGATTTTAATGCCGCGGAAACAAAAAGAGAAGCCCAAATACAGCAGCAGATTGATTCTGCTTTTGATGCTTATGTTCAACAGCGTCAGCAGACTTTTTATGATGGTGTGTATGACCGCCTGACGGATAACATAACGACGATTAAGAAGGTAACTCCCAGAAAAGGACGGGCACCGGCTTCTATTTTAAGAAAATTATACGGTAAAAGCATTAATGTTCGTTTTTATTGTGCTTATGCCAGCATTTCGGCCATGAACCAAACGGCACAGGAAACCGGGTGTTCGGAATTTGCTTATCTGAACAAATGTATTGATAACATACATTATTGCCCGAGTGTCGTGAATGGTTTAAAAGAAAATGTGGATTTAAAAGATTTTGATCAGGAAATTAACAGTTATCTTAACAGCCTTCCGGTTTCTGCCGAAACAAAAGATTTAAGTGCATTCTTGAATGCCGTCAAGAAACATGTACATAAGAGCCCGACCACACAGTCCTGTCGTGAAATTGCCGCTTATATGGAAAGTTTGGGCAATGACACTCTGTCTGTTGAAGACCGACAAAAACTGTTTGTAGGTGCCCAAAAGGCATTAGGTACTCCGGGGCTTAAGGCTTTGGATAAAGATAAGCTTTCCGAAGAAGGAATGGCTTTGCTGCAAAGCAGTGCAGAGAAATTGAACAAACCGAGACAGGTGGTTGAAACTTCTAATCTGCTGGATGAAATCAATGCCCAGCTGGAAAGTAATCCAAACTCTGTTTTTCTGGTAGTTCACAAGTCCAAGGGCAATAGAACGGGAAGCGGGTTTCATGCCGTTGTGGCCATGCGGGATAGAGAAAACCCGGGTAAGGTGAAAGTTTTCTCTCAAAACGGCGAACATATTGACGATGCGGAAGAGTATTTTGTCGGTATGAAAAACAGTGGAACGGTTGCCAATGTCAGCGAGCGTGGAAGTGAAGATTTTCGCAATAATGAATATGCGAATTTTGCCCAAGCTTACAGAATAAATAATATGAACGATGGGACTTTATTGGCCGCGACGGGATGGCAGCCTGTTAATAATGTTTCTCAGACATTGTCAAAGCTTACCGAGCCGGCTGTACCTCGGATTAAAATGATAGATATTGCTTTGGCTGAAAGAAATCGGTAACAAGCAAAGCCCTCGTTCAGAGGGCTTTTTTATTAGAAGAAGAAAGTTCCGCGAAGTGAAAATACCGTATCAAAATCAGATTTCGGATTTTGAGCAGGGTCAATAATAAACTGAATATCCGGGGTAAGAGTCATCCATTTTGAAATACCCCACGCCCAGTAAGTTTCAATAACTTTTTCGGCACTGCTGTTTAACGGTTCTCCGACGGCTTTCTCATTAATTTTATTATAAGCAAAAGCCAAGCCGATTTGATCTAAAGGGTTACGGTCAAGAGGATCGTTGTATATGCTGCCCAAAACCCAGGACTGATCGATTTCAGCCACATTTCCGGAAACACCGTTTACTCTGGCGAAAATGTTCAGTTTTTCTCCGATATTTTGACTGATGTTAAAAGACCATCCGTTGGTTGTCTGCGGTTGTGCTTTAACGCCCGGCTGGTTATACAGCAAAACGGAATATTGAGCTTGCCCCAGACCTTTGATTGTCGGTGTATAAGCGGCATACCCGAATGTGGTAAAATGTTTCTGGTCAAAATCGTTCACTCTGAAACTTTGTCCGTCAATATCCGTGGCGTCCTGTGCACCGAAAGCAAAACTCCAGTCCTCATTCGGGTCTATCTGGACATAAGTGCCGACCCCCGCGGTAGAGTAGGTTGAACTTGCGTTTTGAGATAAGGCTTCATTGATAAAGTTGACTTGTTGATTGGAGTTGTAAGAGGAGCCGTCAAAATTATACAACGGGAACTGACCGAGAGCCAAGGTCAGCCAATTCCAGTTTCCGCCCAATTGATAAGTGTAATATAGTTCATCCATGGAAGTCGCTTTGGAGGTGTAATCGTTAATCCCGGTAACCGCTCCGATGTTAGAATTAAGGCGGCTGCCCTGAATACCTCCGTAACGGACAATATTATAGGCAAAGTTTAATGTTCCCGTCCCATATTCGTTTTGAAAAGTTGTCCAGGTAAAAGACGGATAGATGATTGTTTGATAAGAAGATTTTTTCCCGCTTGGAGCGGCACGTTGTCCCATGTAGGAAACATCAATCGAATAATCAAAACCATATTTCTTGTTCAGCATGTTTTTGAAATCGGTATATTCTTGTCCTAAATCCGTAAAATTATGGTTACGGCGGATTTTTCCGGCTTC
Source organism: Alphaproteobacteria bacterium (assembly GCA_017626035.1). Classification (GTDB taxonomy): domain Bacteria; phylum Pseudomonadota; class Alphaproteobacteria; order RF32; family CAG-239; genus JAGAJR01. The sequence continues at coordinate 174,044 of JAGAJR010000017.1, read as the reverse complement.
GGAACGCTGCTGTGCACTTTTGGGAAGCAGAGAAGAGGTATCTTCGGCTGCATGAGCGGTTTGCATTCCTGCGGATAACAATCCGCATAACAGAACAGAGGAAAAGATAAGAGAATTGCGGGCGTTCATGATATAAATCCCTTTTGCTGGTTAAAATACCGAGAATATTTATATGCAAATTTTAAAATATGAAGAGTAATGCTGATTTTTTTTATTCGATGTTGACTTTTGTCTAATTTTGTATTACTCTCAAGAAACTTTTACTAAGGATTGTAACTAAAAATTATGTTGAACTTCTAAATATAAAAGAGATGGTAAAAAATTATTTTTCAGAAACAGTGAAGGGGATTGTCCAAGACATTTTCCCTGATATAGACCAACTGTTCGATAAGGAACTGAAGGGAACACTGGTAAACCTCTATCTTCCCTGTGAAAAACAAATTCGTATGGTTTGGGTGTTCCCGATAAAAGACGGCAACAATCTTGACCATATCTGTTATGAACAAATTTCCGGCCGGGCTTATACCTATTTCGGAAATGTTCAGGCAGAAGAATGCGAAGTAGGGCAAGAGCATGAGGATCACAACAAAATTCTCCGCGTCCTCAAAAGAAATGAAGAGGTTTATGTGGAAGTCTTCCTCAAAGAACAAAAGCTTCAGGAAGAAGATATCGCTGAAATCTGGGGCGAGTATAAAATGGAATACATACGGAAATACGGATACTCCAACTTCTACCGCCGCCCGATAGCCTGCATCTACAACAACCGAAACATCTGGCTGGTGGGGGCAAAAGCGTCTGCCAAAGACAAAGAACTGACGGACATCATCTTCATCGAAGAAAAATCTGTGAAAGTTGAACACAACGTCATATTCAACGATGTTAATCTGGCAATGCCCGACAATTCCGAGTTCTTCTGAGTTCTGCCGTTCCTTTTTAGGAAGTTTCAAAAAAGAGGTTACCTTATCAGGGTAACCTCTTTTTTTAGCTTCGGTAAGTTTGAACTGTTTCGTCTTTGTTAAACAGATAAAGCAAAATCCGCAATGCCTGTCCCCGGGGCGTTTCAAGATTGGGATCATTGGCCAAAATCATCTGGGCGTCGCGATTGGCTGTCAGCAACAGGCTTTTGTGAATATTCATATCGGCAAAACGAAATTCGCAAAAACCGGATTGTCTGGTGCCGAGAATTTCTCCGCCGCCGCGAAGTTCCAAATCCTTTTCCGCAATTTCAAATCCGTCTTCCGTTTCTTTCATTGTATTCAAACGGGAACGGGAGGTTTCGCTGAGCGGATAAGCATATAAAAGCATGCAGTTAGAGGCTTGAAAACCGCGTTTAATTCGTCCTCTGAGTTGGTGCAGCTGAGCCAGTCCGAAACGCTCGGCATGTTCAATCACCATGACGGTTGCTTCCGGTACGTTAACGCCGACTTCAATTACCGTTGTTGCCACCAGAATTTTTATTTCGCCTTTTTTGAATTGTTCCATGACGGCATCTTTGTCTTTTTCTTTCATTTTGCCGTGAACCAGACCGACGTCATTTCTGAAGATTTTTTTCAGGCTTTCGAAACGTTCTTCCGCCGCCGCCAAATCGATTTTTTCGGACTCTTCGACCAGAGGGCAGACCCAGTAGGCTCGGGCACCTTCGGCAAGTTTTCTCTGCAGGCCGCAGATAACGTCATTCATTTTCGTAATCGGCATAACTCTGGTGTCAACCGGCTTTCGTCCTTCCGGAACTTGGTCTATTTTGGAATATTCCATATCGCCGTAAGCAGTCAGCACCAATGTTCTCGGAATAGGGGTTGCAGTCATGATGAGCACATCGGCTTTGTTGCCTTTGGAAGACAGGCTCAATCGTTGATGAACGCCGAAACGGTGCTGTTCGTCGATGACAACACAGCCTAAGTCTTTAAAGGAAACATCTTCCACAAATAAAGCATGAGTGCCGATGAGAATGTCAATTTCTCCGTTTGCCAATTCCTCCAGAATCTTTTGGCGGGTCTTGCCTTTGATTCTTCCGGTTAAGAGTTCGGCTCTGATGCCGATTTTCTCGCACAAAGGCTGAATAGTTTCCAAATGCTGCTTGGCCAAAATTTCCGTCGGAGCCATAATGGCGGCCTGGGCACCGCATTCAACGGCGTTAAGCATGGTTAAAAGGGCAACGATGGTTTTTCCGCTGCCGACGTCTCCTTGCAGCAAACGCAGCATACGAAAAGGCTGGGCTTGGTCGGCGTGAATTTCTTTAAGGACTTTTTCTTGGGCGGAGGTTAATTTGAACGGTAAAAGTTCTAAAGTTTTTTTTCTGAGCAACCCGCTGCCTTTAAATTCCCGTCCGGCCTGTTTTTTTACCCTTTCGCGAACAATCGCCAAAGCCAGCTGGTTGGCTAAAAGTTCATCATAGGCCAAACGGGTGCGGGTTCGGGTGCCGGGTTCCAAATCCGCCGAGGTTTGGGGATGATGAGCCCGAACGATTGCCCGATTGAATGTTTCCCATTGCTGTTGACGCACAAATTCGTTGTCCAGCCATTCTGGAAGCTGAGGCAGCCGGGTTAAGGCCTGAGCGATAACCTTGCCGAGCATTTTATTGGTGATGCCGGCAGTAAGAGGATATACGGCTTCTTTTTGAGGAAGTTTGTCAATGTCTTCGGGACGAATGATATAATCCGGATGAGAAATTTGCAGAATGCCGTTAAAACTTTCCAGTTTTCCGCTGACAATCCGTTCCGCTCCGAGAGGCAGGTTTTTGGCAATGGAGTCTGCATAGACTTTGAAAAAACTGATTGTTACCTGATCGGTTCCGTCTGTGCAGACGACCCGATACGGTTGTTTTTTCGTTTGCGGCGGAATATGTTCAAGAACCTTGACTTTAAGCGTGCAAATACAGCCTGTTCTGGCTGAGATTAATTGGGGAGAATAAGAACGGTTGACCAAACCGGAAGGCAGATGCCAGATAAGGTCTATGATTTTGTCCCCGCACAGGCTGTTTAAAAGCTTTTCGCCCTTGGCACCGACGCCGGTCAGTGTGGTAATGCTCGTAAATAAAGGAAACAAAAGTTGCGGCCGCATATTAACTCTCTAAAATTTTGATGCCATAATGGGTAACTATAAACTATGATTTTACAAAACAAAAGAAGTTTTTGGTATTTACAAGAACAACGATATTGTCTATAAACAAACGGGAAAAATGATGTTGGACGATATTGATAAATTAAGAAATTATACGGTTTCATCGGTTGTGGAAGGGTATGACGCTTTTCTGCTTCGTTCCCTTATTGCCTCGTCAAAAAGGGATTTGTTGTATATTGTCAGCGACGGCATGGCCTTGGAGCAGGCGGCAAACATTCTTGGCACCATAGCTCCGCACACAAAAGTTCTGAAGTTTCCGGCATGGGATACCGTTCCTTATGATCGGGTTTCTCCGAATGCCAATATTGTTGCCGAGAGAGTGAATACGTTGGCGGAACTGGCTGCCAATCCGCAGACAAAACAGCCGAGAATAATCATTGCCAGTATCGGGGCAGCCATACAGAAACTGCCGCCGAAAAAAATATTCCTCAATTCCGTGCGGGAAATAAAAGTCGGCGGAAATTTGAATTTTAATGAGTTTATCCATTATGCTACCGTAAACGGATATAACCGGGTGGAACAGGTTATGGAACCGGGAGAATATGCCGTTCGCGGAGATATTCTGGATATTTTTCCGGTAGGGACGCCCGAACCTCTGCGGATAGATTTGTTTGACGATGAAGTGGAAAAAATCCGCACTTTTGACGCGTTGTCGCAGCGGACAACCGGCAATCTGGAAAAATATACGTTTCAGGTTATGGGCGAAGTGTCTTTGGATAATAATACCGTTAAGAACTTCCGAACCGGATATCGGGAAACATTCGGAGCCGTCAGCCAAAGCGATGAAATTTACGAGGCCGTGTCGGAAGGGCGTAAATATATGGGCATGGAAAACTGGCTTCCGTTTTTTTATGAAGAACCGCTTCTTTCCATATTCGATTATCTGCCCATGGCACAGATTATCATCGGCAAAAACGTCGCCGATGCTTTGAAATCAAAAGAGGACAGCATTGCCGATTACTATCAGGCACGTCTGGAGGCTTTGAATATAAAATCCGCCAATGAGGTGGATACATACCGTCCCGTCAAACCGGAACTGATGTTTTTTAACGAAGCCGCTTTTAATAAAATCATAAAAGAAAAATCTCCGCTTTGTTTCACGTCGATGAGCACGCCGGACGGAGAAGGCGTTATTAATGCCGGCGTCATTCCGGGACGTGATTTTTCCAATGCGAAAAATGTCGGTGCTTCTCAGGTGTACGCGGAACTGAAAGACTACCTGAATGAAAACAAAAAACTGAAGCGAATTATCTGCTGTTATACGGAAGGTTCCAGAGAACGTCTGTTTTCTTTAATGGCGGAACACGGCATTGATGAAATTACCTTTGCCGAAAACTGGGAAGAGGCGGAAAAGAAAGCGGCTCATAAGAAAGTCGTTATGGTATTGCTTAATCTCTCCCGGGGATTCCGCAGTATGGAATATTGCCTGATATCCGAACAGGATATTCTGGGCGAAAGACAACACCGGAAAACAACCAAAAAAGCAAGTTCCAAAGACTTTATTGCCGATGTTTCATCTTTGAGTATCGGGGAATTGGTCGTGCATATCGAACACGGTATCGGAAAGTTTCTCGGGCTGGAAAATATAACCGCCGGCGGAGCCCCGCATGATTGTTTGAAAATTTTATATGCCAATGATGCCAAATTGTTTGTTCCGGTAGAAAATATCGATGTCATTTCCCGCTACGGTATTGAAGATGATAATATTCAGTTGGATACCTTGGGCGGAGCGGCATGGCAGGCGAAAAAAGCCAAAGTAAAGGAACGGATTAAAGACATTGCCGAAAAACTGATTAAAATCGCGGCGGAACGACATCTGAAAAAGGCTGATAATTTCATCCCTCCGGCGGGAAGCTATGACGAATTTTGTGCCGGTTTCCCTTATAATGAAACCGATGACCAGTTAAATGCGATAACCGATGTTCTGGCGGATTTGAATGCGGGAATACCGATGGACAGGCTTGTCTGCGGCGATGTCGGTTTCGGCAAAACGGAGATTGCTTTAAGAGCGGCGTTTGCGGTGGCAATGTCGGGAGCTCAAGTGGCTTTGATTGTGCCGACAACCTTGTTGGCTCGTCAGCATTATTACAACTTCAAAAAGAGAATGGAAGGTTTTCCGATACGGGTTAAAATGCTTTCTCGTTTAGTCAGTCCGAAAGAAGCGGCGTTGACCAAACAGGGAATTGCCGATGGCTCGGTGGAAATTGTCATCGGGACACATGCTCTGCTTTCCAAGGATTTGAAATTCTGTAATCTCGGCTTGTTGATTATTGATGAGGAACAGCATTTTGGAGTGGCTCATAAAGAAAAGTTAAAATCATTAAAGTCGGATGTCCATGTTTTGACTTTGACGGCGACGCCGATTCCGAGAACATTGCAATTGTCGTTGACCGGAGTTAAACAGCTGAGCATTATCGCCACACCGCCGGTAGACAGGCTGGCGGCCAGAACTTTTGTCATGCCGTTTGACAAGGTAATGATAAAAGAGGCGATTTATCGCGAAAAATTCCGTAACGGACAGGTGTTTTTTGTTTGTCCGCGGGTGTCGGATATTTTCGGTGTGGAAAAAGAACTTCGGGAATTGGTGCCGGATATTAAAATTTTGGTCGCCCACGGACAAATGCCGGTGTCCAAGTTAGAAGAAGTCATGAACGATTTTGCTGACGGCAAGGCGGATATGCTGCTTTCCACCACGATTATTGAATCCGGAATTGATATGCCGAGCGTGAATACGATGATTGTGTATCGTTCCGATATGTTTGGTCTGGCACAACTGTATCAGTTAAAAGGGCGTGTCGGCAGAGGCAAAGTCCGGGGATATTGCTATTTCACCGTTCCGAAGCAAAAGAACCTGAAACCGATTGCCGAACGACGCTTGAATATTCTTCAGGCTCTGGATACTTTGGGAGCGGGTTTCTCTTTGGCCAGCCATGATATGGATATTCGCGGTTCGGGAAATATTCTGGGCGAGGAACAGTCTGGACATATTAAAGAAGTCGGCATCGCTTTATACCAGCATATGCTGGAAGAAGAAATTATGCGGATGAAAGCCGGCGGAACGGATGAAAAACAAAAACAGATTGAAGATTGGGCTCCGCAGATTACCACCGGCATTCCGATTATGATACCGGAAAGCTATGTCCGGGATTTAGGTGTGCGTCTCGGGTTGTATAAACGCATTGGCGAGATTCAGGACATCAACGGGCTTCTGGATATTAAAGAAGAACTGATTGATCGTTTCGGAGCCTTGCCGGAAGAAGTGGATAACCTTTTGAAAACCGTGGAGATAAAACAGCTTTGCCGCAAGGCGAATGTTGAAAAGGTTGATGCCGGCAGCAAGGGAATTTTAATCGCTTTCCGCAACAATACGTTTGCAGCCCCTGAAAAGTTGATAGATTTTATCGCCCGCCAGTTCGGAGCCGTAAAAATCCGTCCGGATCAGAAGTTGTTTGTGGAGAAAAATTTGGAAAGCTATAAAGTCAGGGTAGAAACGATTAAGAATTATATTTCCAAATTAGTGGGAATGCTTCCTGAATAGTAACCGAAAATTAAAACCTTTTCAGCATAATCGGTTATGAACTAAAAACAAAGGAAAGCAATGTCTGAAACTGTTCCAAATACGTCTTTTTATAATATGCTGGCCCATATTGTCCACCAAAACAAACTGGTGGAAGAAAATGTGGCAGTTAAAAATGTCTGGAAGAAAAATGACATTGTTTTCTTTGATTTGTATTTTTACCGCAAAAAAAAATCCCAGGTAATTGATTCGGTGTATGTTCATGATTTGTTGGATTTGACTACCGAGAAATATTATCGGGATGCCAAGGCCTTTTTGGAAGATTATTCTCTTCTTAAGAACAAAAAGGAAAATTGTCAGCCGGAAGAACATAATGCCGATTTCCGCCATCTGGAAGAAATACGGGATGACTTGATTATTTTAACCTTTATGGCCAAATGCAACCTGAATTTTACCAATGTCAAAACCAAGGCTATTCACGACTTTATCAATGCTCACAAGCCCAAAGCCTGTGTTTTGAGCAATCAGTATATCACGTCTTATTTGAAATCATTGAAACCGAATGAAGATGATTTTTATAAGGCTTTGGATAATTTGAAGTCAAAAACGCCGGAAGAAGCCGAGGAGATTATGCAGGAAGCCGTAAAAATCAGCATTTCGGACGGGGCGATTCACTATCAGGAGCGGTTATATCTGGCTGAAATTTTACAAACATTGAGAGAACACGGACTGGAACCGAATGTTGAATTTTAAAACGATTTTATGTTCCGTATCGGCTTTATGCTTGTCATCGGCGGCATGGGCTTCGGAAAACACGGGGTATTATGCTTTTGCCAAATATCGTTATTTCGGACCGAAATTGGCAACAGACAACTATAATCATGTATTAGATACGGATGAGGCTTCGGCAACACGATTTTACCCTAATATCGCCAAACTCCAATACAATCAGTTCAAAAATATTGCCCGCACGGTAAAAACGGCTGTCGGCTATGGCGATTGGAATAAAGAATACCGGGTAATGAGCGGGTTTGAATATGACGGGAAACGAACCAAAAATTCTAAAGGGAATTATGGATATGAGCAAGAGTCCGGAAGTTTTTATTTTCTGTCGGACAAAGCTGTCTGCAAGCCAAATTGGCATATCGGCGGCGGAGGCGTTTTCTCTAAATATGACGGAGATTTTGCCAATGGCTTAAAACAAAAGGAAGACGGTGTTTTGGCAGTGGCTTACGCCATATATAACGATGCCGAAAATCAGGTGCGTTTCAGCAGCCGGGCTTATTTGGGATATGCTGAAAACGATATGTCCCGCCGTTCGCTGACCGGAATTTATAAAGATGATTTCAACAGTTTCTATTATGGATGGGAGAATTCCGTCAGCAAGACTTTTCAAAAGGGAATCTTTTATGTCCAGCCGCAGATTGACATCAACGGGCTGGGCGTGAAGAGAAATGCCTTTGACGACGGAATATATTCTTCGCCGTCTTCCGACAGCTTTTTATGGTATGGTTTTCTGGATTTATATTTGGGAATTAAAGGAAAAGATGCTTTTGAAAACACTTATAACCTGAAAGCAGGGCCGGAATTGACAAGGGTGTTCAGTGATCCGTATGATAGTTTTTATGCCTTAAACGGAACGGATGTTTTATATTTTAAAGACCGTAAAGACAAAAGGGATTATGTAACTTGGAAAGCTTACCTGAATTATGGATTTTCGAACGGGGTCGGAATATACGCTGATTTCCGCTATTATGTAAAAGACGCGGACAGCACAGCCTACAGCTTGGGCGTAAATTACAGATTCTAAAAAGCCTCCTTATTTAAGGAGGCTTTTACAACATTTTGGAAACTTTAGTTTGCCGGAGTCTCTGTTATTTCCGGAGCCGGAGCTTCGGCAACAGGTTCCTGAACGGAAGTTTCTTCGGCAACGGCCGGTGCAGGTGTTTCTTCGGATTCTGCAACAGGAGCCGCAGGAGCGGTTTCAGCAACATTGTTCAAAAACTTGTGTTTAACAACATCGCCGATTTTAATACCATGCTTTTGAACATCGCCGCCGTTGACTTCAATAACTGCAGCCGGAGCAATAGGCGGAATGATGTAGTCTTCGGACATCGGGACGGCATTTTCAAAAATCCAGCTGATGGTTCCGTCAGAGTCCAAGAAAATCATATCCAAAGGAACTTTAGTGTTTTTCATCCACATGGCAACGTTTTGAACATTGGTCAAATCAAAAATCATACCGCCGTTTTCGGCAACGCTGTCTCTGAACATAAGCCCTTTTTGCAATTCATCGGGAGTTTGAGCTTCTTCAACAACATATTTAACATCGCCGTTGGCCGTGGAAATAATCATATTGGCTTCCTTAGCGGCATCATCTTGTTTGGAGCAGGCGGCAATCAGCAAAACTGCCAAAAATACTTTTACGAACTTAAACATTTTTTTCTCCTTTAGAGGTGTGTTCGGCAACTTTTCGCGGCTGCCATTTTGAAACGACAACCGGCCCGTTTTGAGAAAGAAGGACTTTCTTGCGGTTATCCGAATAAGCATTATTATTTTTTTCTATATTACTATTAGTTATAAATTTTTCAACAAGAGAATTAAACTGTACAATGTTTTTTGCTCCGGCGGCGTATGTTTGTTTGTAAGCCGGAGTTTCTTTAACCAGACGGGTCAGTTCTTTAAGCGGGATTTTGCCGTATTTTCTCCAAATTTCCTTAAGAAAAGAGGTAACCTTTGCCGGAAGTTTTGCTTTGGGCATAAACGGACGCCCTTGTGTAAAAATAAGGCGGAGTGTCGGCTCCGAAAAACCGGAACCGTCGCAGACAAACAAACTCGGCATCAGCATTTCCATGTTGTAGGAAACGGCGTAATGAACTTGGGATAAAACAAGCAAATGTTGCAATTTTTCATCTTCAATATATATGCCGTCGTCATCAGCCTGTTCAAAGAACCAATAAGCGACTTCAATGGCGGATTGTGTTGCTGACGTAACCATTTCTGTCCCCTGAAAATATTGTATTTTCCAAGTATAAAACATAAAAAGAAGAAAGCAAATATTTTTTGTTCTTATCTGTCTTTTATCCCTTGTGTTATCTTGTTTAATATTATATCAATATAAAAGTTATGAAATACGCGTAATTATCATTTTAAGGGCCTGATAAATGTTTTTGTTCAGAAATAATAAGACAGTATATAGTGTTTTGGGTGTTTTGTTCCTGCTTGGCGGTTGTGCCAATGCTCCGTTTCCGGAACTCGACGGGGATGAAAGCACCGTGGAAGGCGAAAAAACGGTTTTGAAAGAAAGTAAATCTCTTGCTTCCGACCAAAAGAACGCCGCTTATGAAGGGGATGAGATTCCTGATGAAGATAAAGTCGAAGCTGCGAAAACCAAGCCGGTAAAAAAAGCCGACGCTTCTTTTGACGACGATGAAAAAGTTTTGGAACAAACCGAAAAGGATTTTCCGGAACTCTTCGGTGATAAGGATTCTGAAAAGAAATATTCCACTTCTGAGGAAAAGGAAGTTCTCCCGAGTGTAAGCTATCGTATGGAAACGTTTTATTTCGACAACGGAAGTGCTGTATTGAGCGGAAAGTATAATGCTCAAATCCGCAACATTGCCAAATTGGCCAAACAGAAAAAAGCCATGGTTAATGTTTACGGCTATGCTTCCAGCCGCACCCGCAATACGGATGCCGTCAGCCATAAACTGGCCAACTTCAATATCTCGATGAAAAGAGCCGAAAGCGTTGCCCAAGCTTTAAGACGGGCAGGCGTTCCGGCCAAACAAATTCAAGTGGAAGCTTTGTCTGATACGGTTCCTGCTTATCAGGAAGTTATGCCTGAAGGCGAAAGATTGAACCGCCGGGCTGAAGTTTATATCAGTTACTAGAAGGCAAGGATTCCTTAGTTGGCTTTTGATTTTGAAAATAAGAAGTCTTTAAACGGAAATATCTGGAAGCTTTCTTCCGGAGATGAAAGAAAAGCAGAGCTTATAGCACAACGCTATGCTCTGCCTTCGATTATTTCCGGGATAATTTCCGCCCGAGGTATTGAGGTGGATGATGTTCCGAATTTTATTGAACCGAAACTTCAAAATCTGATGCCTGATCCGTCCTGTCTGAAAGACGTCGACAAAGCCAGTAAAAAAATCGCCGAAGCAATTATGTCCGGAAGAAAAATGGCGATTATCGGCGACTATGATGTGGACGGGGCAACGTCATCTTCTGTTCTCCGCTTGTTTTTGGAAAATGTCGGCATTGAACCTTTGGTGCATATTCCCGAACGGGACGAAGGCTATGGGCCGAGCCGGCAGGCTTTTGACGAATTTGCCGCCCAAGGCGTGGAATTGGTTGTTACCGTGGACTGCGGAACAACGGCTTTTGATGTTTTTGATTATGCCAAAACCAAAAACATAGAGGTCATTGTTTTAGATCACCACGAAGCGGAAGTCCGCCTGCCTGATGTGTATGCGGTTGTTAATCCCAAGCGTCTGGATGAAGAAAACGATTATCCTTATTTAAAATATATGGCGGCGGTAGGCGTTGTGTTTTGCACAATTGTTGCCATTAACCGGGAATTGAGAAAACAAGGCTTCTTTAACGTCAGAAAAGAACCTAATTTAATGCAGTGGCTGGATTTGGTGGCTTTGGGAACGGTTTGCGATGTTGTTCCGCTGCTGGGATTAAACCGGGCGTTTGTCAGACAGGGGCTTAAAATTATGTCTCTGCGAAACAATCCGGGCTTAAAAGCTCTGATTGACAAATCCGGTATTTCGGAAGCTCCGAACACGTTTCACCTCGGTTATGTCCTTGGTCCGAGAATTAATGCCTGCGGGCGTGTGGGAGAATCTTCCATGGGCAACAGGCTGCTTTGTGTGAAAGATGAATTCAATGCGGCTCAATTGGCCGAGAAACTAAACCAGTTTAATGACCAGAGAAAAGAAATCGAGGGATATGTCCTGTTAAACGCAATTGAAATGCTGGAAGGTTCTCCTCAAGATTATCCGATAGCTTTTGTCGCCGGAAAAGACTGGCACCAGGGGGTTATCGGCATTGTCGCCGGAAAGTTGAAGGAACGCTATAATGTTCCGTCTTTTGTAATGTCTATCGAAAATGATGAGGTAAAAGGGTCTGCCCGTTCCATTCCCGGAATAGATTTGGGATCCCTGATTATTTCCGCCAAGGAACAGGGGATTATTACCAAAGGGGGCGGACATACGATGGCTGCCGGATTCTCTTTGACGGAAGATAAAATCCCGGAATTTAAGAAATTTGTCGGAGAATATGTGCTTTCTAAAGTCGGCAACGAAGAAATTTCCCCGATTATAGAAGTGGACGGCAGTTTGGATTTGGCAGGTGCGACAACGGAATTAGCCGATAAATTGGAACTGTTGGAACCTTTCGGAGCCGGAAACAGCGAGCCGAAATTAGTTCTCCGCCATGTCAGAATCAATAAACCGAGTATCGTCGGCAGCGGTCATGTCAGGTGTTTTTTGAGTTCTGCAAACGGCGGCGGGTTGAAAGCTATGGCGTTTCGGACTGCCGATACCGAATTGGGCAAAGCGATGCTGAACAGCAAAGGGGACAGCTTTGATGTTGTCGGCGTGTTGAGAAAAGACAATTGGCAGGGAAGAAATTCCGTTCAGTTTATAATTGATGATGCGATGAGGGCTGGTAATGATTAAGAAAAATGTCAAACAACGGGCTAAAAATATCAAAAAAATCCGTTTGGAACGCGAAAAGGCCGTATTTATGAAACTTGGTGCCAAAATCAGGGCTTATTTCTTTACCGGTATTTTGGTAACGGCACCGGTTGCCATAACCTTTTACATCGCTTATAAACTGATATTTTTTATTGACCGCAGCGTGAATAAAATGATTCCGCCGCAGCTCAGGGAACGGATTGACGAACAGCTTCCGTTCAGTATTCCGGGATTGGGAGTGATGCTCCTTGTTTTGCTGTTGATTCTGATAGGAATGTTCGCAGCCGGATTCCTGGGAAAATTCTTCTTAAAACTGGGGGAATGGATTGTTTATAAAATGCCGTTCATTTCCAGTGTCTATTCGTTGTTGAAACAGGTGTTTGAGACTTTTCTTTCCAATAAAAGCCAAGCATTTTCAAAGGTTGTCCTGCTTGAATACCCGAGAAAGGGAATTTGGATTTTGGGTTTTGTCAGCACGGAAACAACCGGAGAAGTTGCCGGAAAAGTCAATGATAAGATGTTAAATGTCTTTATCCCGACCACTCCGAACCCGACTTCCGGATTTTTAATCTTTGTGCCGAAGAAAGACACGATTGAATTGAATATGACCGTGGAAGAGGGGATTAAGTTCGTTATTTCCGGCGGATTGGTTGATCCGGAATCTATGCCGAAAAAGAAACATAAATAAAATTAAAGGGCTCTCGGATCGTTGCCGCCCAACGGCAGAAACTGGGTAACACCGCCGAAGAATTTTTCAAAAAATCCCGGTTGGTGTCCGGCTGTAACGGTTTTATCTTCGCTGACGGAAATTTCTTTGCCGTTTACTTTGGTCATTCTTTGAATGTCTCTCACTTGGTCTTTATCGTCAAATTTAATCGTCAAAACATCACGGTTGACTTCTTCCGGTTTAAAAAATGCAACTTTTTTAATATCGCAAGACATATAAATCCAAGTGTTTTCATCCAAAGAAACGACAGAAGACGGCGTGCCGAGAATATTTTGAACCTGAGCTTTGGATTGCCCTTCCTTAACTTGGGAGATTCTCTCGTTAATCGGCATATTTCCGTTGTGAGTAATGAACAAATCCTGAGAACACGAGGTTGTAAGCAGAACAAACAGGCTTAAAAAAATACTTTTGTTTATTGACATCTCTTCATCCTTAACATTATATCATTACTATCGTTAAATATATAGCATAGGGAATTTATTAATGCAAAATCTTTTTTCTTATCCGGTTACGATAGATGATTTATCTGCTAATGAAAAAAAATATCACATTAAAGCGGCGGATAAGGATTTGGAATACCTGAAAGATGTTTTGCAGGTGCCGGATGTGAAAGCTTTTTCGGCAGACATCAGTTTGAAATTAAATAAAAAAGAACATCGTCTCGATGTCTGCGGAAAGGTTTCTGCCGAATTGGAACTGCAAAGCGTTATCAGTCTTGAATATTTTACCAAAAAATATGAAACAGAGTTTTCTTCCGTTTATGACACAAAAGCAACTTATAAGGAAATCAAGGAGTTGGAACTTGATTTTAATGATGAGGCTCCGGAAATCATTGTGAACGGAAAACTGGATTTGGTTGATGTGGCGATAGAACAGCTGGCTTTGGTTATGGAAGACAACCCGAGACAGGAAGGGGAAGTTTTCAGCTATAAGTCCGAGTTCGATGATGCGGATACTCAGGCGTTAAACCCGTTCAGCGTCTTGTCAAAGCTCAAAAAATAAAAATTATGCTTGCAAAATAATAAAATTTTATATAAAAGGTCTCTAAAAGCTTTCCCTATGCCATTTATTAGTTGATTTTAAAAACTAAATGGTTTATTAATGGCGTCTGGAAATTGGTTAATAATAAACAATAGAGTATAAGAAAATGGCTACACCAAAACATAAAACATCTCAATCCCGCCGTAATATGCGTCGTTCTCATGATGCATTGAAGAGCAATTCTTATATGGAATGCCCGAACTGCGGTGAGTTGAAAAGACCTCATAATGTTTGCCCTAAATGCGGACAGTATGACAAAAGAGAAGTTGTTGCTCAGAATACAACTCAAGAATAATTTTTAACTACGGGTCTTTGTTCTGAAGGCCTGACAATATATGGAGCAGGTTTTTGTCTGATAATCTGGTCATATCCATTGACGCTATGGGGGGAGATAATTCCCCTCGAGTTGTCATAGAAGGGCTGGCTGTTGCCGCTAAAAAAAATCCCGATGTTCGCTTTCTTTTATTCGGGGATGAAGCAAAAGTCCTTCCAATCTTAAACACATATCCTTCATTAAAAAAAGTTTGTGAGATTCGCCATTGCAATGAAGTCGTTCGGAACGATGACAAGCCGTCTCAGGTTATCCGCAACCGCAATACCAGTATGTATATGGCTATTGATGCGGTTCGGAAAGGCGAGGCCAAAGCAATCGTCTCTGCCGGCAATACCGGTGCTTTAATGGCTATTTCCAAGCTTACGTTGAAGACGATTCAGAAAATTCACCGTCCGGCCATTGTCAGCATTATGCCGCACCAAAACGGAAAATATGTAATGCTTGACCTTGGAGCAAATACAGAATGTGATGCGTTAAACCTGGCCGAATTTGCCTTGATGGGAAATATTTTGGCCAAGCACGCTCTCGGATTGGAACATCCTCGTGTTGCCTTGCTGAATATCGGTGCCGAAGAGATGAAAGGTAAAGAAGAAATCCGCCACGCGGCTCAGATTATCAAAAACTCCCATATGGATATTAATTTTATCGGCTATGTCGAACCGCATGATATTCCGAACGGCGTCGCCGATGTCATTGTTGCCGACGGCTTTACCGGAAATATTGCCCTTAAATCCATTGAGGGAACGGCTCGCTTGATATTGCGTCTGATTAAAAATTCCGTAAAGAAGTCATTCTTGGCTAAGATAGGTCTGCCTTTTATGTTGGGCGTCGGCCTTAGCCTGAAAAAAACAATGGATCCGAGACTCTATAACGGAGCTATGTTTGTCGGACTTAATGGTTTGTCTGTTAAAAGTCATGGCGGAACGGATGCTCTCGGATATTCCGTTGCCGTGGACAATGCCTTGAAGTTAGTTCGTCAAGACTTTGTTTCTACGATTAAAAATGAATTGGAAAATGTAGATTTAGACTTATTATCTCAGGAAATTATATATGACTCTTATTAGATCTGAAATTATTGGCTTTGGACATTATCTTCCAAATAAAATTTTAACTAATGATGATTTGTCTCAAATGGTTGAGACAAGTGATGAGTGGATTAGTACTCGTACCGGAATTAAATCCAGACATGTTGTCGAGGGAGAATTAACTTCGGATATGGCTTTAAAAGCTGCGTCTAATGCTTTGAAAGTGGCTGAAATTTCCGGAGAGGAAGTTGAGCTTGTTGTCGTTGCAACGGTAACGCCGGATAACACAACACCTGCAATGGCCGGTAAAATTTCCGCAGCTTTGGGAACAAAACCGGGAACGCCGGCTTTTGATATGTCTGCTGCTTGTTCCGGTTTCGTATATGCTTTGACCATGGCTGATAATATGATTCGTCTGGGACAGGTTAAAACTGCCGTCGTTATCGGTGCGGAAAGCCTTTCCAAAAT
Source organism: Alphaproteobacteria bacterium (assembly GCA_017626035.1). Lineage (GTDB taxonomy): Bacteria > Pseudomonadota > Alphaproteobacteria > RF32 > CAG-239 > JAGAJR01. Next base: position 158,107 of record JAGAJR010000017.1, on the reverse strand, counting down.
TACGGATTGGACAGACCGCAATACTTGCGTTTTATTTGGGGACGGTGCCGGTGCGGTTGTTTTAAGAGCTAAAGAAGGGAAAGGAACTTCTGCAGATACGGGAATTTTGGCAACTAAGATTTTTGCCGACGGTTCTCATTATGACAGTTTAAAGACGACAGGCGGCGTTGCCAGCACTCAAACATCCGGATTTATCTTTATGGATGGCAAGGAAGTCTTCAAGTATGCGATTAACTCTTTAACGCAAGCTGCTGAAGAAACAATGAAAATGGCTGGTGTAACTTCTTCTGAAATTGATTGGCTGATTCCTCATCAGGCTAATGTCCGTATTATTGACGGGGTTGGCAAAAAGTTGGAACTCCCGGAAGAAAAAGTGATTGTAACCGTTGATCATCACGGAAACACCTCTGCCGCTTCCATTCCGTTGGCCTTGTCTGAAAGCTATGCTTCCGGTAAGCTTAAGAAGGGGGATTTAGTCTCCTTAACCGCTATGGGAGCCGGTTTTACTTGGGGCGGAGCCCTCGTCAGAATTTAAGGAAAATATCTGTTTAATAAGTATATATGACTCTTGTCATTATATTGACTATGATATAATCCTGTTCATGAAAAAAATAATATGATAATTTTAGTATAATTAAGGAAAGTGGATATGAAAACAATTACTCGTGCGGATGTTGCAGAGACAATTTATGAAGAAATCGGTTTATCTCGTAAAGATTCCAATGATATTTTAGATATGATTTTGGATGAAATTGTTCAGGAATTGTCAAAAGGCAATGATGTTAAATTGTCATCTTTCGGCACTTTTTCTTTGAAAGATAAGAAAGCTCGTGCCGGTCGTAATCCGAAAACCGGTGTCGATGCCGTTATTTCCCCAAGAAGAGTTATCTCTTTCAAACCGTCTCAAACCATGAGAAAGACGATTAACGCTTAATTATATTAAGAGATTTTAAGGACATGGTTGTAAATAAATCAAAAGCAGCGTTCAGAACAATCGCCGAAGTTGCCGAGGAACTGGGCGTTGCTACCCATGTCTTGCGTTTTTGGGAAACCAAGTTTTCACAAATTAAACCGATGAAACGCAGCGGCGGACGTCGTTATTATCGTCCGGATGACGTGGAATTGGTTCGCAAAATCAAAGAATATCTTTATGATCGGCGTTATACGATTGAAGGTGTTCAAAAGCTTTTTAAAGAAAAAGGCGTAAAAGCGATTCTCGGCGAAGAGATTCAAAAGGATTTCTTTGAAGAAACTGTTGCCGATATGGAGTTAAATCAACAGACGAGAGAATTGATAACCTCCCTAATCGGAGATTTGAAAGCCATGAAAGAAGAACTGGCTGTTTCCTTGGCAAAAGTTTCCAAATAAAAAATTCAAACTTTAAATTTCAAAACATAAGAATATATCTCCTTTTTGAGAGGAGATTGATATGAAAATACCTTTGATACATCATCATCCGTATAAACGTTTTTTTATGAGTTTGTGGGATTTTCTAACCAGTAAAACCGGTGCTTTTTTAATCGGGGTTTCGGCAATTGCGGTCGGAAGTTATCAGTTTTATATAAACAAACCGATTATGAAATATGAAACGGATATTTCAAATATCGTTTCATCCAATAATATCAATGATTTAAAAGTTACAATAAAAGAAAAAGAATATAAGGATTTATATAAAACCACATTGATTCTGACCAACACCGGAGCATTGGCCTTGTCTGGGAATGATGTTTCTAAAATGGGGCATGATCCGATAAGAGTGCAAATTCCAAAAGGGATAGAGATTGTTTCATATCAAATTGACAATAATTTGACATCTCCGTCTATCAGTGCAAAGCTTATTCCGTATAAAGGGGATTTGGTTATCAGCTTTGATTTTATTAATCCCGACAATCAGATTGGAATTAACATTTTGCATGAAAAAGAAAGCGATGATTTTTCCATCGTCGGAAGTGCGGTTAATGTGAACGGTATTTCTAAAACTTGGAATGAAAAGGAAGTCAGAACATTTTTGATTGGTGCCGTTTCTTTGTTCTATGCCGTGTTTATCGGGCTGTATATCATTCACAAACGGCGGGAAAGACACAATTAATAATTGACTTTATTTCTGGTTATAATATTTTGTTGCCATAAAATTAAATTAACCAAATAAAGGATTAAAAATGTTACATCCATGGCATGGGGTCGATGCCGGAGAAAATGCCCCTGAAATTGTTACGGCTATTATTGAAGTGCCTCGCGGTTCAAGCGTAAAGTATGAATTAGATAAGGCAAGCGGACTGTTAAAAGTTGATAGAATTTTGTATAGTGCAGTGCATTATCCTGCCAATTACGGCTTTATTCCGCAAAGCTATTGCGAAGATAATGATCCGTTGGATATTTTGGTTTTGGGGCAGGAGCCGGTTTTGCCTCTGTCTATTTTAAGGGCCAAGCCGATTGGCGTTATGAAGATGATTGATCAGGGCGAAATGGATGATAAAATCGTTGCCGTTCACATGGATGATCCGGAATACAGCCACTATAACTCAATTGACGAACTTCCGCCTCATGTCTTGAAAATGCTGCGTCGTTTCTTTGAGGATTATAAAGTTCTGGAAAATAAACAGGTAATAATTGAAACGTTTTTGGGACCTGATGAGGCAAGAAAGACCATTACGGACGCTTTTGAGCTTTATCAGCAAAATAAAACCCACCTGACCGGATATGAAGAATAGAAAGAAGCCCCTTGAAAAAGGGGCTTCTTTTATTGCATATAAATATTGATTAATAACAAAAATATACTGGCGATAATTCCGGCAAACACATCGTCAAGCATAACACCCCAGGCGTTTTTCAGCTTGGTGTCGGCCCATTTGACCGGACCAAGTTTAACAATGTCAAAAAGGCGGAACAGGCCGAAACCGATAAGGTAAAGATACCATTTGTCAAAATTATGAACCAAAGAGGAGGCGACAAACGTAAAAGTCAGCAGTTGTCCGGCAACTTCATCGATAACCACAATAGACGGATCTTTGTTTTCCTGATTTTTTATAATTTCATTTGTTGCCCAAACTCCGATGAAAAAGACAACAATGGCTGCGGCTAAAATTCCTTCTGTTCCGAAGAAATAAGCCAAGAGGGCGGCGAGGGGAATTGTTCCCAGAGAACCGGCTGTCCCCGGAGCTTTGGGAGAGTACCCCAAGCCCAAATATGTAGCCAGAATATAAGCAATTTTATTTTTCATTATCAAACCTTTCTGATGTTTTTTTGAATCTAGCCTTAAAAAAAACTCTCTGCAACTTAAAAATCGCAGAGAGTTTTTATTTGTGCATTACCGTTGGTTAGATGTCAAACTTTGTCGTGCCTTTATAAGCATAACGATATAACTGTTTGATTTCATCAATCAGCGGATAACGAGGGTTGGCCGAAGTGCACTGGTCGTCAAATGCCAATTCGGCAAGTTCATCCAGATTAGCTTCAAAGGTTTTCTCGTCAATACCGTAATCTTTGATGGATGCCGGAATGTTGAGAACTTTTTTGAGCTCTTCAATTTTATCAATTAAACGATCCAACTTCTCGTCTTTATTTTTGCCGCCCAGATTTAAATATTCGGCAACACGAGCATAACGTGATTTTGCACTCGGATATTTATATTGGGAGAAGGCAGCCTGCTTAAACGGATGGTCAGAAGCGTTAAATCTCATAACCTGAGTTAAGAGCAGGGCATTGGCGATACCGTGCGGAATATGATACATCGCACCGAGTTTGTGAGCCATTGAGTGGCAGACGCCAAGGAATGCGTTGGCAAAGGCCATACCGGCCATGGTGGCGGCATGGTGAATTTTCTCACGGGCAACGGCATTCTGCGAACCTTCATTATAAGAAGCCGGAAGATATTTGAAAATCAACCGGATAGCTTCAAATGCCAAACCGTTGGTATATTCCGTAGCCATTGTGGAGCCGATAGCTTCAAGAGAGTGAACCAAAGCGTCAATACCGCCTGCGGCACACAAACCTTTCGGCATGGAAAGAACCAGATTGGCGTCGACAATAGCCATATTCGGTGTTAAGGCATAATCGGCGATTGGATATTTAATTCCGGTTGCGTCATCGGTAATAACCGCAAACGGCGTAACTTCCGAACCGGTACCCGAAGTTGTCGGAACAGCAACCATATAGGCCTTGCTTCCCATTTCCGGAAATTCAAAAATACGTTTACGAATATCCATAAATCGCATAGCCAAATCGTCAAACTGCAATTCAGGATGTTCATACATTAACCAAACGATTTTAGCCGCGTCAATAGGAGAACCGCCGCCCAGAGCGATAATGATGTCCGGCTGGAAACCTTTAACCAAATCCAAAGCCATGTTAATTGTTGACAAATCCGGATCCGGATGAACATCGGAGAAGATTTGGAAACTGATTCCGACTTCTTCCAGAACATCGGTAATCGGACGGGTGTAGCCCAAGTCAAACAACGGTTTATCGGTAATAATAAAGGCTTTTTTGCGTCCTTTTAATTCGCGTAATGCGTGCGGCAGACATCCTGCTTTGAAGTAAACTTTAGGAGGAACTTTGAACCACAGCATATTTTCTTGTCTCATTGCGATAGTTTTAATATTCATCAGATGTTTTACTCCCAAGTTTCCGCTGACAGAGTTTCCGCCCCAAGAGCCGCAGCCCAAAGTTAAAGACGGTTCCAAAATAAAGTTGTATAAATCGCCCAATGCACCTTGAGAAGAAGGGCTGTTGATGATAATGCGGGCAGTAGGAATAAGTTCGCCGTAATGGGTAATCCGGTCTTTGTTGTTCGGATTGGTATATAAAACAGCCGTGTGTCCGGCACCGCCGAACAAAACCAAAGAATGAGCCTTAGCGGCGGCATCTTCAAAGTCATTGGCTTTATACATTGCCAAAACCGGAGAAAGTTTTTCCGCGGAGAATGGCTCTTTTGTTCCGATTTCGGAAACTTCCGCAATCAGGACTTTGGTATATGCCGGAACTTTAATACCGGCCATTTCGGCAATTGTCGTTGCTCTTTGACCGACGATTGCAGGGTTGACGTGTCCGTCTTCCATTAAAAGAATTTTGCTCAGAGCTTTCTTTTCTTTATCGGCCAGGAAGTAAGCCCCGCGGGTGATAAATTCGTTTTTAACGTCTTCATAAACGCTTTTGACAACCACGATGGATTGCTCGGAGGCACAAATCATACCATTGTCAAAGGTTTTACTGATGAGTACCGATGAAACGGCCGGTTTGATTTCTGCCGTCTCGTCAATAACGGCCGGAACGTTGCCCGGACCAACACCGAGAGCCGGTTTTCCGGAAGTGTAGGCTGCCTTGACCATACCCGGACCGCCGGTTGCCAAAATCGTGTCAACTTTCGGATGTTTCATCAAATATTGCGACAAAGTGATGGTCGGATGTTCAATCCAGCCGATGATGTCTTTCGGAGCACCTGCTTTGACGGCTTCTTCAAGCATCAGGCGGGCTGTCTCGACCGTGCATTTTTTTGCTCTCGGGTGCGGAGAGAAGATGATTCCGTTTCTGGTTTTTAAGGCCAGCAAGGCTTTAAAAATAGTGGTGGAAGTCGGATTTGTGGTCGGAATAATACCGGCAACAACGCCGATAGGATCGCCGACGGTCATAATCCCGTTAAGAGGATCTTCTTCCAAAACACCGCAAGTTTTGGTTTTCTTGTATTTGTTATAAATATATTCGGCGGCAAAATGGTTTTTGATAACCTTGTCTTCCATAATGCCCATACCGGTTTCTTCCGCTGCCATTTTAGCCAAAGGAATACGCAGAGAGCTTAACTTCAACGCAACGCGTTTGAAAATCTCGTCAACTTTTTCCTGAGGGAAAGTAGCATATTCTTTCTGAGCTTTGCTTACTTTATTAACCAAATCGTCAATAAATTTTTCTTCTTGCTCTAAAGTGTCAATTTCTTTTGATTTTCCAACCATTTACAATTTTCTCCTTAAGCAGGTTTTTCAAATTCGCAACATTTATATTATACATTGATTAATTATTAGTTTCTAAATAGGAAATCGGCTATAAAACATACGATTTTATACATCAAAAAATGTTACAAAAATGTATGATAAATCGGCGGGGTTGACGGCTGAAGACAAAAATGTTATATTAAAAATATATTCGATGGTGAATAAAATGTCTGAAAACAATTTTGCATATTTTTTGAAATTATCCAGGGCTGTGTTTCGCGATAGTGTTGAAAGCCCATCTTTAGCTTAAAGATGGGATGAAATAAGTTATAAAAAAAACACTGTTAATTCAACACTCAGGTGGATCATGCAAAATGGAAAATTTGATATCGTCAACGGCAAAACCAAACCCTTGTTTTTAAGATACTGTATCCCGAATATTTTGGGAATGTTGGCTTTGTCTTCAGCTCAGCTTATTGATGCCTTTTTTATCGGCAATTATGCCGGCGGAGCCGCTTTGGCCTCGATTAACCTTGTCTTGCCGTTCTTCTCTTTGATTATGGGGCTGGGAATTATGCTCTGCACCGGCGGCAACGTTATCTGTGCGACTTTTATCGGGGAGAAGAATTATCTCAACGCTTCTAAGATTTTCAGTAAGGTAATTATCTGTAATATAACTTTTTGTTTGATAATCACGACACTGGGCGTTTTGTTCCCAGAACGGATTGTCAAAATGCTGGGAGCAAACGGGGAATTGCTGTCTGATTCGGCCAATTACCTGTTTTATGTTTCAATCTTTATAACCTTCTTTTTAGGTTCCTATTGCTTGTCGGGGTTTGCCCGGGTTGAGCAGCGTCCGGTGCTGGCTTTTAGTGCGATTTTAATCGGAACAAGCGTCAATATCGTTTTGGATTGGATATTGATATTCAAATTGCATTTGGGAGTTAAAGGAGCTGCTTTGGCTACCGGAATGTCTCAGACGGTTACGTTTTTTATTATTTTCTCCCACTTTTTCTCAAAAAGAAGCGGCCTGCGGTTTATCATGAGAGGGCTGGGCAGTTGGAAGGATATTGCCGGAGCCTGTTATAACGGAATGTCCGAACTGGTGGATGAGCTCTCCATCGGAATTACGACTTTTATCTTTAACTGGATAATGATTACCAATCTGGGCACAATCGGTGTCGCTGCTTATACCGTGATTAACTATTCAATCTTTTTCGGAACAATGGTGGCCTATGGTATCGGCGATTCGATTGTTCCGTTGATAAGCACGAACCTGGGAGCGGGGAAACTGAACCGGGTTTCGGGCTTCTTGAGAATATCGCTCTTCAGCGGCGTTGGCTTGGGCGTTTCGATTTTTGCGGCTCTGATTGTGATGCCGGAAACTTTTGTGAACTTCTTTTTAGGTAAGGACTCTCTGGAAACCAAACTTCTGGCTTTGGAATTTATCGACTTGTTGAAATGGGGATTTTTGTTCAGCTCAATCAGCATTATCCTGTCGGCTTATTTTACGGCCATTCAGCGTCCGTTGGAATCCGCCGTCGTGGCATTATCCAGAAGCCTGATTTTTCCGGTTGTCTTCCTGATGCTGATGCCGAAGGTTTTTGATACGGACGGAATTTTTATGAGTATTCCGATGGCCGAATTGGTAACCATTATAATTTCTTTAACCTTATTAAGCAAAAATAAGCCTCAAAAATTAATCGGAATTGATGAGGGAAAAAATGAAATTGTACATTTTCAGACACGGGCAGACCGAAGCCAATATTCAGGAAATTTGTCAGGGACTGAGCGGGAATTTGCCGCTGAATGACACCGGAATAAATCAGGCGGAGGAGCTTGGCAAAGAATTGGCTATGTTGAAGCTTCCGGTTATTTATGCCAGTCCGCAGTTGCGAGCACAAATGACGGCACAGGCCGTGGCCAAACATAATCATACGCCGATAGAAACCGTTTATGACCTGCATGAAACCATGTTTGGTGAAGGAGAGGGAATGTATGAGGCGGATATGCTCCGAAAATACGACAGCGTGTTTAAATCTCAGCTTAATCCTTCCGATCCGGATTTTTTAACGGCTAAGATTCCGGGAGGAGAAAGTATTCAGGATAATTACGACCGTTTTGAGCGGGTCATTGAATATATAAAAAACAACTGTCCTCACGACAAAGCCGGTGTCGCTACGCACGGAACATTTATGGCCATGTTTTTTTACCGCTTGTATGGCGTATTTCACGAATTTAGAAACTGCGAGTATTTCGTGATTGAGATATAAACACATAAGGCTCCCGGGAAAGGGAGCCTTATAAGCCGGATTGTGTTTTATGTCGGGATCCGGCTATTCTCTTCTGGAATTGTTTAGAAACGGTATCCTACGCCGGCATTGATTGAGTATCCGTCGTCTTCTTCAAGATACTTGTTGATTTCGGCATAGAAGTTAAATTCGTTATGTTTATAGTCCGCCCGGGCAGACAGAACGCCGCGGTCTCTTTGAGCATCATAGCTGTCCATATGATAACTTCCGTTCAATCCGTCAATACGAGCTTTGGCAGCCTGATAAGGATTGTTAAATTCATGATAATATGTACCGCCGAGACGGAGTTTGAGAACATCGTCTTCCGTTAATTCATATTCTTTCTTGGCATATAAACCGAGGCCGCCTTCTACGGAAACATTATTGGCACTGTTAACTTCCAGATGTCCTTTTTCTTTCATATTGTCCTGATACAACCCGAGAACGTTAAATTCGGCAACCGGCTGCAATGCAAAGCTTCCCATATCAATATCTTTGCGGGCTTCATTGCTGATGCCGTAGTAATAGTTGCGGGTGTCGGCTTTATAAGTTCCGTCAGAGGTTTGGCGTTCATAATCACCGAAGCCGATACCCAGACGAGGAGCGCTGACAAAACTGAAGTCATCGTTGTTATAAGACAGGATAGCCATTGCTTGGGTAATGAACTCGTCGCGTTCCGAACCATTGTCATAATCGCTGTCCAATTGAGTGAAGGAGAGGGCGAAACCGTAACGCAGATTATTGTCGTATGCTTTATCAAAAATACCGTATGCGGAATTTGCATAATCTTTATAACCGGAAAGAAGGCCTGTTCCGTCCTGTTTACGTCTGAAGAAGTCATATCCGACCATGGCTCGCATAGGCTTTTTGTCATCATTTCCGAGAACGGCATTGTTAATCTGGCGATCCAAACTCTTAATGACGTCGAGATTTTGTTTTGCAAAATTAGGAATCAGGTTAAGCCCCAAACTCTCTGCCGTGGCCGTTGCAAAACTGTCGGCAGATGAAGCGGACATCATTGCATTGTAAATGCTGTTGTTCAATCCGTAGTTGGTCTCCAGATAAGCAGCGATTTCCTGATTGTCAACAATAGAGGCAAATGCTTTTCTGCTCATGACAACGTCAATATTGCCGTTTTCATTGGTTTTGGTTGAGGCGTCAAACATATAAGAGCCCGAAGAAACATTGATACCGGTATCTTCGCCGATGAAGGAGTCTTCGTTAACATATTCATCCAACTGTTCTCCGGTCGTAACAATATCGGCAGCGGCAACCGCATCACCGGAGATTTCCGGTGCGATAAAGCTTCCGCCCCGTCCGAGCATGACTTTGGAGAGGCTGTCTGCCGCAAAGGTATTGAGGTTAAGGGCTGCGGCGGATGTAACGGTTGCATTGTTGGTAAATGTTGCTCCGTTTTCAACAACAATGAATTTTCCGCATCCGCTGGTGTCGCCCGGTGTGCAGGTAGCGTTGCTGAGAGCGGAAGAAGCGATTGTAATTTCTCCGGTATTTACAATGGAAGAACCTGCACCGCTGGCATACATGCCGATAAGATTATCCGTATTTCCGGTCATTGTAATTGTTCCGTTGTTGGTAATCGTTCCTCCGTTTATGGCATACATACCATAGCTTACAGAACCGGAAGTTGCCGTATTGTTAACAACAATTGAGCCTTTGTTAACTGCAGATCCGGTGCCGGTAACATACATTCCGTAACGTCCTGTGCCAGAAACATTAATAGTGCCGTTATTGGTAATACTTCCCGTTCCGTTAAGAGTCATGCCTTTTCCGTTGGTAACTCGGATGCTTCGATAAGCGGCATTTTCGGCGGTGCCGGTTCCGGTAACATACATGGCGTCCTCACCGGAAGAAACAATACTGCCTCTGTTTATGGCGGAAGCTCCGCTTGTTGCAGACATGCCGGTTCCGTAGCTGTCAACATTGATTGTTCCGATGTTTTCAATGCTGGAACCTGTATCTTTGGCCGCCATAGCAGTACTCTCGCTTTGTTCCAACAGGTTAATAACGCCGGAGTTTGTTCCTTTGGCTCCGTTTGAGATGTTTACGCCTAAACCGCGGGAAGAAAGATTAATAACGCCTCCGGCTGCATTTTCGGCAACGGAACCCGAACCGGTTGCCGTTATGGCTGATACTTGCGTGTTTACGGTTATTGTTCCGGCATTGCTCACTTTTGCTCCGTTGCTGGAACTCATGGCGACAATAGAATTTTGATCAATAATGATTTGACCGCTTGAAGTGTTTGTTGCAACAGAATTTGTTCCGGCTGCAGTCATTGCTGTTCCTGTTGCTCCGTTAGAGAAGGTAATGGATCCCGCGTTGGATGCAGTTCCGTTTATAACCTTTATACCAACCTGATTTGTTCCGCCGGTAATATTAATGTTTGCTCCGGCTGCATTGTTTGCGTTTCCGCCGTTAACAAGCATACCGGCTTGTCCGGAAGCGTTAGATAAATTAATTTCTCCGCTGTTTTCCACATTTCCGGAACCTGAGCTGGACATACCGGAGGCAGTTGCTCCGACAACGTCAATTGTTCCGGTGTTGGACGCTTTGCCGCTGCTGGAAGCCATACCGGTTGCGTTAGCTCCCTGAACGTTGATGGTGGAGTTGTTAATTGCCGTTCCCGTACCGGCTGCCAACATGCCCGTTGCGTTGTTGCCGATAACGTCCAATGTGGCGTTTGTTTCGTTGGTTGTCGTGCCGGAACCCGTAACTTTCATACCGATACCGTTGTTGACGTCAATGATTGCTTTGTTAATGGCAGAACCGTTTCCTGCAGTCATACCGATAGCGTTATCTCCGTTTACGTTAATATAAGCAACATAGGACTCAGTTCCCGTCTGATTGCCTTTATCATCATAAATAGGGATTTCGTTAACGTCATTGGTAACCGTTCCGAATTGAGCCAGCATACCACTGGCATTCTTGCCGGTAACTTCAATATTGCCGTAGTTTGTTCCTTTGGCTGAAGCAGAGTAGGTGTACATACCGATACTGCCTTCGCCCGATACCAGAATTTTAGAAGAACTCTCTTTGCCGTTTAAGCCTTCATCAGCATTGTTGGTAACGGAAGCCGAAGCACTCATGCCTTTGGCATTGTTCCCCGATACGGTAATAGTGCCTTTGTTGGAGGCGGAACTGGAGCCTTGAGCGTCTACACCGGTTGCATTGACCCCGTTAACGTAGATTTTGCCGGTATTTGTGGCTGAGGCGGAACTTAATGTAACAATACCTTTGCCGCTTTGGGCATCAACGGCGATATTTCCGCTGTTGTCAACACTTCCGCCGCCTGCAATAACTCCGGTTGCGTTGGTTCCGGCAATCGTAATTGTTCCGGATTGGCTGTTTGTAACGGTATAACCGCTGGAATCTGTTTGAATGCCGACGGCGGCAGCATCGTCAGTTCCCGTGATTGTAATAACGCCGTCGTTGGTAACGGTGTTGGAACCAGTGCTGTCGGTTGCATTAATGGCCGTTCCTCCTTTGGCGAGGGAGATAGTGGCTCCGGCAGAGTTTGTAATATTGGCACGTTGGGCGTTAATGCCGTTTCCGCCGTTTGTCGAAGTAACGGTGCCGCTGTTTGTAATCGTATTGACAATTGCATCAGAGGCAATTCCCGAATTAATCAAAGCTTTCATTCCGTCTCCGGAACCGGAAACAACAATGGAACCTTTGTTTTCCAAAGAAGAACCATATTCGGTGGTGGCAATACCTTTCATTCCGTCCCCGGTACCGGTAATGTTAATTTGTCCGGTAGTGTCATTAACCAGAGTTCCGTTAACTGCGGCCATGGCAGCTCCGTTGATGGAGGCGGAATTGGAAGCATAAAGATTGATAGTGCCGCTGTTCGTTGCGGTGGTTGATCCTCCGCCGTTGATGATGTTCAAACCGTTGGCTTGCAAACCGCGAATATTAATAACACCGGTATTGGTTAAAGAAGCATCGGCCGCCGCCGCAGTCATGGCGGAAGACCCGTTTCCGACAACATTGATAATGCCTTTTGGTGCGGAATTGGTCAAAGAGCCGTTATCTTTGGCATACATACCGTGAGAGTTGGTGCTGTTTACGTTAATTGTTCCGGTATTTTCAGCCGTACCGCTTCCGTTAGTGTACATGGCATAAGAGTTATCTCCGTCAATTTCGAGTGTTCCGCCCGTATTAACGATACTTGCACCGTCTTCGGCTTCCATCAATTTGTTGCCGTTTCCGGAGATAATAACCGTTCCGTAGTTCTCTGAAGTTCCGCCTTCTGTCGTGTCAAATAAAGTATAATCGCTTCCGGTATGTTCAATTGTCCCGCGGTTGATTGCTTTGCCGTCGCCTTTGGTTTTGAAAGCCGTTCCGTTAGAACCGTTAATAATGATTTTTCCGACCAATTCGTTGATAACCGTTCCGCCGTCGGCAAACATACCGATAGAATTGTTTCCGTTAATATTGATTGTACCGGTGTTGGTAGCGGTACCGCTGCCGTTTGTGGTCATACCGATAGAATTGTTTCCGCCGGTAACGGTATCATCGGTATTTTTAATGCCGACATTGATGACACCGATATTTTCGGAGGTACCGCCGGTGGTGGTCATGCCGTATGAGCCATCGCCGGAAAGATTGATGACAGCTCCGCTTTGGTTACGGATTTCTCCGGAGGAGGCGTCATAAATACCGTAAGAATTGTTTGAATTCATATTAATAACGGAATTATTAACCCCGGCACCGCCGTTCACGTAAATACCATAAGAACTGTTGTTTATGTCTGCGTCCGTATTTTCCTGTCCGTTGCCGGTTACGTCAATGATGCCGTCGTTCCAAGCTGTTCCGTCCTCTACCTGCATACCATAAGAATTTTGTCCGGTAGGGGTTCCCTTAACGGTAATCGTTCCTGTAGATTCGTTGAACAGTTTTCCTGATGTTCCTTTAATACCGGCACCGCCGAGATTAAGTTCAATGGAAGCATAGTTTCTGAGCAAACCTTCCGTCGTGTTCATTCCGAACCCGTACATGTCGTCAAAAGTAATGTCGCCGCGGTTATAAGCCTCGCCCTCGGTAATGGAAATGCCGTATCCCTGTTCAACGGAAGAAGGATATCCGCGTCCGGTTAAAGAGATATTGCCCAGATTGTTAACTCTGGTGTTAACACCGGAAGTTCCTTTAATGCCGTAATTTTCAAGACTGTTGCTGGTGGCGGTCAGGGTGATGGTACCGTTAGTGTTATTGATAACACTGCCGCTGTCGCCGATTTCAATACCGACAATTCCGCCGCCGGACATATTGATTGCCCCGCTGTTGTCAACGCTTCTGCCCGCATTGATACCGGTTGAGTTTTCTCCGGCAACCGTAACGGTACCAAGGTTGTTGACTTGTCCTGAAGTGGAAGAAATACCGGTTCCGGAATCTTTTAATTCGATTGAGGCGTTGAGATTATTGTAGATTGTACCGGTTTCGGACGACATACCCGTACCGCCGTCATTCATAATGATTTTTCCGTTATTGGTATTGCTGCCGCTTCCGGTGTGCATACCGACGCCTCTCATTTCAAAAGTAATGGTGCCGTTTGCTTCGTTTGTTGCCTTCGCGTTTGTGGTGTGAATACCGTAAGAGTCAACATCGTTCGGTGTTTTAACATCCATGTTGATACTGCCGGTATTAATAACCGTACCGTCTAATGCCTGAATACCGTAAGAAGGGTCGGTAGGGGTGTTTTGGTCGTTATTGATATTGATTGTTCCGTCATTTTGAGCCGTTCCAGCTTCAATATACATACCCTTGGCGTTGGCGGCTTTGTCGATGGTGATTGTGCCGTCGGCGGTATTGGTTATTTTGGCGGTGCTGGCATTATATGTTGCTCCGTCGACACTGCCGTTATTTCTTTTGATAACCATGCCTTCTCCGCTGTTATCCAACTGGATATTGCCGGAGTTTGTTGCTGTTCCCGCATTGATGTGCATACCTGTACCTACGGATTGCAGATGAATGTCGCCGGCGTTAGACATTGTGCCGCCGTGATAAGTAGCCATACCGAAACCGTTCAGACTGTCAACGGTAATAGAGGCATCGGCACTGTTAGTAAGGGTAGGTTTTCTTGCGTCTATTTCCGGATTCTTGCCTTCTCCGCGAACAGCCAACATACCATACCCGCCGGTTCCTCCGGTTACTTCAATGGTACTGTCTTTGGTGTTTTGAATAGAACCGCCGTGAACGGAAACCATAGCGGCATGGGCATTGGTAACGCTTCCCGCATTAACGGAATTAACGGCAACCTTAATATTTCCGGCATTCTTCGCGGTGGTGTTGGCGTCGGCTCTCATTCCGATAAATCCGCCGGTACCGTCCATAAGCGTGCCGCTGTCTGTTCCGTAAGCACCGGTTCCGTTAATGTTAAAGGAAATGTCAATATCTCCGCTGTTGGTCATATCCACATATCCGGCCCGGCGGATGAGTTTTTCTCCGTCAAGAAAATCTTGTTCCAGATAAGTTCCCATGCCGACCAGTGATTTTGAAACCGTTACACCGTTGTTGGCGGTTGCTTTGAGAATAATGTCTCCTGAATCTGAGTTTACCAGATTGGTCGGTTCAACAGGGTTCGGAGTAGCTTCCTGATTGATGATTTGAGCCTGCATACCAACTATTGTGCCGCCGTTTTCGGCAACAGAGTCGCCGTCGATTGTTCCATTGTTAATGGCAATGGCGGAACTGTCCGCATACATTCCCATAATCTGGCTGGTATTTGTGTTGCCGGTAAAGGTCATGTTGATATTGCCGTTGTTTTGAGAAACGCTCTTATCACTGGAAATCATACCGACCGTTCCGTTTTGAGCGTTAATGCGGAGCATTCCGTTGTTTAAGGATTGTCCGTTATGCAAAGCAACCATTCCGGCAGTGGCATCGCCGAGCGTGATTTCCGTGCCGCTTCCGGCAGTTTCTCCGTTTTGAACAAATCCGCCGTTAGAGGCTTTCATTCCGACTTGCATATACTTGGTATTTTCCAAAACCGAGTCGGAAAAGTTAATCACGTCAACCAGTTGTTTTTGTTCGTCAACGCCGGTTTCAGGATTCTTAATTGAAACGGAAACATTGTTGGAAAGGGCAAAATTATCCTTATTGATAATTGTTTCGTCTGCTTGGGCATCATATTTTATCGGAACATAACCCGCAATATTAGGAGAAGCCGTTCCGACAAAACCGCCCAGACTGTCATCCGTCGGTGTGAAAACATCACGGTAATAGTAGTTGCTGCCACCGCCGCCGCCACCGCCGAAAGCCAAAGCCGCAGCTCCGCCCAAGAGCAGGAGGCCGCCCAGCCACAAAGCCCGGTCTGAAAAGATAAATTCGCCTTCGTTGAAGTAGTTGTAAGCTTCACGGGAAGTGGCTTTTACGTCGGAAACTCTCCAAGACGACATAAAGGAATCATATCTGTCGGTCGGAATTTTCTGAATACACGGATGCCGCGGATTGGCTCCGGAAGCCTGAAAAGCATTGTATGCCGTATAGTTTCTTTTCCAAATGGAGTGGCACAGACCTGTATTTCCGTTCCTGTCCATAACGTCAATGTTAAGGCCGCGTTGAACGGCACCACGCAAAGCACGAACCTGTCCCTGCGATGCCAGAGAATACATCTGGCCCAAGCTTAAAGGCATAAGAGGAGGAGCCGCATAAACGGCGTTTGATGTAAACAAAAATGCTGCCGTTGTTATAATTGCAACTGCATTTTTAAAAAAACGTATGTTTAACTTTATATTCTTCAATATATTAACACACTAAAAAAATTTTCCCCGACACGACCATTTTTATCCGAGCATGATTTTATCGTCAATAATCCTTACCGGGTTATGCACGGATTTTTAACTATTTTTTAATAATTGTGAAAAATATAGCTGAAAACAATTGTTTAAGAATTTTATTTAAGATATATTTTCAGGGTAATTTTTAATCGGAAGGTAAAAAACAATGGGAATTGCTAAAAAACTGGATAATTGGGAAACCGCCGGATTGATTAGTTCTAAACAAAAAGAAGCCGTGTTGGAATACGAAAAACAACATACCCGTCCGGCATTTTTATATTCAATGTTGTTTCTGGGGATTTTTTGCATCGGATTGGGAATTATATCCGTCATTTCCTCAAATTGGGAAGCTGTTCCCGCAACCGTAAAACTTGTGGCGGACTTTCTGCTGTTGATACTGTCCGCTCGGGGAATATATTGCTTCAACAAATCGGGAAAACCTTTTCAAACCGAGGTTTTGATTTTGTTTTACGCCTTATTGATATTGGGAAGTATCGGCTTAACCGGACAGATTTTTAATCTTTCTTCCGCCTTATATAAAGCTTTGTTGTTTTGGTCGGTATTGGTTTTTCCTTTATTGTTTGTCAGCAAAAAGATTCTTCTGCCGATTATCTGGATACCGGTTTTCTTTACGGCGTTTTTCCTGTTTTGTTTGGAATTTCCTCTGGTAAGGTATTATGCGGATTATCTGGCCAATGCTTTTCCGGCTTTGTTGGAAATAATCATCATGTTTGTCATGATTTTGATTTATTCTTTAATGAAGTATTTTGTTCCGGAGCGTTTTAAGAACCTTACCAAAGCTATGGGATTCTGGGTTGGCGTAATTATTGCCGGAGAAGTGATTTTGCTGGATATTGCTTCTTTCGGAATTTTCCATTCCAAAATCTTTATGCCGTCTTCGTTTTTTGCTTCCGTTTCTTCAAGCATAATGGTGTGGAGCACAACCGCTTTGGCTGTGGCGGCGTTATATGCGGCATCTTCTTATTATCAAGTGTCCGGAATTACGGTAAAAGCCCTGGCTGTTATCCTCTTGTATACATTAATTGCCCAGATTTTGCCTGAAAACGGAACGGTTTTCGAAATCTGGGGAGCTTTGCTGGCACTGTCCGTTTTATTCTTGCTGGGAAGATACGCTTATCGAACCGACAGCGGCAGAATGTTTAATTTGATAACGGTATTAATCGCTTTGCGTGTTTTTGTGGTTTATCTTCAGGTGTTCGGCTCTTTGTTGACGACAGGAGTCGGTTTAATCGTTTCAGGAGCGGTTTTGCTTTTGATAATGTTTGTTTGGGCTAAAGGCCGCCGCCGGTTTGTTGGAGAAAAGTAATGAAAAATAAATATGGACTGGTTTTTGTGTTGTGTTTTCCGATAATCATCCTGTTGTCATGGAATGTCTGGCTGGAAGGGAAGGTGCGGTTTTCTCCGGAAATTACGGTTGCGGCCGAAGGCTATGATCCCAGAAACCTGATATCCGGACATTATCTGCAGCTTCGTCCGGTGTGGGAAAAAACAGACTGTTCGAATTTTGAGGAAAACAAATGCCCATTGGAAAATTTTGAAAGAGTTTACAGATTTTATCTGCCGGAACAAACGGCGGAAGAGTTAGACCGGATAATAAGAACGGAAAATCCTGATTTAAAACTGGTTTTCTCTCTTCCGGAAAATGGTCGGCCGCTTTTGAAAAACCTCCTGATAGAAGGCCAACCTTGGGAAAAATGGTTAGACAACCGAAAAAATGATTAAGACATATTGTTTTTTGTCTAAAACCATGGTATACTGAAAGTCTTAAAATTAAGACTTTGTGAGTATATAATTAATTGTCTAACAAATAAATTTTTTCAAAATGAGTTACGTATTATTTTCTCTTGCTCTCACCATCTTGTTTGGTGCAACTGCCTATAACGGCAAAAACAAAAAAACAACCGCCACCTGTTCGGTAATCGTTTTTCTGTTCTTCGGGCTAATCAACTACTTCGGTCTTCCCGTCATGCAGTGGTGGGGATTCCACGGTGTCTGGTGTGAAGCCTTCCTCGTGTCTCTGGCCGGTTTCATCACTTGTCTTTTTGAACCAGACAAGTATGGCGACTCAGAGACTGTCTGGAAAAAATCGAAGTATTGGCATGCTGCTCCCGTAATTGTCTGCCTGATTGCGTTTTTCGTTATGGCAGCCACAAGCTGGGAAATGTTCAACGCCAATAAGTACCAGAAACTGTTGACCGTTGAAATGGTTTCGGACAGCACCTTCAACAGCGAAGTGCACCCGATACCTGTCAACAAAATGATTTCCGTTGACGGCGATTTGGCCAAAAAAGTGGCTGAGGACAAATTGGGAGAAGATTTAGGTCTTGGTTCCAAAGCATATATCGGCAACATGACCATCCAGAACATCACCGGAGAATTTACAATCAACGGCGGTAAAAAGCTGGTCTTCAAAGACGATTTGATTTGGATAGCCCCGCTGGAACACAGATCTTTCTGGAAGTGGATAAGCAATGACTACACTGACGGATATGTGATTGTTTCGGCAACCGACGCAACCAAGATTTATCTTGTTACCGAGGTAAACGGACGACCGTTGAAAATGAAGTATATCGAAAGCGGTGCCTTTGGAGACGATATCGAAAGACACATCAAAAACAACGGATATGCTTCACGCGGTTTGACGGATCACTGCCTTGAAATTGACCCGAACGGAAAACCTTACTGGGTACTTTGCGTATATGACCAGGAAATTGGCTTCGGCGGCGAAAATTCTGTCGGCGTGATTACCGTAGATCCGCAAAACGGTGATTTGCAGGAATATGCAGTCAATGAAGTACCAGAGTGGATAGATCGTATTCAACCCAAAGACTTTGTGGAATATCAAATTCGTTGCTGGGGAGAGTATGGTAAAGGTTGGTGGAACAGTTGTTTCGCTCAAGTAGGCGTTCAAGAACCCACTCCCGGCACCACGCTGGTTTACTCCAACGGCCGGAGTTATTGGTATACGGGTATCCAAAGTGCCGGTGCAGACAACGCAACCAACGGTTTTATGCTTGTTGACACCAGAACCAAGGAGGCAAAATTCTATCGCATTGCCGGTATGAATGAATCCGAAGCTATGAAAATAGCCGAAGATCAACCTTTTGCCAAAGCCGCAGCATACAAAGCCAACTATCCTGTATTGTATAATGTAAGAGGCGTTCCTACTTACTTTATGACATTAAAAGGTAGTTCAGGTAATGTCGTAGGCTACTGCTTTGTTGCCGTAACCAATCGTCAGGCTGTCGGAAGCGGTTCCAGCAAACAGGATGCGGAAACGGCATACCTGCGAATGCTGAAGAAAACCGTTCAGGATAAAATCCAAGACGGTCCGGTTACCCAAAAGACAAAAGAATATACCGTGAAGGACATCGTCCTTGAAGGGAACACTTATTACCTTTTGTTTGAAGGTGTGAAAGGAATTGAGTTTACCGGTTCATCGGAGTTTTTCCGCGAGCTGAAGTGGACCAAGCCCGGACACAAAGTTTCCGTTTCCTTCGGCGAGGGACAAAGCAAAGTGGTTCCATTGGATCACTTCGACAACCTTAACGTGGAAATATAATCTGGCGTCTTACTCTTAAAAGGAAAGGCTCTGCAGTTAATGCGGAGCCTTTTCTTTATTGTTATTGCTTTTTCGCCTTTTTTACGCTTATTTTTTTCACTTTGGATTTTTCAATTTGAGTTTTCGGAATGGCAATTTTCAGAATACCGTCATTATAATCGGCGTCTGCTTTTTGAAAATCCAAGTCCCAAGGCAGAGGAACGGTTCTTTGAACGGAACCGTAATAAATTTCAGAGAAATAATTGTTTTTTTCTTTTTTCTCTGTTTCGCTCCTTTTTTCGGCGGAGATTGTCAAATATCCGTCAGAGGAAATCTGAACATCAATGTCATTTTCTTTGACACCCGGAAGTTCAGCGGAAATCGTAACGGCGTCTTTGTTTTCGGAAACTTCTATTTTAGGTTCCGTCTCTTCCAATTTATGATGCGGAAAGTCAACCAGATTCCAAAAATTGGCCAAAAAGTTTTTAAATTCGCTGTGAGCCGTTCCGTGAGAAGATATTTCTCGGGAATTATTTCCCGCAGTGTGCGTAATTGCATTTTTCATAGTATTTATCCTTTCAGAGATCTAAGGGTTGATTTACTAATAAAATGTAATCACAAAAGGCCGTATTTTAATGCTAATCTTTTTATCAGGGGATTAAGCAAAAAGGCTTGGTGTTGCCAAGCCTTTTTTCATACGATACGGTAATTTATTTCTTTCTCGATGAAAAAATCATCAAAATCAATAAAATACCGATAACCCCAATGACGATTAATTCCGAATAACCTCCCGCAAGCAGGAAAATCAATCCGAAAAACAAGTAAAGATAAGCAACGGTGCAGCCTAGAATTTTCATCGTAAAACGATGATATCTGTTTTTGAGTTCTTTGGACGCTTTATCCGTAAAGATTTCCGGATGCTTCTTCTCAAAACGTTTTATTAAATAAATAAAATACGAACAGAGAATAAAGGCGATAACTGCACCGACAATGATAATAGGTTTAAATTCTTCCATAAAATTATACGATTAAGTCAGACAATAGATATAAATTTGCCTGAAAATAACATATATGAAACGGAAAAACAAGGAATTTATAGAGAAACGTTTACTCTCCCGCAGCGGCAGAAATACCTTTCTGCTCTTTTTTCTTTTTCCATTTTAACTTGGCATACAGCCGCATGTCGGCAACCTGGTCTGTCTCGTCAACAATTTCCTTGCCGAGGATTGTTTCAATAATGTCCTCCAGCGTGATAATGCCGACCCAGTTTTCAAAATGGTCGATAACCAAAGCCATATGGTTATGATCGTCCAACATACTGCTGAGAACGATTTCCAGACGGGCGTCAGCCGAAAAGCTTCGCATCGGACGGGAATATTTCTCGACCACATCATTATCATCGGCTTTATAAGAACTGGATTTGTGAATATATCCCAAATAGTTTTGCTCCTGCTCATCAATAATCGGAAAACGGGAGAAAGGAGAGGTGCAGATGAACTTGTCAAACTCTTTGATAGTCATGTGCGGCCGCACGACATGAACCACGGTTCTTGGGGTCATAACATCTTTGACTTTAACTTCCTGCAAGTTGATAATGTTGCGGATAACACGGTATTTGTTGTCATCAATGACATTTTCATCCCGTCCCATTTTTGCCAGAGCTTTAATTTCGTCTTTAATGCTGGAGGCGTCAGAATCATCCCCGAAAATTCCCATAATAAAGTCGGAAATGTATAAAAACGGTTTCAAAATGATAACCATGATTCTTAGAGTGATACACATTGCCGGAACAAGTTTCTTCCAATATTTGGCACCGATTGTTTTTGGCAGAATTTCAGACAATATCAAAATTGCCAAAGTCATAACGCCGGATGCCAACCCCAAATAAGCTTGTCCGTACATGGCGGCAACCTGAGCACCGACCCCTGCGGCTCCGACCGTATGGGCGATTGTGTTTAATGTCAGAATGGCGGCCAGCGGCGTGTCAATATTTTGTTTTAATGCTGAAACTTTTTTATACCACTTGGGGCTTTTTTCTTCTAATTGGGCGATGAAACTGGGAGTAATGGAAAGAAGAGCCGCTTCCATCACTGAACAGAGAAATGATATTCCGATAGCCAAAGAAGCGAAAAATATTAAAAGAAACATATTATTTTTTTATAAAACCTTATATAGTTAACTAAAACATTCATATTATAATATAAAAGCTCTTGAAAAGTAAAGGGGCAGAGGATAGAATTTAAGAACTTGTTGAAGAAGAGGGAGAGGTCATGACGCCGAAAATTGCTTTTGTAACGGACTTTGACGGAACAATCAGCGATGATGATTTTTTCACTTATATTGCCCGGCGTTATTTTGACGATAAAGCTTTGACCCCCTGGCGGGAATATCTGAGCGGAACCAAAACGCATTTTGAAGCATTGCGGGAAATGTTTTCAAAATTAAGGGCACCGGAAACCGAATTAAAATCTTTTATTTCTGAAATTTATACGGATAAAGAATTTGTCCGGACGGTTGCGTTGTGTTTTGATAAGAATATCCCCGTTTTCATTTGCAGTGCCGGCTGCGATTACTATATCAATATTCTGATTGGCGAAGTAATCAAAAATTACCGGATAACGCTGGTAACCAATAACGGGAAGTATGACGGAAAACAAGGCTTGCTCATCAGCAAACCGGACAAAACTTCTCCGTATTATGATGAAGCGGTTGGAATTTCCAAGGCTTCCATTGTCCGAAAACTGCAATCGGAAGGTTTTAAAGTGATTTATGCCGGAGACGGTCCTCCGGATATTGAAGCCGCACGATTGGCCGACTATGTTTTTGCCAAAAAAATCCTGTTGGAAAAATGTCGGGAAGAGGGAATTAAAACGCTGCCTTTCCGAAGTTTTGCAGATATTTCAAAGTTTATAAAGGAGGTCTGAATGTTATATGCACCATATCCCAATAAACAAATAAACATCCCGTACCTGCTTAAAATCGGCAACGGAAAAATTCGTAAAATCGGAAAATATCTGGTCGACAAAAACCTAACCCATATTGCCCTCTTTTGGAGTGAGGGAATTGAACATCTTCTGGGCGAAAAACTCTATGAAGGATTTAAAGAGCAGGGAATAGACATTGTTCATTGCCAGGATGCCCAGTTTATTAATATTGAAGAGATTACCAGAGTGGCGTTTAATCTGCCTAAAAATGTCGATGCGATTGTCGGCATAGGCGGCGGCAAGGCGTTGGATTTTTCCAAATTTTGTGCCCATTTGTTAAAAATTCCGTTTATTTCGGTTCCGACCTCGACATCAAATGACGGTTTTTGCAGCCCGTCGGCTTCATTGATTGTCGACGGAAAAAGAAAGACCGTTAAATCAAGCATTCCGTTCGGCGTGGTGGTAGACTTGGATGTTATCCGTTCATCCCCGCAAATATGTCTTTATTCCGGAATAGGGGATATGGTTTCGAAAATCACCGCCCTTTATGATTGGAAGCAGGCTGTGGAAAAAGGCTTGGACCGTTATAATGATTTTGCTTCCATGCTTGCATATAATTCATTGGATTTGTTGTTTTTGAAACATTCTACAGACATTAAAAGTCCGGAATTCCAACGCAGTTTGGTTACATCCCTGCTGATGAGCGGTATTGCCATGGAGGTCGCCGGGACTTCCCGTCCGGCCAGCGGTTCGGAACATCTTATTTCTCACGCCCTTGACAGCGTGTCCAAACGTCCGCGGATGCACGGGCTTCAAGTCGGGGTAGCAACATATCTTTGTGCATTGCTGCAAAATAATCCGAGCACGGACGGAGTGCGGGATACTTTAATGACAACGGGCTTTTTTGAATATGTTATGCAGGATCCTTTGTCTAAAAACGAATTTATTGAAGCTTTGCAATTATCCCCAAGCATAAAATGCAATTACTATACAATTTTGTCGGAACCTGATAGCTTTGCAAGAGCATTGCAGTTTATTGACAAAGATCCGATACTTAATAAACTGATTACATATTAAAAAGGAATATACCATGAAAACATATTACATCGTCAGCGGCGGTTTTGATCCGATACACGAAGGGCATATTGAAATGATAAAAGCCAGTGCGGCAGCTTCCGACGGGGTTATTTTGCTGCTTAATTCCGATGAGTGGCTGATACGCAAAAAAGGAACAAATTTTATGAATTTCAAAACCCGGAAAATCATCTGCGAAAATCTTAAAGGCATTATTGACGTGATTGCTTTTGATGATGCGGACAATTCCGCTTCCGACGGTATTTTGAAAGCCAGAAACAAATACCCGGAGGCAAAGCTGGTATTTGCCAACGGCGGCGACCGAACCCGTGAGAATATTCCGGAAGAACCGATGTGTGTCAAATGCGGCGTTGAATTAAAGTTTGGGGTCGGGGGCGAAAACAAAGCCAATGCCTCTTCAAAAATTTTAAAAGAATATGTTGAAAAAGTTGGAGCATAAGATGAACGGGACTTGTGCTTTAATTCTTTCCAAAATTTTGCCGGTTAAGTCTTGGCGGAAGAAGTTTCGTAAACAAATTTTGAATAAAAATGTTTCAAAATTAAAATCTTTGGGAACGGGATGTGATATTCGCCGTTCTGCCAAATTGGAAAATCCGAGAAATATATCTATCGGAAACAACACCTATATTGGCAGCGATAACCGCCTTTATGCTATGGGCGAAATCAAAATCGGCAATAATTGTGCTTTGGGCGAGGGAATAATTATTTATACCTCAAACCACGATTATAAAGATTTAAATACGTTTCCGTTCAATCCGGATGCTTTGATTCAAAAAGTGGAAATTGAAGATGATGTTTGGGTAGGTGCACGGGCGATTATTCTGCCGGGTTGTAAAATCGGTGCCGGTTCCGTTATCGGTGCGGGAGCCGTGGTTACCAAGAGTGTTCCCCGTTGCACAATTGTTGGCGGTAATCCGGCCAAAATCATCGGTCGCCGGGATGAAGAAAATTATAATAAAAGAGCCAAGGACAATAATTTTGACTTATCCAAAAGAGAAGGAAAACTTATTTATCTGGATGGCTTTAAACCGGAAATGAAATAATGCCGGTTGACTGTTAAATACAGATATGCTAGAAAGCTCCGTAATCAAAAATCGGAGCTTTTCTTATGTCTGTCATTTCCTGCGGAATAGATTTCGGCACTTCAAATTCAGCCATTGCCGTTTCCGGTTTGGATATTCAGCCGGAACTGATAAAATTAAAAAATAACAAATTTACCGAACCAAGCACTATCTTTTATCGTGAAGGATGTTCCATGCCTCTCTTCGGCGAAGAAGCCGAGCAAGCCTATATGGACGGAGAGCAGGGACGTTTTATGCGGAGTTTAAAACGTGTTCTCGGAAGCGATTTAATGTCTTCCGGAACGTTGATTAACGGAAAATTATATCAGTTTTCCGATATTCTTTCATTATTTATCAAAAGTTTGAAAGGGCAGGCTGAAAAACACTGCGGACAGTCTCTGGAAAACGTGGTAATGGGGCGTCCTGTTCATTTTCGGGATAATGATGAAAAAGGCGACAAAAGAGCGGAAGTCGAGTTGGAAATGATTGCCCGCAAGACCGGATTTAAAAATGTGAGTTTTCAGTATGAACCCATTGCCGCTGCTTTTGCCCACGAAGAAAATCTGGAAAAAGAAACATTGGCTTGTGTGGTGGATATCGGCGGCGGAACTTCTGATTTTTCGGTTATTCGTCTCGGCAACAAGCTGCGGGAAAAAACTGAAAGAAAAGATGATATTCTGGCAAATTCCGGCGTCAGAATAGGCGGCAATGATTTTGACAAGGATTTGAATATAGAATGTTTTATGCCGGAATTGGGATATAAAACGACATACGGGCTCCAAAATCTTCCGGTGCCGTCTTCCCAGTATTTTGATTTGGCGGAATGGAGCAAGGTCAACTCCGTATATTCTTACAAAAACCAAAAAATCGTCAGTGAAGTTTTAAGCAATGCACATCAGCCTGAATTATATGCCCGTTTGTTGGATTTGATTCGGAAAGAAAACGGACACCGACTGCTGAATGATGTCGAGCAGACCAAAATCATCCTGACCGAACAAGAAACGGAATATCGGAAACTTCCGTATATTAAGGGGGCTCCGAAAATCTGCATTAAAAAAGATGATTTTGAAAAAAGTATAACCGGAGATGTTGAAAAAATATCAAACGCAATGGCGGAATGTCTGACATTGGCTGGGGTAAAAAAAGAAAATATCGGTCTGGTGATTTTAACCGGAGGATCTACGGAAATTCCCTTTGTGCAAAAGACAATGTATCGCTATTTTCCTCATGCCGTGTTTTCCACGGAAAATAAATTGGCCAGTGTTGGTTTAGGACTAGCTTTTGACGGGCGGAGAAAGTTTGCGTAGTTATTTAACTTTTTCAAGCAGCCTTTTGTATTCACTTGTCATTTTTGGAAAATTGAAAAGACGTTCGCTGAGAATTCCGCATAAAGTTTCATAATACCAAAGCTGTTGTTCTTTGCTGCTGTTAAAACAGTTCCAAGTGCTTTCTCCCGTTTCTTCCAAAGCCTTGCATAAAGATCCCAGGTTAGCGATTTTATCGGCACAAATCAAGAGCAGTCCTTCGGTGTGGTCTGTCTGAGCCGCAAAATCAATGGTGGTTTGTTTTCTGACCAGCCACGGAGCTCCTTTTTCCGTTTCCGTATCGGCAAGAATGATTTTTAAAATTGCTTCACCCTGCAGGGGAGAAAATAAAGCTAAAATATCTTTGTCGGTTTTATCCGTGTCTTCCATAACGTCATGCAATAATCCGGCAATAATCAGATTTTCGGATTGTCCGTTATCAATCAGAATTCCGGCAACGTCAAACAGATGCTTAACATAAGGGATGTCTTCATTTTTGCGAACTTGTCCCTTATGGGCTTCAATGGCAAATTCTCCGGCCTTAAGAATATCGGGAGTTATTTGCCCGGCGTATTTTTGTTGAAAATTTTTCCACAGTTGGAGGGCTTTTAGATGATTATATGCCATTTTTTCTTCTCTTCAATAGGGTTGCCGAATAACAAATCCGCCATATATTGCGTTATGTTGGTTGCTTCAAATTCAGAATGAATTTTTTCATAACCTTTTTGGGCAGCGGCCATACGTGCTTCGGGATGTGTGTGGTAGAATTTCAACTTGTCATAAAATTCGTCCGGCGTTTGGTAAAAAGCGGCTTCCTCTTCGCTGAACAAATCTCCGAAACCGCTTCTCCGGTCAATAAATGCCAGTTGCCCGTTTGCCATAATGTGCACGAGACGGTCGGAACTGTAAAGATAAATATCATTAAGCCGGCTGAGACTGAAGCCCATTGCCGCTTTGGAAAAAGCGTCCAGATAATCGCAGCCGTTTAATGGAGAGGTTCCTTTTAACCCGGCCAGCAGCCATTTGAAATCAGGAATTCTCCGGCAGGCCTCATCCACAATTCCTTCCACCGGAGTATCTGTTCCGCAGAATTGCCGTTGTCCGGTATTGGCACAAAACATCATGTCAAAAGCTGTTTCTTTTTGCTGAAAAGCCTGAGCGGTTTCAATTGATTTGTCAGCCATATTGGGAAGATATGCCACCTGGTTGTGCGGCCGTTTGAATTGTTTAAGCTGCTCTTTGTCTCCGGTGGAAATCATAATCACGTCGGCCGCTTGGCTTTTGGAAGAAATCTCTTTAATGTTTCGTTCCGCAAAACCGGGAGCAATCCAATCGCAGCTCCACAAGAGGATTTTCAGGCCGGGAATGAGCTTTTTTATTTCGAGCAATGTTTCTTCGGTAATATTATCGGCGTGTCCGACAAACAAGGCATCCGGACGGGTAACCCGGCAAAATTCGATAAGATGTTTATTAAGGCGTTTTTTTCCGAGAAAGTTCATGTGTCCGAACCCAAACATCCGGCACAAATCACGGTCAGGATAATTCAGAACATAATAGCCGTTTCGGGTTAAACCGTTGGATATTTTAATCGGAAAGCCGTTTTGAAAGCAGCCTTTAAGACGTAAGAGGTTAAAATTGGAAACATGGACTATTTTTTTCATAGTAAAACTCATTTTTTGATGACTAAATTCAAACGGGCTAAAATTCTAAACAGCGGATGTAAAAATTTCGGAGCTTGTCCGGCGGCACAGAAACGGACGGAAATTTTATCCAGACCGCATTCCAAGGCGGCGGCCATACGATGATGCCCTTGGTTTAAGGTATCCTGAACGCCGAAATTCCGGCGGAGCATAATGTCGATGGGATAGCGTTCGTCAAATCCGTTCTGTTTCATGCTGTCGACCAAAGCCTCAAAAGTGTTGTTTCTGACGTCATCCTTCATTTTGTACCTCGGATTGGAAAACTTATACGCGTTTTCTCTGGTGCGGATATTCCGTTCAATATTCATATTTCTGATTTCATGAGGGTTCATGTGGTAGTAATTTGAAGAATATCCTTTGTATTTATATCTCAAAACCCGGATGAGCGGAGAAATAAAATCATATTTTTTTATGCGGGAAATGAAAGCTATCCTGACGGGAACAAAGTCTTTGTTTTCGGCAATGGCTTGTTCCAAAGCTTCCCTTCCTTTAAGCAGGGTGTCGGAAGTTCCTTTGTTTCTGTCCCATAAATCGGTATTGCCGATTAAAATCACGATTTCGTCTTTTGTATTGCGGGAAATGTCTTTGGGGCTGTCTTTCAAAACAACGGCATCCCGCGGATCCAGATTATAAATTTCTGACGAATAGCAAATATTACACATAAAATTCTCCTCATCCTTTAGATACAATAAAAAGACGAAATAAGCAAATAAAATAACGGAGGGCTTTAATAATTGGAACCGAAGATTATATAAAGCGGCAATTAGTCAAAGAATGCTTGTTTATATGATGAAAATGGAGGAAAACGTGAATATCGGCAGTTCTCGGGTCATACACCGTCTGGATAAAGGGTATAAAATAACCAAAATCAGCGGCAATGACTGCAAAATGATGCTGAGGGACAAATATTCCACACCGCTGGCGGTTATTGAACTCTGCGGCGACAAAGTGTCAAACGTCCGAGGATACAAAAGCGTAACTTATGATAATAAATATCGTAAAATTTTGGTCGATTATGTGCGTGATTTTCATTATCATTTGACCGAAGAAGCCGCCGTCGATTTGGGACTCTCGGTTATAAAAATAGAAGGAGAACTGGACATATATCTGACCGGGCAGGAGTTTTCCTCATCCAAACTGGCGGAATATCTGCGGCGGCCGGAATACGTAAGCATAACCTTCAACGATTATGATAAAAATGTTTTGACGATTCCGAGCGGAACAAAAAACTGTTCCTTGAATTTAACCCATGCGTCCGTCAAAAAACTGGTCATTGAAAAGAAAGTCAATGTTTCGGTTGATTTACGTGATAACCAATATACCGAAATACTCGACATTAAAGATAATTTCAGCGGCCGTTTGAATTTGTCCCGGTGTAATCTGGAAGAAATACGGATAGCAGATAACTGCCGCTGCGATATGCTGTTCAATTACAGCGGAAAATGTTTTAACTTGGTTGTCGGAGACGTGTTCAGCGGTGTGATGGATATCAGAAACTCCTGTTTCCATAACCTGGAAATCGGGTATTATTGCTATGCTGAAATAAAACTTTCTGAAAATTGGGGCAGAAAAAACATCTCTGTCGGAGATTCCTTCCGAGGAACTTTGAGTGTGGATTCCGTTGTCGCCAAAAATATCCGTATCGGCAACGATTGCCGCGGAAAAATCAATATCAGCAGCAAAGACGGTCGCTGCAGAGTGAAAAATCTGGAAGTGGACGATGATTTTAACGGCGAATTAAACCTGCGTTATATGCAGACGATAGAAACCGTGAATATCGGTGCCCAAGCCGCCGGACGTTTGGATATGGTTTCTTGCCCGTCGGTAAAAGCTGTCAGAATAGAGGAGAATTTTAACGGTGTGGCAGATTTCTCTTCTTCGGGGCTGATGTATTTACAAGCTCAAAAAGGATGTCGGGGAAGATTTGTTTTTCTGCACTGTGATAATTTGTCATTGTTAAAGCTGCCGAGAAGCAATGTTTCCGATATGAAGTTAAACAGTTCTCCGTTGGAAATTTCCAAAGACAAGGAATATGTTTATTACAAATTTGACGAACGGGCAATTCCGGAAGAATATCAGGAAAGCTGGTTGGCGTCTTCATTCCGGAAATTAAAAAAAGTGATGCGGAGAAATTTGCCGACTTAAGCGAATTTGTTACAGTTTTATGACAATTATGTGTTGAGATGAGGTTATTTTTGTGATATAATCAACTTATAATATAATTATGAAGTGAAGGAGTTTTTAATATGCTGGCTCTACAAAAAGAAACTATTGGCGAAATCTTTCTCCGCGAATTGAAAAACGCCAAAAAAAGCAAAGGAAGTCTGTTTTCCCTGCTTCATGAAACAATTCAGAAAGAACATCCTTCAGAAGAAGAAATTTTAAATACTTTAAACAAAATCAAAGATGTGAACGAGGCTGTTATCTATGACGCCAGCCTGGCTCGCTTTCAGATAGAACGAAACGGACGCAGCATCCGCAAAACCATGGATGAAATCCGCAGCATGAAAGTTATCGGGCAGGATAACTTCAAATACAAA
The DNA here is from genome assembly GCA_017626035.1 of Alphaproteobacteria bacterium. Taxonomy (GTDB): domain Bacteria; phylum Pseudomonadota; class Alphaproteobacteria; order RF32; family CAG-239; genus JAGAJR01. The sequence continues at coordinate 127,913 of JAGAJR010000017.1, read as the reverse complement.
ATGCTGATGATACGCAAACTGAACGTTCTTGCTGCCATGACCCCTGAAATTTTGACTTACATTGTCCTCACCGCCGAAGCTTTCATTCGTTGCGGATACGGAAATGCAAAGAAATTTAAAAAAGATTTCGGAGATTATATCAAAAATCTGCATCAGGTTACTCCGGACAATATTTATGTGGAAACGACAATTGCCGCTTCAGCGTATTAACCCGCTTTTAATTATATTTTGTTCTAATAAACCCCATAGTTCAAATATGGGGTTTATTTGTATGTCGCACATAAAAACAATCGGAGTAATGACCGGAAATTCGCTTGATGCTGTGGATGTCGTCTTAACGGAATTCGGAGAAAAAAGCATTCGGGATATCGCTTTTACAACACTCGAATATCCGGCTCAAATGACAAAAGATTTATTAAAACTCCGGGCCTTGATAAAAGAACATCAGGCTGAAATGGATAAACAGGGAACTAATTCGTTTTTTGTTGAAACCGTGAATGCTTACAGTCGCCTGGTTGCCGAGGCGGTAAACAAACTCATTGCGGATAATGATTTGGATAAAAAAGAGATTGCCGCAATAGGTTTCCACGGGCAGACTTGTGATCATTTTCCGCCGTCTATTGCCGGAGACAAAGAACCTTATACCGTGCAAGTCGGCAATGCCGGACTCTTGGCTGATTTAACCGGGATACCGGTTGTCTGGGATTTTCGTTCGGATGATGTCATGAACGGCGGAGAAGGGGCTCCTCTGGCTCCTGTTCATAATCTGCATATTGCCGAAGATATGAAAGGCAGGGGAATTTTTCCGGTGGCTTTTTGCAATGCCGGAAACACCGGAAACATAGCGGTTATTTCTGAAGATGAAAAAGAAAAAAACATTGTTCTTGGATGGGACATCGGTCCGTTTAACCATTTTGCCGATTTTCTGACCCGAACATACAAAGGGCAGATGTGCGATATGGATGCCCGTTGGGGAAAACAAGGAAAAATTATTCCGGAATTGTTGAAGAAACTCTTTGATTCCGTTGCCGTAAATGACAAAGGCGATAACTTCTATCTTCAGCTTCCGCCGAAATCCTCCGACCCGAGTTGGTATCGGATTATTGATGAGTTGGAAACATTGAAGTATTCTTTTGAGGACACGCTTCGCACCGTTGAGTATCTAAGCACTTATGCTTATATGCACTCTTTATCGTTTATTCCCGAAAATGTAAAAATGCCGGAAAATTTTCTTGTCTTTGGCGGCGGTTGGAAAAATCCGCTGTGTATTCCTGATTTTAAAGATTTACTTTCAGGGAAGGGGATGGTTTTGGAGGAACATAAGCCGCTTTTTGCAAAAATCCGTAACCGATTTTCCGATGATTGCCGAATTGAATGGTCCGATGAACAGGGATACAGTGGAAAATATATGGAGGCTCGCATTTTTGCCGATTTGTCATATTGTAAAATTATCGGCGAACCGTTTACTTATCCAGAAACGACCGGCTGCCTGACGCCGACAATTGCCGGAATTTGGCGTTATCCGGGAGAAACGACGAAATCTCCGCTTTGGAACCGTGCCGTAAAAGGATGGACAAGAAATAAAAATTTTGATTGATTACTTACTCTTAAAGAAACACGCCGGAAAATAATTTGCCGACGTGTTTTTGTTTAGAGACGTGTTTTTGTTTAGAAAAATATTTATTGTTGGTGTTGTTTCAACAAATTAAAAAAGCTGTTCATTTTCCCGGTCGCAAAATTCATAAATACCATATACTCTTCGTGCGAAACGCTGCCGTTTCCGTCTTGGTCGATTTGATTAAACGCGGCTTCGCTTTTTTGCATGGTCTCAGCCAGAATATAGTTCAGATATTCTTCTTTGGAAACATTTCCGTCGCCGTTGGCATCCATGGCGTTAAATTCGTTATCGCCGGTTGACGTAAGCTTGGCTTGCAACGCGGAAAGGTCAATCTCTTGGGCAAAAACGGAAGAAGAAAGCAACATAAAACAACAAACAAGATATTTTTTCATTTTGATTTCCTAAAAAAGAACTCCCTCCGAGAAAGAGGGAGTTCGAATTAACAGATTTTAATAAGACCGTGCGTAAATCACATCCATTGTTGCCGGTTTTCCGGTCAACAGACATTTTCCTTCCGTATTGCTTTGGTCAAACGGAATACAACGGATAGTGATTTTCATTTCTTTCAAAATGCTTTCCGTTTCCGGATCACCGCACCATTTGCCGCGGACGAAGGCAACTTTGCCTTGTTTGCCGTCTTCAATCCACTGGTTGGAATTTTCAAAATATTTTCTGAAATCTTCCGGTGTGGCAATATCTGTCCGGATATTTTGTTTCAGGCGTTCCTGAGCCTTGTTGAACATGGCTTTTTGAATATTTTCCACTCTTTCGGAAATTGTGGTAACAAAATCATCAAAAGCAACAATTTGTTTGCCTTCCGGCGTACCGAGCTTAAGGCGTTCTTTGACCATAACCTTGTTGCCTTCAACATCACGCATGCCGATTTCGCAGATAATCGGAGCACCTTTGCGGGTCCATTCCCAGAACTTGTCAACGGAAGCTTTATCCCGCTTGTCGATTTTAACACGAATTTTTTCTCCGAACGGAAGTTGTGTTTTCAATTCATTTTGCAGACGGGTAATGTAAGCCATAACCTGTTCGGCATCTTCCGGCTTTTTAATGACCGGAACCAAAACGACCTGATAAGGGGCAATACGCGGCGGAACGACCATGCCTTCGTCATCGGCATGTGTCATGATAACGCCGCCGATAAGACGAGTAGAAACGCCCCACGAAGTCGTATAGGCAAATTCTTGCTGACCTTTATTGTTGACAAAGGAGATGTTTGCCGCTTTTGCAAAGTTCTGTCCGAGGAAGTGAGATGTTCCGGCTTGCAAAGCTTTACCGTCCTGCATCATGGCTTCAATACAGTAAGTGTCAATAGCCCCCGGAAACTTCTCATGTTCCGGTTTACGTCCGGCCAGAACCGGAGTGGCAAGAGCCTCTTCACAAAGCTGCTTATAAACTTCCAGCATTTTGATGGTTTCCTGTTCGGCATCATCATGGGTGGCATGGGCGGTATGGCCTTCCTGCCACAAAAATTCACGAGTACGCAAAAACAGACGTGGACGCATTTCCCAACGAACGACGTTGGCCCACTGGTTGATAAGAACAGGCAAATCACGGTAAGATTTGACCCATTTAGAGAAAGAGTCGGCAATAATGGCTTCCGAAGTCGGACGAACGATTAACGGTTCGTCAAGTTCGGAGTCAGGCGTAAGCTTTCCGTCTTTCATAGACAGACGGGAGTGGGTAACAATGGCCATTTCTTTGGCAAACCCGTCAACGTGTTCGGCTTCTTTCTGGAAGAAAGACAAAGGGATGAACATCGGAAAATAGCAGTTTTCATGGTCAGTCTCTTTGATTTTCTCATCCAAAACGTTTTGAATCCGTTCCCAGATACCGTATCCCCAGGGTTTGATAACCATACATCCCGGACTTGAGGAGTTTTCAGCCATATCCGCTTCTGAGACAACGTTTTGGTACCATTCAGGATAATTTCCTGCTCTTGTATTTTTTAATGTCATTTGTTCATTCCTTTATAAATTTTTTAATATCGCAATTAAAAGCCCGCAACCCCGATGTTGCAGGCTGAGAAGCAATTTAGCAAAAATATTTTATTTTGTAAACAAACAAAAAGCGGCGTTTTTTGACGCCGCTGATGACGTGTTGAAGATATATTACAGAATATTTCTGACAGCTTTCAGTGCTTTTTTGTTGGCTTTATCTTGTCGGGCAGCTTCGGGAATATTCAGTTTCTGGCGATTTTCAGCCTGTTTTGTCAGCAGATTGCTTTTGGCTTTTGCTGCTTGCAGGGCATAGTTCTTATTTTCTTCGGCTTGTTGTTTCAGCAAATTTTTCTGTTCGTCGTTGAAAGTGGACTTGCTTATTTTTTTGAGGGATTTTCCGTAAGCTTCGTTGATTTCTTCAACTTTTTCGTTGTATTTTTCCTCAATGCTTTTTTTGTTTTTTATTTTCTTGGCACAGTCGCATTTGTCAGATTTCTTTTTGCATTTGCAATCGCCTTTGTCTTTCATTTTTTTCATCTCTTTTTTCATTTCTTTGTGAGATTTATGTTTTGAAACATCGGAACTTGTTGCTTCTGCTACTGTTTTAACGTCTTTTTCCGTAGAATTTTTTCGTTGAGCGTTAGCTGCGGAAACATTAAAGATTAATGCTGCCGGCAGAACGACAGATAAAAAGTAAAGCATTCTTTTCATGATTTTATCCTTTCTGAAATTTTTCCTTTTAAAAATTAATCATCGTTGGCGGTTTTACAAGGGAAGGGGAATATGGAAAAATAAATCGGTTTGTTTAAAATAAATGTCTTGCCAACAAGGTTAGGGTATATTACACATATAAGTATAACCGCATTTAATGAGGTTATGGTAAAATGTATTAACCTGTTTGTGAAAAGGATTAAGATTATGGCAACAGGAACAGTTAAATGGTTTAACAATAAAAAAGGTTATGGCTTCATTACTCCTGACGAAGGTAGTTCGGATATTTTTGTACACATTTCAGCTGTACAACAGGCCGGTATGAGAACTCTCAATGAAGGGGCCAAAATCAGTTATGAACTTATGAGCGAAAGAGGTAAAACCGTCGCAGGTAATTTGAAGCTGGTTTAGGTTAATCTTTTTACCATCACAAAAAAAACTCCTCTGAACAGAGGAGTTTTTTTTCTGCAAAAGGGAAAGATTAGAATTCTTCCTGCAACTCAAAGAAATAAGCTTTCGGGTGGTCGCAAACCGGGCATTTTTCAGGAGCTTTCGGAGATTCAACTCTGTGTCCGCAGTTAGCACATTCCCAAATAACTTTTGTCGGGCGTTCAAAAATTTTGCCTTCGCACAAAGAGTCTAACAATGCCTGATATCTTTCTTCATGGCCTTTTTCGATTTTGGCAACAGCGTCAAACAAATAAGCAATCTTTGTAAAGCCTTCTTCTTTTGCTTCCTGAGCCATGCGGGCATACATTTCAGTCCATTCGTAGTTTTCGCCGGAAGCAGCATCCTTGAGGTTATCCATTGTGCTCGGAACTTCATTGTTGTGCAAAAGTTTGAACCACAATTTTGCGTGTTCTTTTTCATTGTTGGCTGTTTGTTCAAATTTGTCGGCAATAATGTTGTAACCTTCTTTTTTTGCTTTGGAAGCATAATAAGTGTATTTATTGCGAGCCATAGATTCGCCGGCAAATGCGTCTTTCAAGTTTTGTTCTGTTTTAGAGCCTTTAAGTTCCATAATATAGATCTCCTAATTAGTTTTGTTTTTTCTTTTGGCATTCATGACAAACCCCTTTGAAGGTTATGTCATAAGTCTCTGCGGTCAATCCGGTTTCTGCCGATAAATTATCGGAGAGATCCGGAGCGATGTCCTGGGGAACATCATAAACTTTATTACATTTTGTGCAAATGAAATGATAATGATTACACATATTATGATCAAAACGCACGGCATTGTCCAAACCCTGAATTCTCCTGATAACGCCGGTTTCGGCAAGAGAATTAAGATTTCGGTATACGGTTGCCAGACTGATATTCGGCAGCTCTTTTTTAACAAGCTCATAAATATGGTCCACTGTCGGATGAATCATATTTTGCTGTAATGTTTTTAGAATGAGCTCTCTTTGCTTGGAATATTTCATTTTGTTCCTTAAAGTGATAATGATTATCGTTATTGTTTATAATTGAATTTAAGAGATTGTCAATACGGATTTTAAGTATTATGTATAAGAACATTCTTATAAACTTAAAATATGGAGAAAACAATGAACGCGGTTGAAGTAAAAAAAGACGTGTACTGGGTAGGGGTAAAAGACTGGAATCTTGTGGAATTTCACGGTTACAGCACGCCTCACGGGTCAACTTACAATTCTTATGTGCTGATGGATGAAAAAATTACATTGGTTGACGGCGTTAAACATTATATGTCGGATGAAATGATTGCCAGAGTAAAAAGTATTACCGATTTTTCAAAAATTTCTTATCTTGTAGTTAACCATGTGGAAATGGACCATTCCGGAAATATTCCGGTAATTATGAAATTGGCTCCTCAGGCAAAAATCATTACCAATGCCGCCGGAAAGAAAGCCTTGGAAGATCATTTTGACACGACCGGATGGGAATATGAATTAGTTAAAACCGGCGACAGCATTTCAATCGGCAAAAGAACCCTGGAATTTGTAACAACGCCGATGCTGCACTGGCCGGATTCTATGATGACTTATGTCAAAGAAGACAAACTGCTTCTTTCCAATGACGGCTTTGGACAACATTTTGCAACAGATACGATTTTCGTAAAAGACGCTCCGTTTGATGTTGTTATGCGTGAAGCCAAAAGTTACTATGCCAATATTTTGTTTCCTTATGGTGCTCAGGCTGAAAAAGCTTTAAACACTGCAGGTGATTTGGGCTTGGAAATTGAGATGATTGCTCCGTCCCATGGTTGTATTTGGCAAGGAGCAGATGAAGTAAACGCGATTCTCGGTGCTTATGGCAAATGGGCCAGCGGCAGGAATGAAGGCAAAGCCGTCGTTGTTTATGATACGATGTGGGGAGCAACGGCAACTTTGGCGGAAGCTGTTATGTCTGTTTTTCAGGATGCTGGGATTCCGGTTGTTAAACATTGTTTGAGCACCAAAAACGTATCTGAAGTCATGGTTGACTTTCTGGATGCCAAATATATCTGTATCGGCAGTCCGACACTGAATAATGAGTTGTTCCCTCGTGTTGCCGGTTTTGTAACTTACATGAAGGGATTGGCTCCGAAAAACAAAAAAGGTTTTGCTTTTGGTTCTTATGGCTGGAAACAGGGCGTAACCAAAAATATCCAGTCTGTTTTTGAATCTCTGGGCTGGGAAACTATTGAACCGTTCGAGGAGAAATATACTCCGAAATCCGATGTGGTCGAGAAAATAAAAGAACGCGTCAAAGAAATGATTGCTTAAAAGATGAAGAGCCTGTTATTGAAGACAGGCTCTTTTTTTATCCCTTCGGCTGATGTAAATAAAGCGTGATCCGTTAAGGAGCAGGGACGAAACGCCTCCGCAAGCCAGTCCCAAAACCAAGCCTTTCAATCCCATGTTAAAGTGAAAAGCTAACAGATAGCAAGCGGTAACCCTTACACCCAAATACGAGACAACTTGATTGATTGTCGGAATTTTGACATCGCTTCTGCCGTTAAGGGCGAAGTTAATGTTCAAAGGCAACGTGTCAATAAACAAGTCAAACATAAAATAATAAATCAGAGAATGGATGGTTGCCATGACGGTAACATCATTTGTGAAAACGCCGAAAATCTGGTTAGGAAAGAAATAAATGACCGATTGCATCACAGCCATAACCGAAAGGGAGATGATATAACCTGACTTGACTGTCGCCGTAATACCGGCAAGATCTTTCTTGCCGTAAACGTTGGCGGTAACAATGGAAGTGGCCTGTGCAATGGCAAAACAAATCATAAACAGGAAAGTGTTGACATTAATAAGGATAATGAATGTCGCCATAACGTGTTGTCCCATCCAGCCGGCAAAGGTGCTTACCAAAGAAAAAGATCCGTTGGTGGCGACCACCACGATTGCCACGCCATAACCGATTTTCCGAGTGTTTTTACTGTCGTTCCACCAGGTTTCGTAACTTCTGTCCAAACCAAAACGCTTGTTAAGTTTCGGATTTCGTCTCATCCTGTAAATATAATAAATCATATATAAAGCGAGAAAAATACGAACAATTAAAGTTGAAGTTGCCGACCCGACGGCTCCCAATTCCGGAAACCCGAATTTTCCGTATACCAATACCGGGTTAATCGCCAGATTAATCACGTTGGCGACTAAAATGCCATACATGGCAACATACGGACGTTTGATTGACTGCAAAAAGAAATTGATGTTTGCATAAATCAAAATGAAAGGAATGGAAACAACAAAAACATTCAGGACTTTAACGGAATGTTCAATCATTTCCTTATCTTGTCCCAAAAAGGTCAAAATAGCTTTTCCGTTAAGGCCGATTGCCGTAAAAAAGATAGAAAGCCAAACGGAATATTTTCTTCCTTCATGATAAATTTTGCCGCAGGAGGCAAATTTTCTGGCTCCGAATTTTTGAGAAGATTTAATCATAACTCCTTGCAGGAGTCCCATCGGAATAGTAAACAAAACCACAAAAACGGAATTGGCCAGACCGATGTAGGCAAGTTGTCCGGTTTGGTAGTTTCCGACAATCATCGTGTCAACAATGTTCATCAATCCGACGGCAATGAAAGAAACCGTAATCGGCAAAGATAATTTAGCGATTTGCTTAAGATATGTCGTGATGTTTTCCATGTTTTTCTCCGGCGGAGAAGATAGCAAAAAAAGTTGTGTATTTCAATACAAAAAATACCCCTGGGACTTGACACAAAATTTCAAAGTTGTATTTCTTAACGCCGAATTTAAAGAAGTGAAAATATAAATAAACGGAAAGAATAACAATGTTGGAATATGTAAAGAAAATTACAGGATTATACGGTAGAAATTTTTCTCCGAAACTATTCGAAATACTCCTCAAAAAAAAGTATACTGCAGAAAAATTTAAAAGAGACTGCATTGCCGGAATGACGGTTGCCGTCATCTCTATCCCTTTGGCCATGGCTTTGGCCATTGCTTCGGGCGTAACGCCGGCTCAGGGATTGTATACGGCGATTGTTGCCGGTTTTTTCATTGCCTTTTTGGGCGGCAGCCGCTACCAAATCGGTGGTCCGACCGGAGCGTTTGTCGTTGTTATTTTCAGTATTATGCAAAAATACGGTTATGACGGATTGGCAATGTCAATGATTATCGCCGGAGCCGTTTTGCTTTTGGCCGGATTTATGAAACTCGGAACCTATATCAAATATATTCCTTATCCGGTTGTTATCGGGTTTACGGCCGGTATCGGTATTTTGCTGATTTCAACTCAGATTAAAGACTTGCTCGGCTTACAGATTGAATCCGTTCCGGCAGAATTTCTTCCGAAATGGAAAACTTATCTTGCCAATATGGATAAATTAAGCCTTTTTTCTGTCTTGATTACGATTTTTTCCTTTGGGGCAATCTTTTATGTTCAAATGAAAAGACCAAAACTTCCGGCATATTTGGTCAGCGTTGTCGGAGCCACGCTTATTGTTGTTGTATTTGGCTGGTTTGGGCTTGAAATTGATACCATCGGTAATAAGTTCGGCGGTATTCCTCATTTTCTTCCAATGCCGCAGATGCCTCATTTTGACTTGGATTTAGCTTTGAAAGTTATGCCGAGCGGTTTAACCATTGCTTTTTTGGCCGGAGTGGAATCATTGCTGAGTGCTACGGTTGTTGACGGTATGAGCGGTGATAACCATAACTCCAACGCCGAATTAATCGGGGAGGGCATTGCCAACCTGATGTGCGTCTTCTTTACCGGTGTTCCGGCAACCGGAGCGATTGCCCGTACGGCAACTAACTTCAAAGCCAACGCTTATTCCCCGATGGCGGGTGTTATGCAGTCGGTATTCCTTTTGGTGTTTATGCTAGTTTTGTCGCCGGCTGCCAAATATATTCCGCTGGCCTGCCTGTCCGCTGTTTTGGTTTTAATCGGTTGGAACATGCTTAATCTGGATAAAATTATAAAACTCGTCAAAGGGCCTAAAGGCGACAGATATACGCTTTTGGTAACACTGCTGTTAACGGTTTTGGTCGACTTAAACACGGCAATTTCCGTCGGCTTCATTATGGCCAGCATTATCTTTATGCACCGCATGAGCCGTGAGATTGAAATTGAAACCGATGAAGTCGTGCTTGAAAATATCGGCGGCGGACGTGATTTGACTGAAGTCTTACACGAAAACGGCGTTATGTCCCTGCGTTTTTCCGGCCCGTTGTTTTTCGGCGGAGCCTCCCAGGTATCAAACTTCTTCAAGAAAATAAACGATGTTCCGAAGGTTTTAATCTTGAGAATGGGATATGTTCCCGTTGTTGATGCGACCGGAGCCAACATCATTGTTGAGTTTGTGAAAAAACTGAGCAAATATGATACAAAAATTATTTTTTCAAATGTAAAAAAACAGCCGCGGCGTGTCCTGCATGACGCCTTTGCCAAAGAGGGGATTGATTACCACACGATTTCCACGGCGTCCACTTTTGAAAACGCCTTGAAAATGACGAAAAGGTATTTGAAAGGGCTCAATCAGGAAAAAGTGGAAAAATAAGTTGATTTTTAGTGCTGTTAGGTAATAATAGCACTAAATTTTTAACGGAAAGGATTTTAAAATGACCCTGTTTTTAGTTGTAGGTTTGTTATTGCTGTCTGCCTCTCCGGCGTTGGCTAATCCGGCTTGTGCGGTTTGCACCATTGCCGTCGGAGCGTCTTTGGAGATTGCCAGAAGTTTGGGTGTGGATGACAGTGTCGTCGGCGTTTGGGCCGGAGCGTTTCTGGTCATGATTGGCTTTTGGACAATCAGATGGTTGGATAAAAAAGGTTGGAATTTCAAAGGCCGCGACTTCTGGGTATTGTTTCTCAGCGTAGCAATGATCGGGTTTATGTATATTTCCCATTTACAGTATAATCCGAATGTCATTTTAATCTTCTATCTTGATCCGTTCCTGTTCAGCACTATTGTCGGAGCATTGGTAATGGTTTATTCATCGGAATTTTATCAGTGGATGAAAGCCAAAAACGGCGGACACGCCCATTTCCCTTTTGAAAAAGTTGTTGTTCCCGTTGTTGCTTTGGCTTTGGTCAGTACTTATTTCTATTACTATCCGCTTTGCCAACAGGCAAATGATTTATATAATTTCTAGGAGAGGCAACAATGGCTAAAGCTAAGAATGTTAAAGAGTTTGTCGAAAGAATAGACAGTTCCAAGAAGGTTAATCCCAAGGATTTATCATCTGATCAGGATTTGACCATTGCGATTATGAACTTAATCTCTATTGAAGAACATCTGGTGTTTTCCGGAGCTAAAACTTCCAAAACCGCTTTTTATGATTTGATTGAAGAAGTTCGAGAAAAACGCAAAAACCTGATGCAAAAAATTATTCCGTCCTATGAAGGGGAAGTCTGGTGTATTTCCAAGCATTTGTTAGCCGCATCCATGAGATTAATGGAAGTCGGAACAAAACAACAAAGCTTGGGCAACAAAGAAACCGCCTATGACTTATTTAATCAGGCTTATGAATTATATTGCCTGTTCTGGGGGCTGAACATGAATATGCTGAACATTGCCGATGCCAAATGGATTGAAGACAATGTGGAAGATGTAAAAAAAATCGCAGCCAAGGTCGAAGCCACCGTTGTTCCTGCCGAAGCTGACAAAAAATCAGAAGCTCCTCAAACGGCTCTGGCAAAGATGAAAGCTTTTGTCAGAAAAGCAGTTGATTGCTGTATTGAATAATTTAATAAAAATAAAAAAAAGTCCCGTAAAAATGCGGGGCTTTTTTTATACATAAATTTGTTTTATTTTCTGAAACCTCTTTGCCAGATTTCAGAACAGATACTTTCAAGAGCCTGTTTCCAAAATGTCTGGCGTTTTTTTTGATAAGCCAGAAGTTCTTGAAACGAGTCTTCGTTTTCATCAGGAAGTCTGTTGAGTTCCTCGCTCCAATAGTCAATCCAGAATTCACAGCATTGCTTTAAGGAGGAAAGACATTTTGCCGGATACTCGCGGGGAGCCTTTTGAAAAAAAAGAATTTCTCTTTCATAATGTTCTTCTTGTTTGTCAATGGAAGAAAAGGCGAGGCGTATAGCCGTAAAAACACCGTAAACCCAACAAAAAACTCGGATTAAAAACGGGATTGCAATAATTATAATTGCAAAACCCAAGATGATTTTCCACAACATAATATAAAGGATTAAAAATTGACAATTTAATGAGTAATTAAATTAAACTTATCTCAATAAAGCGGTTTTGTCAACTTTTTTGTCTTAAAAAGAAACCCCGTTTTTCAACGGGGCTTCTGGATGTGAAGAGATTTTTTAGTCTTCTAAACCGAGAAGACGATATTTAACCCGGACATCATAGTCGGAACCGTAGTCTTCAACCAAAGTTTTGGCCAAGTCCTGCGACAAATCCAATCTGGTTGAACGCTTAACGTTGTTAATATCGTTCTCGCTGATATTGTTTTCCGGAATAATCTGCGTATTGACGGCAATAATTTGAACGCCTTTATTATCAATCAATTTTGCAGAATTTTTCGGCTCCTGAAACAATTCATACATATATTGAGGAGCCAAACCTTCAAATTTTTCGCTTCTTGTCAACGGTTTGGTCGTGTGATGAGCTAATTGAAATCTGGAAGCAACATCTTCCAAACGATCGCCGTTTTCCAAATCATGCATAACATCATTGACAATTTCCTGCGAAATAGCCGTTTTTTCGTTTGCTTCCCAAAGTTTTTCGATTTCACCGCGAACATCCGCAATGTCTTTAGGGTGGGCGTCAACGACTTTAACCACTCTCATTACCATAAATCCGTCATCTGTTTCGACAACCTGGCTTAATTCTCCGCTGTTATAGGAAAAAGCCGTATCAACAAAATCAGTTGTCGGAACAAGGTTGGCATATTTTTGAGGCTGAACTCTGACTTTGCCGTCTTCGGTAAGCCCTTTGGCAGAATAAATCCTGACATTCATGCCTTTGGCAATATCTTCCAAAGATTGTCCGGCACCGATTTGATCTTCGATATTGCTGGAGATGTTATAAGCCTCATCATAAGACTTTTCTTTTTTCAAGTCTTCGGTAATTTGCTTTCTTGCCTGAGCCAAAGATGTTTTTGAACCGGATTTGATATTAATGACTTTCATAATGTGCCATCCCATTTCGGATTTGACAGGACCGGCATATTCGCCTTTGTTCAGCCCGAACACGGCATCCGCCATATCGGCAATCAGCATATCTTTGGAAGCATAACCAAGCTGGGTGTCTTCTTTTGATTGTCCGGCAACGTCTTTGGCTACGGCGTAAAAGTCTTTTCCGTCTTTAAGTTCCTGAGCGGCTTTGTCGGCAGCTTCCTGATTGTCAAAAGACATTTGCAGAATTTCACGGGTTTCCGGAACCTCAAAATGCGAGAGATTTTCCTGATAATAAGCCTCGATTTCTTCATCGGAAAGCTGAATATTGTTGGCAATATCGGCAGGGGAGAGAAGAATGAAGTCAACATCTCTCTGTTCCGGTTCAATAAATTCGGCATTAAAATCCTGATAGTATTGTTCAATTTCGTCTTGAGAAATCTTGCGGTCGATTTTTACCTTGTCCGGATCGATTTTAATATATTTGAACACCTTTTTCTGCTTGGCGGCCTTAGTCAGATTATCGCTCAAAACCTTAGGAACGTTTACGTTATCAATCGGATTTTGTACTAAAATTTGTTTGGTAATGTCTAATTTGATGGTATCAACGTATTTCTGTTCGGTCCAACCGGAAGCGGCAAGAATCCTGTTCAGCTTTTCACGGCTGAAATTTCCGTTGGCATCCATAAAATCAGCTTGAGAGAAAATCACTTTGCGGACCAAATCATCTCCGACGCTGACGTTTTGGTCATCTGCCGTTTTTTTGATAATGGTATTAAGCAGTTCTTTTTGCACAATTCCGTGCAGCATGGAATTGCGAATATTGTCGTTAATATCGACATTATCTCCGAAAAGGTTTTTGGCCAGTTGGAGTTCCTGATCAAATTGATGGGATATTTCGCCCTGGGTTACATGATAGTCATCTACCTTGATAACCGGTCGGTTTTTGCCGGCACTTCCCATATATCCGGCAACGCCGAACAGGGAAACAAAGCTTAAGCCCGTCAAAATAAGAATAGATTTAGCAAACCAAGAGTTTTGCATTTTTCTGAAAAATTCCATCATATCAACAAAATCCTAAAAACAAATTTTAATCAAGACGCGGAGAGTATACCGCAATATTAATAATATATGCAATCTTATAAATATTCGTGTTGAAAAGTTTTTTTAACTGGAAAAAAATATTTTGTTGTGCTAGAAAGGCAACAATGAGAAAAATATTTAAAAGGATATTTAGAAATGGCAAGAAAAAAACTTATTGCAGGCAACTGGAAAATGAACGGCCTTCTGGCCGACGGAATTGATTTGACTAAAGGCGTTGCCGCCGAAGTCAAAGCTATGGGCAAACCGGAATGTGAATTTTTGGTATGTCCTCCGTTCACATTGCTGACTTCCGTCAAAAGAGCTCTGAGAGGGGCTAAGGTTGCTCTGGGTGCTCAGGATGCACACTTCGCCGAAAAGGGAGCTCATACCGGAGACATCAGTCCGGTTATGTTAAAAGAAATCGGCTGCCAATATGTTATTCTCGGCCACTCCGAAAGACGTGCCGACCATGGGGAAACGGACGAATTAGTTAATAAAAAAGCCGTTGCCGCTCATGAATGCGGATTAAAAACGGTTATTTGCATCGGCGAAACTTTAGAACAACGCGATGCCGGCAAGACCATTGATGTTTGCAGCAAACAGATTCTCGGTTCTGTTCCGGATTCTGCCACTGCCGCCGACACGGTTATTGCTTATGAACCGGTTTGGGCTATCGGAACAGGCAAAACGCCGACAGCTGCCGACGTTGAAGAAGTTCATGCCGCCGTTCGCAAAGTTCTGGCCAAAAAGCTGGGCAAAGGAAATGCCAATAAAATGCGTATTTTATACGGCGGTTCCGTAAAACCGGGCAACGCTAAAGAATTTTTGTCTCTGCCTGACGTTGACGGAGCTTTAATCGGCGGAGCCAGTCTGAAAGTTGCGGACTTCATCGGTATTGCCAAAAATGCCGGATGTTAATTTAGTTAAAGAAAAGGGAATTTGATAATGGGAACAGTTTTATTGGTCATTCACTTGATGGTGGCAATATTTTTGGTTTGTGTAATTCTGATGCAGCGTTCTTCCGGCGGTGCATTGGACGGCCTTGGCGGCGGCAGCGGAGCCAGCAGCTTTTTAAATGCCCGCAGCACCGGCAATCTGCTGACCAGAATGACGGCTATCTTGGCAACTATCTTTTTCATCACCAGCATTTCCTTGTCATTATATTACAAAGGGGCTGATCGCAAGAGCAATTCAATTTTGGATGTTCCTGCGGCAGAGGAAACGGTTCCTTCCGCACCGGCAGCTCCGGTGGCAGAAAAATAAATGACTGCTGAAACGAAAAATAAAAGGCACCTTTTAAGAAAGGTGCCTTTCTCACTTTAAAAACGGGCATAGTGTTAGAAAAAAAGGGGAATTAAATGTCTGAAAATAATACAAATATTAACAGTAATAAAGCAAAATTCATCTTCATTACCGGAGGCGTTGTATCCTCTTTGGGAAAAGGTCTTGCTTCTGCATCTTTGGCTTCGGTACTCCAATCCAGAGGTTTTAAAGTCCGCTTACGCAAGCTTGATCCGTATTTGAACGTCGACCCGGGAACAATGAGCCCGTATCAACACGGTGAAGTCTTTGTTACCGATGACGGAACGGAAGCCGATCTCGATTTGGGGCACTATGAACGTTTTTCGGGTGTTCCGGCCAAGAGAACAGACAGTATTACCACCGGCAAAATTTATATGCGGGTTATCGAAAAAGAACGTCGCGGTGATTACTTAGGGGCAACAATTCAGGTAATTCCTCATGTTACCAACGAAATTAAAGACTTCATTCTGTCAGACATTACGGATGAAGATTTTGTTTTGTGCGAAATCGGCGGAACCGTCGGCGACATCGAAGGCCAGCCTTATCTGGAAGCGATTCGCCAAGTGGCTTATGACTTGGGGCGTGAACGTTCCATGTTTATTCACCTGACATTGCTGCCATATATTCCGACAGCCGGAGAATTGAAAACCAAACCGACCCAGCATTCCGTAAAAAAACTCCAGGAATACGGTATTCAGCCGGATATGCTGGTTTGCCGCTCCCAAATACCTTTGCCGCAGAATGAAAAGAAGAAAATCGCCCTATTTTGCAATATTCGGGAAGAAAACGTTATCGCCGCTTTGGATGTAGATACGATTTATCAGGTTCCTGTGGCTTATTCTCATGAAGGAATTGACCGTCAGGTCTGCAAACATTTTGGTATTCCGTGTCCGGAAGAAGCAGATTTAAGCAAATGGGAAAATATCGTAAAAATTATCAGAGCTCCGGAAGGCGAGGTTAAAATCGCCGTCGTCGGCAAATATACCCAGTTGCTGGAAGCATACAAATCCATTAACGAAGCTTTGACACACGGCGGTATTGCCAACAAATACAAAGTCCGTATCAAATGGATTGATTCCGAATTGCTTGAGAAAAATGACCCAGATTTATATCTGGCAGATGTCAGCGGCATTTTGGTTCCCGGCGGTTTCGGACAACGGGGAACAGAAGGCAAAATCGTTGCGATTCAATATGCCCGCGAAAATAACATTCCTTTCTTGGGAATTTGTTACGGTATGCAGATGGCCGTTATTGAAACGATGAGAAATGTTGTCGGGCTTAAAAATGCTTATACAACAGAGTTGAGCAGCACTTGCGAACCTGTTGTCGGATTGATGACCGAATGGGATAAGGAAGGGGCCAAGGAACACCGTTCAAAAGACGGAGATTTGGGCGGAACCATGCGGTTAGGGGCTTATCCTTCCGTATTGGATAAAAATTCTTTGGTTTATAGCATTTACGGCACCGAAAATATTTCCGAACGCCACAGACACCGTTATGAAGTAAATATGAAATATGCTGACCAGCTGGAAAAAGCCGGTATGAAAATTGTAGCCAAATCTCCGGACGGCAAACTCCCTGAGATTGTGGAACGGCCGGATCATCCGTGGTTCATCGGTGTTCAGTTCCACCCTGAATTAAAGTCAAAACCGTTTGCTCCGCATCCGCTATTTGTCTCTTTTGTTCGGGCATCTATTGATAAAAGCCGGTTAATTTAATCATAAAAAGATTGATTGTTATTAAAAAGCGGTATACACAAACAAACTTGTTGTACCGCTTTTTGTTGGGAATAATTAATATGTTAAAGAAATTTGTTTATGTTATTTATACTTTGTTTATGTTTTTTGTTTCTGCCGCAAATGCGGAAGCAAAAATCTGCCGCTATGAACTGGAAGACTTTTGGGACAAAATCGAAAATAATTTAAAACAAACCTGGAATGGCGGCACTTATGATTTGTATGTTCCGGTTTGGACTTGGCACAACCGCCTTTTCTATGATAAAGACAAGATAGAAAAATATAATGAAGAACCTTGGGGAATAGGGTTTGGTGTTTCCCGTTATGATGAAGACGGAGATTGGCACGGTTTATATGCCATGGGATTTAAAGATTCCAATTTTTATTTGGAAACAATTTTCGGATACGCTTATCTCAAAAATTGGGAATTGGATAATGATGGCGATTGGAAAGGCGGAATAGGCTTTACCGCCAGTTTGACTCAGCGTCATGAATATTCTTATATTCCGGTTCCTCTGCCGTTGCCGATTGCCGGATTAAGTTACAAAGGCATGGCGGTTCAGGCGGCATACGTTCCCGGCGTTAAAAATGACGGAAATGTCCTGTTTACCTGGCTGAGGTTTGAACTGAACTAAAAATATTTAGGTATATCTTTTTTATCTTGTTTGCTAAAAAAGATAATATTTGCTACAACAAATACATAAACTTCTATGTATAAAGGAACAGATAATGGAACAGAGAACCGTAAAAATTGGTAATTTCGAAATCGGAAACAAACTCCCGTTGGCCTTATTGGCCGGGCCTTGCCAGATTGAGAGCAGACAACACGCGATTGATATGGCCGGAGCTATGGTCGAAATTACCGATAAACTGGGAATAAATTATGTATTCAAAGCTTCTTTTGACAAAGCCAACCGCACATCCATCAATGGTCCTCGCGGTGTCGGAATAGACGAGGGAATGCGGACTTTTGAAGAAATCAAAAAATTATATCATTGTCCGATTGTTACCGATGTTCACGAAAAAGAACAATGTGCCCTGGTTGCTGAATATGTTGATATTTTGCAAATTCCGGCTTTTCTCTGCCGTCAGACGGATTTGGTTGTTGCTGCAGCTAAAACCGGAAAAGTCGTTAATATCAAAAAAGGCCAATTTCTTGCTCCTTGGGATGTTAAACCGCTGGTAATCAAATGTGAAGATTCCGGCAATAAAAACGTATGCCTGACAGAAAGAGGAACAACTTTCGGCTACAACACGCTCGTAACCGATATGCGTTCTTTGCCGCAAATGGCTAAAGATACTGGCTGTCCGGTAATTTTCGACGCCACCCATTCCGTAATGCAGCCGGGCGGAAAAGGATCGTGCTCCGGCGGACAGAGGGAATTTGCTCCGGTTTTAGCCCGTGCTGCCGTGGCTGTCGGTGTTGCCGCCGTATTCATTGAAACGCATGATAATCCGGACAAGGCTTTGAGTGATGGTCCGAATATGATTTTCTTGAAAGATATGGAAAAAGTCTTATCTGATTTAATGGCTTATGATAAGTTGACCAAAACACGTATTCAGGATTATTAAGCCGATAAATTTATCCCCTGAATAAGTGTTCGGGGGATTTTTTTTGAAGGATAAAACGATGAATTGGAAAGAATTTTTCGGCACCAGAAATTTTTGGCTGATTTTAGCTTGTCTGCTTTTGGCAATTTTAAGCGGTCTTGAGTTTGACAAGCAAGCCAGACAAGCCTCTGAAAATGCTCAGGAAATAAGTTCAGAACAATAAAAAAGAGCCGATGTGATATCGGCTCTGAAAATAAGAGTTTTCTGCGGCGGATTAATGCGAACTAAGAGCTTTTCGGCATAGTTCAAAAATCGTCAACAAACCGATAGCAACGGCAATTCCGACGAAAATCCGCAAAAAGATGTTGTATTCTGCCAAATACTCTTGCAGAGCAAGATATTGCACTGTTGAATTGACGGCGATGACGAACCAGTTATACATAAAATCAGCCGTACTGTCGTCCGGAAATCCCCGTTCATAAACACAAATGGACAGCAAAGCAATAAATGCAAGCCCGTAAGCCCCGCAGCCGATTGCAAAAATCAAGTCTACAGTATTCGGAAAGATACTGACAACGCCCCATAACAGCAGTGATATTATGGTAGACGTGATTAGAAAGATGGCTTTCTTTTTCATACATGATAGTTTTAAGAATGATACATATTTTAATAAAGTCATTATAAAAATATTCAGAGGAAATGCAATAAAAAGTTTATTCGGTTGACACCGGGGGCAGAGGTCGTAAAATAAGCAAAAATCAACGGATACGGCAATGCAGTTTCAGGATGAAGGATATATCATAAATTTAAGAAAGCACGGGGAGCGGTCGCTCATTCTTACCTTGTTAACTAAAAACAACGGTAAAATAACCGGCTATGTTAAAAACTGCCTCAGCAAAAAAAATTTGGGAACATTCCAGATTGGAAATTTGGTAACTGTAGACGCTTATGCCAGAGTGGAAGATAATATGCTGAGTTTTAAAATCGAATTATTGTCTCCTTGTTCGGTTAATTTTATGGCAGATGCCCTAAAGCTGGAGGCTCTGACCGCATTGTGCGGATTATGTAATGTCTGTATGCCGGAGCAGGAAAATCTGGAAAGATTTTATGATTTTGTAGCTGATTTTTTTAATTTTATAAATGAAGATAATTGGATAACGCATTATTCTTTCTTTGAATTTTATCTTCTTGACTATCTCGGTATAGGATTGGATTTAAGCGAATGTTCCGCCACGGGAACAACTGAAAACCTGAAATTCGTTTCCCCGAAAACCGGAAAAGCCGTTTGTGAGGAAGCCGGACTTCCTTATAAGGACCGGCTGTTTGCCTTTCCGCAATATATTGTTGATAAAAATTACCGTCCGAAACCGGATGAAATAGTTGATTTGCTTAGTATGACGGAGTTTTTCCTCAATAAAAACTTTTTTCAAACTCATAACTTGAAATTCCCGGCAAATCGTGCTAATTTGGGCACGAATTTGAAAGAATATTTCAATAAAAATAAACAATTATAAGACGAATAGAGTATATAAAATGGCCGAAGTAGAAGAAAAAATCAAAGATGTGCATTTAGCCGAGGAATTAAGCAGCCGCTACCTGTCTTATGCAATGTCTACCATTGTTTCCCGGTCTTTGCCGGATGTCCGCGACGGATTGAAACCGGTGCACCGCCGTTTGCTTTACGCTATGCGTCAACTGCACTTGGATCCGAAATCCGGCTTTAAGAAATGTGCCCGTGTTGTCGGCGATGTTATCGGTAAATATCACCCGCACGGCGACAGTGCCGTTTATGGGGCGATGTGCCGTTTGGCACAGGATTTTTCCGTTCGTTATCCGTTGGTCGACGGGCAGGGAAATTTCGGTAATATTGACGGAGATAATCCGGCCGCCATGCGTTATACCGAAGCTCGTCTGACCGAGTTTGCCATTGCCTTGATGGAAGGCTTAAACGAAAATGCCGTTGATTTCAGAGAAACTTATGACGGAGAAGAAGAAGAGCCGGTTGTTATGCCGGGAATGGTGCCGAACCTGTTATGTAACGGTTCTTCCGGTATTGCCGTGGGTATGGCAACCAACATTCCGCCGCACAATTTAAGCGAAATTTGCGATGCTTTGTTGTATATGATTGAAAAACCGGACTGTGAAATTGAACCTTTAGTCAGAAAGATTAAAGGGCCTGATTTTCCGACCGGAGGAATTATAATTGACAGCTTTTCCAGTATTTTAGACACTTACACTCAAGGAAAAGGAACTTTCCGCATCCGGGCAAAATGGGAAAAAGAAGAATTAACCCACGGACAATACCAAATCATTATTAAAGAAATACCGTATCAGGTTGTAAAATCTAAATTAATTGAAAGAATTGCCAGCCTGCTTCAGGATAAGAAACTGCCGATGCTGGATGATATTCGTGATGAATCCACGCATGATATTCGTATCGTTTTAATTCCTAAAAACCGCACGGTAGACGCTAATCTTCTTATGGAACATTTATTCAAGCAGACAGAATTAGAGTCCAGATTTAATATGAATATGAATGTTTTGGACTCAGACGGTGTTCCTCGCGTTCTCAGTATCAAAGAAGTTCTCCGTGAGTTTTTAAATCACAGAATCAATGTGTTGGAAAGAAGAGCTCAATATCGTTTGGATAAAATCAACAATCGTTTGGAAATCCTTTCCGGCTATTTGATTGCATATCTGAATTTGGATGAAATTATCCGTATTATCCGGGAGGAGGAAAATTCCAAAGCCGTAATGATGCAGGAATTCAGCCTGACCGAAAACCAAGCCGAGGCCATTTTAAATATGAAACTCAGAAGCTTGCGTAAACTTGAAGAAGTGGAAATTAAACGTGAATACGACGAATTATCTGCAGAAAAAGGCGAGTTGGAAGCTTTATTGAGCGATGAAAGCAAACGCTGGGAAGCTATTGGCGGAGAGATTAAACTCATTCGGGAAAAATTCGGCAAGAAAACGGCTTTGGGCCGCCGCCGGACAGATTTTGCCGAAGTAACGGAAGAAATCGATGTTCCTTTGGAAGTTTTTGTTGAAAAAGAACCGATTACAGTCATTCTTTCACAAAAGGGCTGGATAAGATGTATTAAAGGGCACAGCGACTTAAATGACGACTTTAAATTTAAAGACGATGATGCTCTGCAAATAGCAATTCATGCCCAAACGACAGACAAAATTATTTTGTTTGACACCTCAGGCAAGTTCTTTAATATTTCCGCCAATGAAATCCCGAGCGGACGCGGCTTTGGACAGCCATTGCGTCTGATGGTGGATTTGAGCAACAATGACAACATTTGCGAAATGTTTGTTTTTGAACCGAAAACAAGTTATCTGGTTGCGTCAAACACCGGCAAGGGCTTTTTGGTAGATGAAAATCACCTCATTGCCCAAACCCGCAACGGTCGTAAAATAATGAACGTGGCTGACGGAGAACAGGCTGTCATGTGCCGGAAAGTTACCGGAGACAGCGTGGCCATTGTCGGTGAAAACAGAAAATTGCTGATTTTCAAAGTGGAAGAAATTCCGAGCATGGCTCGCGGACGCGGTGTTGCCCTGCAAAAATACAAAGACGGAAATATGTCTGATATTCAGATATTTAATGCCGCAGACGGATTTACCTATGCCCGCAGCGGCGGTATTAAAGTGGAAACGGACTTAATGACTTGGCTCGGACATCGTGCCCAGGTCGGTAAATTGGTTCCGTTCGGTTTCCCGAAAAATAACAAATTTATGGGAAAATAAATTATTGACAAGAAAATATTGTTTGAATATCATTGCTCCGAATTAAAAATCGGAGCAATTCTTTTTATGACCATGAGTTTAATAAAATATATACGAAAAATGACCGCTAGGGGATAACCCTGGCAGGGATTAAACTTATGTCCTTTCCGCCTGATTTTACGGCAAAATAATCTTGATTTTGAAATATTTTAGATAAAGGTGCAATTATGTCTTCAGAAGCCGTAATTATGAGCGGAAGACTCATGAAAAATAATCAAAAATACATTATCAGGCACATCTCTTCACAGGATGTTGCCGATGTTTATGAACTCCACAAAGTTATTCTTGCCAATTTAAGACCGGGGCAGGAATGTTTTATCCACCATAAAAAGATGAGCGACTTTCAAAGAATGGTAGACAATCCGGACAACTTGTTTATCGGGACCTTTGTTGACGGCAAACTGGTTGGCTATGCTTCGGCAAATTTTGTTAATGAAAATAACATTGACGATGTTTTGCCGGATTTTGCCCTGGATTATGAACCAAACCGGATTGCCGTATTGGAGCAGGCATCCGTTAATCCGGAATACAGAGGGAATAATCTGGCTTCAATTATGAATTCCGTTCGTCAAAAAGTGGCATATCAGCAATATCACAAAAAATATGCCGTAACCATGGTCGATATTAAGAATTTTTACAGTTATCGCAACGGGTTTCGCAACGGAATGTGCATTACGCAGGCTACGGTTGATCCTGATGACGGCGGCCATGTTATCTATATGGCTAAAGAAATCGGCAAAGAGGTTAATTTTAATGTGGTTCAAATTCCGCAGGAACTCTCTTATGCCGAAATGGACATTGAAAATGTCAGCCGTTTAATCGAGCAGGGATATGTCGCTCGGGGATATGATGACAGCCGGCAAAAAGTTCTGTTTAACAAGACAAATGATTTTAAATATAAAAACAAAACGTTACGGCTGGAAAGCAACTTGATGTATGCGGCGGGACAATATGACCGAAATTTTATTTGAGTTTGTCCGCTCGGGCAGTTATATGAAAGTTACGGCAATAGAACCGGAAACCCAAACGGAAGCAACGGTGGTCGTGCCGGCTACTTTAACCGAAGAACAGATGAAATTTCAGGCCTTAAACAAGTTGAAATATCTTCTTAAAAAGAAAGAAAACGAATAGTCCGGAATCCTGCACAACCCCCTGTGGATAAGTAAAAAGAATAGGGGTTTGTCCTTTTCTATTTGAAAAAGTTTGCTATACTCAACCCAGTTTAAAAACATTATTAGATTTACCCGGGGAAAATAAATCTATGTCAAATCAGACTCAAAATGTTGCTGAAGAAAGAAAAAGCAACCAAAATCTGCCTAATTTTATGTCGGAAAACAGCAAAATCAATTATGCGGAAGAAGAAAACGCTTCTTCTTGGCTGACCAATAACCTGCATCGGTTAATGATTTGGGTAAGTGTCATCTGGTTTGCCGTGGTTATCATTTATATTACCCAGTTTTTCGGATGGTCAAATCTGTTTTTGATGATGCCGGATGAGTTCGGCGGTTTTTTGGCAGGCGTAACATTGCCTTTGGCAATCATTTGGGTTGTTATGGCTTATATTGACCGCGGCACGTCTTTCAAAAATGAAGCTCGTTTCCTCCGGGCTTATATGAATCAGCTTGTTTATCCGGAAGATGGCGGAGCCAGCACGGCCAAAGCCATGGCGGATGCCATCCGTTCACAAGTAATTGAATTGCAGGAAGTAACAAAACTGGCAACGGAACAAACGGCAAAAATCAAAGAAGAGCTGGGCGGCAGGGTTGAAGATTTTGCCAAATTGGTTGCTGTTTTGGATAATTATTCCGGAAAGACGATGAGTGAAATGACGGAAGGCGTTAAAACGCTCATCAACAGCTTTGATTATGTAAACGAAAAAACGGCCGGTGCAGCCGAAGAATTCAAAAATAATGCGGCTGATTTTTCAACGACAGCCAACCAAATTCAAAAGAACATGAGCGAATTGACAAGTATTTTACTGCCGAGAATACAAGAAATCAAGACATCCTCCTCATTATTGCAAAATATGATGGAAAGCAATAATGACAAAATGCTGAAATCCAATGAAATGCTGTTGGAATTCAGTAACAAATCCAACCAAAACATGCTTCAGGTTTCAGAAATGCTTTCTTCTCAAAGTGAGCGGCTTGAACAAATTTCCGGCGGTGCCTTGAACAATTGTCGGCAAATACAGCAGGATTTGGACAACAGCGTCGGCAAAATCAGCGGTATTATGAAAGATCAGGGCAAATTGGTTCTGGATCATATTGAGCGGCTGACCAAAAATGCAGACTACATCACGGATAAAATTGCCGAACAAGGCGAAAAAGTCGGTATTGAAGTCGATAAAGTTTTGGCTCGGGCGAGCGGTATTGAAGAAAGTATCTCCATGCAGGTTCGCGAACTGACCGGAGTTTCCGAAGTAATTGCCGACAGAATGAATACCGTGGAAGAAAACATCGGCAACAAAGTCAGCATTTTATCTTCCATTTCCGAAAAAGCCGTTTCAGATATTAATGATGTCATTGGAAGTCTGGAAGAAAACACCGTAAAACTCTCCGATGCCGCCAAACTCTCATCAGATAAAACCGGAGCCGTTATTGCCGATATTTCCGAAAAACGGGATAACATAAATAAATCCGCAGAAAATATTATCGCTAATTTGAAGTTGCTGAGTGAAGAAATCAGCGATAAAGCACACAATATCCGCAGTGAAACGGAAAATTCAATTAACAGTTTCAAAGAAGTTTCCGATACTATGAAGAAAAACACCGACGGACTGGTTGAAGCTTCTTCCATTGTTGTTGCTCAGAGCAAAATCGGCGAAGCGTCTTTGGCTCAACAGCAGCGGCATATTACCGGTTCCGTTACCAAGATTGAAGAAATTAAAGGCGAGTTAAAACGCCAGATTGACGAACTCAGTCGGGCAGCGGCTATTCTCAGCGACGAGGCTGACAGTGCCGTCAACAATCTCAAGGGACAGATGGAACAAACCCTTAAATATTCGGAAGAAGTCGTCAATAAAACAAAAGCCCTTAATGACAATTTACAGGTTCAGGCTTTTGAATTTGATTCTTCAACAAATAAAACCATGACCAAAGCTTTGGAATTTGAAGATATTATGAACGGTCAGCATCAGAAATTGGAAAGCCTGTCCCAAACTGTTTTCGACCGGGCTGAAAACATTGCCCAAACATTGGCTCACCAAGTGGAATTGGTGGACACATCAACGGAAAATACTCGTAAAACATTTAATGAACTAACCAATTCTTTTGAAACCCAGTCAACTTTGTTAAATTCTGTTGCCGAAAATACGGTGGGATATGTGTCGGATGTGGTTCAGGCTTTGGATGAAAAAGCCGAGGCAATTCATTTGTTGTTTAAGCATCAGGAAAATGAATTTTTTGAGATTTGCGACAAGCTTTCTGAAAACACATCCAATATCGGTGGTTCTCTGAAAAAACAGGTTTCCGTTATTGAACAAAGTGCTGACAGAGTTTTGGCACGTATGGCTCTTCTGGAAGAAGATGTCAATAAGAGAGCCGAAACCGTCGTGTCCAACTCAATGAAATCAATTGACCGCTTGTCTGAAATTGATATTTCCATTTCAGAGAAAAAAGAAATATTGGAAAAATTGGTTAACGAAGCCGGCGAAAAACTTAACCTGGTTATCAATACCTTCCGCAATAATTTGTCCGAATTCAGCGGTATTGTTAAGGATATTCGGGAAGAGGGAGCACAAACAACCGCAGCTATTTTGGATAATTGCAATCAGGTAAACACCGCCTCCGAAACAATGAACAATGAAGCTAAAAATGTAGCTCTGACTTTGGACGGACAGATTAAAAATCTGGATGTCGCTTTGGTTAAGGTTCGGGCTCAGGCTGATATGATTAAAGATACCTTTGAACACCAGAAAGAAAGCCTGACGGATATTGTCAACGTTGTTTCAACCCAAACCCGCTTGGGTGAGGCGTCTTTGGCTCAGCAATACAAATATTTGTCTGATACGGCAAATGAAGTCTCTGCCAAAATGAACGAGATTAATGCCCAATTTAAAGACAACACGGATAAAGTCTTTGATACGTCAACCAAAATTGCTTATGAGGTTGATGTTTTGGGTGACAGATTGCTGAAAGTAGGCGAAGACATAGCCAAAGCCTCTAAAGTTTCAATAAAGAACGTCGAACAGGTAAACATGGCCCTCAGCCAATCTGCGGAAGATTTGGATTTGGCGGTTGCTACCTCGACTCAAAAAGTCGGCTCGGTTATGAAAGATTATCAGCAATATATTGCGAACTTTAATACCGTTACCGCAGAAGCCAGCACCGGAGTGGTCGAAATCAACGATTTAATCACCCAGCAAAGCGATAAGATGATTAAGATTTCCGAAGATACCAAGCAGTTGGTTGAATGTTTCAATGTTGTTCTCAACGATACGTCAATTCAGTTGTCAAATCGGGCTAATCAGGCTTATGATAAAGTCAAAGGCTTGGGTGAGAACTTGAAAACTTTGAGTTTGCAGTTGGAAGACGCTACCAAGATGAGTTCCAAGCATTTTGAAACAGCGGGAGATAAACTGCGGGCAACTATCGGAGAAATAGCCACCAATGCGGAACGCATTTCCAATGAAATACGCACTTCGGGAGAAGTCTTCCTGAAACAATCCGGCGTATTGGTTGCCGCTACGGATGATACGTTGACAAAAGTCAGCAACGTGATGAACGCCATTGTTTCAACTACGGAAGAGTTTAATAACAAGAGTGAAGACATTATTGAAAAATCCGTAAGTTTTAACGATATTGTCAATAAACAGTTGAAAGTATTGAACGACACTTCCGGAAAAGCAGAGAACAAAATCAAAGCCTTAGTGTCCGGTTATGAAAATATTCAGGCGGATACTTTCCTCAAGGATGCGTCTTACATCATTGAAAAGCTTGAAACTTTTGCCGTCGATATTAACCGTATTTTCAATCCGGCCGCAGAAGATGAATTATGGAAGAAATACTATAACGGCGATACCTCCGCTTTTGTCAGATACTTGGCAAAATCCATGAGCCGGAGTCAAATTATTGCCGTTCGCAATGAGTTTGAGAAAAATCTGGACTTCCGTAATACTGTCAATAAATATCTGGCAGAATTTGAAACCCTTATTTCCAAAGCCAAAAGCAATGAACGGTCGGGGATTTTGCTTTCCGTTATTTCGGGAGCCGATATCGGAAAACTCTATTTCATTTTGGCCAAAGCTTTGGATAAACTGAATTAAACGGATAAAATATGGTATCAGCATCTGTAAACAGCCTGAATTTTGACTTTATGAAAATAACCTCGGAAATTTCCCGGTCGGTTAATAACATCAAAGCCAAAAATCAAACTCAGCAGATACCCTTCGAAGAAAAGACCCCGTCGGCATCCACGCCTTACGGTTTTACGCTCAATAGTTTTGCCGTTTCATATCTGCAGCCGGGGCTTTCTTATTCTATTCATAAATTTTTGTCGGAAAATCAGCAGTCTGAACAGCTCAAACAACAAAACAAGAACGTCCGGCAGGATGAAGAAAATCCTGAGGCATCCGGTGCCGAGGATATTTCTGAAAATGACAGAGTTTCTTTTAAGGAAACATTATCGGAGGCAACGTCAGTACCGGCTCCGGAAAAAGTTGCCGAACTTTATGGCAATGCAAAGAAACTGACAGAAAACACATATTCTTTCGGCGGAAATTTTGCTTACGGCTTGAATGCATCGCAAATAACCGGGATTTACGATTATGTCTTAAACATAAATTCGGAACATAAAGTCGTTTTGGATTTCTTCCACCAATTTAACCGTAATTTTGATTTTAGTATTTAAAAATGATAACAGACTTAGGCTTCAAAAGTAATGTGTTCTTGGCTCCCATGGCCGGAATTACCGACCAACCGATGAGAAAACTCGTTTCTTCTTTGGGAAAAGGGACAATGGTTTCCGAAATGGCTGCCGTAAATGCCATGCAGCGAAAAAATCCAAAAAGTTATCGGATTGCCGATGTCAGGGACGAACCATATCCCGTTGTTGTCCAATTAGTCGGCGGAGATCCTGAAGTTTTTGCCGAAGCGGCCAAACTGACCGAAGAGCTGGGAGCTTATTCCATTGATATTAATATGGGCTGTCCGGTAAAAAAAATCGTAAACAATAATTCCGGTTCTGCTTTGATGAGAGATACGCTTCTGGCCTCAAAAATTATTGAGAGTGTTAAAAAAAACACCAAATTAATGGTCAGCGTCAAATTTCGCAAAGGCTGGGATCATAACAGCGTTAATGCTGTCGAGTTCGCCAAGATGTGTGAAAGCTCGGGGGCTTCTTATCTAACCGTGCACGGACGCACCCGCAGTGATTTTTATTCCGGAGAGGCCGATTGGGATATTATTGCCGCCGTAAAACAAGCTGTCAAAATACCCGTTATCGGTAACGGCGACGTAACCGGCCCCGAAAAAGCCAAACAAATGCTTGATTATACAAAAGCCGACGGTGTTATGGTCGGAAGGGCAGCATTGGGCAACCCTTGGCTGATTTCTCAAATTCACAATTATCTGGAAACCGGAATTCTCCCTGAAAAAATTCCGGTGCCGCAAATAAAAGAAACCTTGTTAACGCATATTAAAGAATTAGTTTCTTATTATGGAGAAAGAATGGCGGTTCAAATTTCCAGAAAATATGTTTGCTGGTATTCCAAAAATTTATACGAGGCTAAACGTTTCCGTGAAAATTACACCGCAATAAACGATTTTGAAGAAGCTGTGGCGGAAATCCATCGGTATTTTGACAGTTGCAGCCAAGCAGGATAAAACAATGAAAATCATCGTCGGCGGAGCTGGAAATGTCGGAAAAAGTATTGTCGGATATCTGACCCAGGGCAATAACGACATTATTGTTATCGACACAGACAGCAGCAAATTGGAAGAGTTATCCAAAGAATTTGATTTGCAGACAATTGTCGGTTCCGTTTCCAATCCGGATATTTTGGAAAAAGCCGCCGCCAAAACGGCAGATATGATTATTGCCGCCACCAATGTCGACGAGGTTAATATGGTGGCCTGTCAGGTGGCTTATTCTTTGTT
The DNA here is from genome assembly GCA_017626035.1 of Alphaproteobacteria bacterium. Classification (GTDB taxonomy): domain Bacteria; phylum Pseudomonadota; class Alphaproteobacteria; order RF32; family CAG-239; genus JAGAJR01. The sequence goes on along the minus strand of JAGAJR010000017.1, from coordinate 98,515 downwards.
TAATATCGAAAAGAGAATTGCCCGTATAGATTCCCAAGGTTTCTTGGATCCGGAATATATTACCTTATACAATGAAAACAACATTCCGGTCGATTTGATTATTTCTCCTGACATTGCCATTGCCAATGCCATTATCGAAATATTAAAAATTCCGGGAACATCGCAAGTTCTGCCGCTGGCCGGCCGAAAACTTTTTTTAATCTCTTTTCGTTGTCCTGAAAAATGTCCTTTGATTAAAACGCCGTTGGTTCATCTGGAACGGATAGCACCGGAATTGGATGTTGCTTTCGTCAGTATCGTCAGAAACGGAAAGCATTTCCTGCCAACCGGAGAAGATGAGATTTTGCCGGAAGATATGTTATATTTGTTAGTATCGGAAGATAAAATCGACGGTATGATTCATGATTTCGGAATGGAACACAATGCCAATGAAAAGATAATTATCTTTGGCGATAACGACATAACATATTATATCGCCCAGAGTTTGGAAAACAATGACAATATCCTAAGTTGCAAAGTCATTGACAATGATGATTCATCAGCCCGTAAACTGGCAGACAAACTAAACGATACCATTGTTTTGTATGGCGAAATGATGAGCGATACGCTTTTAACCGAAGCCGGAATTGAAAATACCGACGCAACCATTGCCATTACCCGAAGAGATAAAGATAATCTCTTAGCTTCTCTTTTGGCAAAGAAAAACGGCGTGGCGTCGACCATAACTTTGGTTAATTCCCGTTCTTATGATAACCTGATTGACAATATCGGCGACAACATCATTATTGACCGTTCAACCGTAACCATCTCGTCTATTTTGCAGGAACTCCGCAAAGCCAAAATCAGCAACGCTTATTCTCTCGGCCGCGGCTTTGGCGAAATTTGGGAGATAAAAATTGACGAGGAAAGCCGTAATATCAATAAAAATGTTGCGGAATTGGATTTGCCGAGCAGCAGTAAAATTTGTGCTCTGGTCCGCGGAAATGAAATACTCTATGATTTGGAAGAAATACGCTTTGCCGCCGGAGATGTTTTGATATTGTTTGTAACGTCAAAATACATCAAAGGAGCCGAGAAATTATTTTCATAACGAGGACTGATGATAAAACATATTGTATTTGACTGGGACGGAACATTAGTAAATACCGTGCCTTTTTTGGAAAAAACATTTAACCACACGTTTGAAACACTTCAAATTCCGTCAATTTCTTATGATAAAATACGCCATATTGCTTCAAATTGCGAGGGGCAGGGCGTGTTTGCCGCCGTTTTTGGCAAAGAACGCAGCGAAGAAGCCAAAAAAGTTTTTTATGAATATACCCAAAAACATCATTTGGAATTGCTTGAAGTTTTTCGCTATGCCGAAGAAGTCATTCGTTTTTGTGTTAAAAACGGTTTACGGTGTTACATTCTGAGCAACAAAAAAAGCGATGTTTTAAAACAAGAAGTGGAACATCTCGGATGGAGCAGTTATTTCTATAAAATCAGCGGAGCCGGAGAATATGCCATTGACAAACCGGCCAAAGAACCATGCTTTGCTTTGTTTGACAATAATATTCCTCAAAGTAACGAAATTCTGGTAGTTGGAGATTCTCCGACGGATATAAAAATGGCCAAAGTATGGAATTGCAGCTGCGTTATCATCAAAAGCGGACGGGCTTATCGCGGCATAAAAGCGGATTACAAGCTTGAATCTTTAGCTGAATTTATCCCCTTAATACAATCTATGCTTTACTAATAAAACAAAATAGGGTTAACTGTAATCATAAAATTAATTAAAAATAAAAGGATATTACCTATGTCGCAAAATGTTCAGGATGATTTTTTGAATGATATCAGAAAAAACAAAGTGTCAGTTACCGTTTTTTTGGTAAACGGTGTAAAGCTTCAAGGGCTGATTACCTGGTTTGACAGTTTTTCCCTGCTTTTAAGAAGAGACGGACATACGCAGCTTATCTACAAGCATGCAATTTCAACCATCATGCCGAGCACTCCGATAGATATTGCCATTCCTGAAGAATAGTATTGTCTCAGATTGAATTAAATAAACATACCAGACACAAAGCATGTGTCATTTTTCCGGATATTGTAGATTCCGATGTCAGGCTTTCGGCACAAGCCCGCCTTGAAGAAGCTTGCGGATTGGCTTTGGCAATCAATCTGGAAGTTATCTGTCGTGAGATTGTAAAACTCCGAAATATAAAGCCGGCCACTTTTTTTGCTCAGGGATTTATTGATAAAATAAAAGCGATAATTGCCGAACAAAAAATTGATTTGGTTATTGTCGATTCCAAAATCACTCCGATTCAACAAAGAAATTTGGAAAAAAAACTGGAATGTAAGGTTATCGACCGAACTGCTTTGATATTGGAGATTTTTGGCGAAAGAGCAAAAACCAAAGAAGGAAGCCTGCAAGTCGAATTAGCTCATTTGACTTATCAACGTTCCAGACTTGTCCGCAGTTGGACGCATTTGGAACGTCAAAGAGGCGGAGCGGGTTTTCTCGGCGGTCCCGGAGAAACCCAGATAGAGTTGGACAGGCGTATTATTGACGATAAAATCGTCCGTATCAAAAAAGAACTTCAAAAAGTAAAACAAACCAGGGAATTGCAGCGAAGTGCCCGCAAAAAAATCCCTTATCCCGTCGTTGCCTTGGTAGGATATACCAATGCCGGAAAATCGACCTTATTCAATTATCTATCCAAAGCGGATGTTTTTGCAAAAAATTTACTCTTTGCCACTCTTGATCCGACGATGCGGAGAATTAAGCTTCCGTCGGGAAGGGAAGTCATCTTGTCTGATACCGTCGGTTTTATCTCGGATTTGCCTCATGAATTAATCATGTCTTTCCGGGCGACTTTGGAAGAAGTCCTTGAGGCTGATATTGTCGTAAACGTCCGTGATATTGCTAATCCGGATACTTTGGAACAAAAGAAGGATGTGCTTGAAGTTTTGGATAATCTCGGATTGAAAGAAATTGAGCATAAAGAAAATTATATCGAAGTGCAAAACAAGATTGACTTGCTTCAGGAAACCGAAAAAAAGGCTTTGCTTTCAAATGCCGAAAGAAACCGCAATCTTGTTCCGCTTTCAGCAGTCAGCGGAGAAGGGTGCTCCGATTTTCTAAAACTGATTGATGAAAAACTTTCGTTGTCTCACAAAGAAATATCCGTAACAGTTCCTGCCGCGGACGGAAAACTGTTGTCCTGGCTTTACCGAAACGCCGATGTAAAGGAAGAGACACTTCGAGATGAAGATATTCTTTTGAACATAAAAATTGATGAAACAGCCTTATCAAAATTAAGAAAAAAACTTCCCGATATAAAACTATAGTTTAGGTTGTATCCCCCTAAAACGAAATTACATATTTTCTAAATTTTTTCAAACGGGGATATGGAATAATGATACTTTTACTCTGCATAATGTTTTTGAGCGGCTGTGCTTCCGGCGGAAATTATGAACAATCCATGCAAAAATGGATGGGTGTCAGCCAAGAGGCTTTATATTACTCTTGGGGCGAACCGGATAATATTTTGACGGTTACGCCAAACGAAATGGTGGTAACTTATATCCAAACCGAAAACGAGGCTGTTGACGGCAACACTGAACCTTATGCGGACGACGAGGTATATTATCCGGCTATAGAAACGCCAAACTACGGAACACCGGATAACGAACAAAACGCATATTATTGCAAAACATCATTCACTATCGTAAACAATGTTGTTGTAAATTATACTTTCAGCGGTGATGACTGTGTAACGGAAGATTAGTTAATAAAAATATAATATCTTTATTGATTAAATATCTATTTTAGGCTATTATGTCTAAAAAAGGATGTGAAATGAAAAATAAAGTTGTTATAATTGATGTCGACGGTGTTTTGAATAAATATTCCAACCGAAAATTCTATGCCGGTTTTATTCTGCAGGTCGCCAAATCTCTCCGCCATTTAAGACCTAATCGGTATAATATCTTAAAAAGTATTGTCGATTTCAAAAAATCCGGATCCCACGGATTATTCCAATACATCAGGCACATGAGCAGAAATGAACGGGAATTTAATCGTATTATCAATAAAATTTCCGATAATCTGAAATATCAGTCTCTTCCTCGAGACAAACAACTTTGCGAAACATTACGGCAAACAGCCAAAAACAACAAAATCATTATTTGGAGCGACGGATTAAGTTCTGTGGCTCGCCGGGTATGGGACCGGGTTGTCGGCGATGAATTTAAAGACAACGTTACTTTTTGCGGAATTGATGATATCAAGTTTCGTTCTAAAGGCGACAAAAAAGCTTGGCAGGAACTTTGCGAAAAATATAATATTGATGCTTCCCGCTCTTATTTGATAGATGACAGCAAAGATAATTTACGCATTGCACGCAGCCAGGGCTTTAAAATCAAACATGTCCACGGAAAGAGCTCTTTGATTTCCTGTTTGACAGAAATAAATAATAATGACAACAGCAACGGAACCGATAACAGTATTCTGCTTCGGCAAATGCAACTGCGTCATTTATCTTTTTCTAAGGCTTAATTCTGCGAATATTCGGCAAAGACAAAAACTCGTCTTTCATTTTATTCAAATAAGCAATATTCGGTAATTGCGGTTTTATTTTATTTCTCAAATAAACGGCAAAAGTCTTTGAAAGATACGGGCACCGCTTTGTTTTCTTAATATATTTCCAATAAGCGGATACTGCTCTCTGATACATAAGTTTCAACGCAGGAACCGGCAAAGACGGATTGTCCAGAATGGTATAGCAATAAGCCATAAAACGGTCATTGTCCAATTGAATTTTATTGCCGGAAAAATTTCCGATTTCTTTAGGAACCAACACAACATTGGCCGTCATTTTTATAATCCCGTGAGCATGAATGGCGGCTCGCAGCGGAATGGTCTCATCCTGAATAAATACTCTTTCATCCGCTCCTTTGGCCTTTTTCAAAACATCTGCCTTAATTAATTGCCCCATACGGGTATAACGTCCGGTTAAAACGGCAGATAACGCATCCGGAAAGTATTTATAAGAGAAAGGTTCCAAATATTCGGCCTCAAGTTCTTGCGGTTCTTTTCCCGTCTTGGTAAAACAGCCGTAAACCATATCCGCATTGTGTTTTCTGGCCAATTCAAGCATTTTTTCCGTAGAATCAAGCGGAAAAATGTCGTCAGAATCAAGCATCCTTATATATTTGCCTTCAGCGGCCTCAATTCCTTGGTTAATTCGGACACTGATGCCTCTGTTATCCTGATTGGCTATAATCTTAACATTAGGAATATCTTTGGTATATTCGCGAATAATATCAACGGACTTGTCTTTGGATAAATCATCCACAAAAACAAATTCCGGATTTTTCAAACCGCTTTGTTTCAATAAGGCTTTCAAGACCGAAGGAAGATAATATTCCTTATTATAAACAGTCATTACAAAGCTGACATCTATTTTTTCGCTCATAAACACAAATCCTTCTGCTGATAAAACATATCAGGATAGTATCGCTTAAAACGAATAAAAACAATCAGAAAGTTATTTCACTTTAACAATATTCTCTGAACCGATTAAACTTTCCAGAAACTTCAATGCCTGACGGTGTTTTTCTTTGCCGTGATAGCAAGCACAGTAATCAACCAAGATTCTCGGAACAATTTTTTCATCAAACAAATCCATAGCCGTTTTTAAAATGCAGGCATCCGTGGAAATACCGCAAATATCTATGGAGTTAACATCATCGTTGTTCAAATCTTCCAAAATACAATGCGGAATTCCGTAAGAGTATTTTTGATATACCTTAACATTAGGTTTCAACTGGAATGCTGCTTTGGTGTCATCTGAATTCAAATTAAATTTATCCCAGTGGAGCAGGGAACGAAAAAGAGAATTGTTAAGATTTACGAATTGAACCGCATAGATATTATCATATCGTTCTTGCAATTTTTCTATTTTCTTAGGAAGATGTTCAGTGTGTTCATTAATAAAACCCTTTTGCACGTCAATAATTAATAAGCTATTATTCATTAGTCCTCTCCGCTTTTTAGCCCACCTTTATAATTTCACTTTTTTTATAGATTCGCAAGTATTTGTTGAAATCATCAATACAAATACAACCGTGTTGTCGATTTTATAACAAAAAAAGCAATACTTACGCAAAGTATTGCTTTTAATTTTAAGCGATTCGCTGGTTAATCGGTTGTTAAAGCTTCCACTTTCAACTCATCTGTTTCCGGGGCTTCAAAATCTCCGGCCTCGGAACTCAAGTCGATAAATTGGTCATCTTCGGAAGGAACATCGTCAGTCTCTGTCGGAAGAAGCGGTTCTGCAGGTGTTTCTTCGGGAACTTCGACAATCGGAATGTCCTCGACTGCTGCCACGTCATGCTCAATTGCCAACTCAGCAGTTTTGTCAGCTTCTTTTTCCGTACTTTCAACGACTTCTGCTTTTACCGGCATTTCAACCGATACCTCAGGAGAAGCATTTTCAGTTTGTCCGGCAGCATCTGTCGGTAAATTAATTAACGAAGTAGGAGCTCCGTCTTCAACATTTTCTTCTAAAATATTTTCTTCTTCCGCAACCGGTTCCGTAACCTCCAAAACTTTCTGAGTTTCGACAACGGTTTCTACCTGATTTGTCTCAATTACAGGTTCTGCAGACAATTCCGTTTCAGGAACATTTTTATCGGAAACGGCGGCCGGAACTTCCTCGGAAAGAGGAGCCTGAATTGTGTTTTCTTTATCCGGTGCTTTTTTCGGCATTTCATCGCGAAGAGTCAATTGCTCAGGAGATAACAACCGACTTTTGTCAACTGATGTGTTTGTGCATTTCAACAGCCAAACATCATAAATAGGGTGCTCCACGGCATTCAGTGCCGGCGTCGAAGACAACATCCAGCCTTTGAAGATATTAAGTTGTTCGCCGTTTAAGGTTTCATCGGCAACGTCAACAAACGCGTAGTTTTCGGGAGTCTCTTCAGGAGGACGGCTTTTGCAGGCTCGCACAACAATAGAAAAACTGCCGAATTTAACTTCTCCGTTAACAGGAACATCAATCAGGCTTACTCGGCCGGTAATTTTATCCATGGCCTGCATCTGAGCGGTGTTCATGTCAATTTCTTTTGCTCCGGCTGCCGAACACAACAGGGACGAACAAAGAAGGGAGAATAAAAATTTATTTGCTTTCGCCATTATCTGTCACCATAAAGATAATTTCTCCGACCATGTCTTCCAGAGTCTTGAAATCTTTTGTATTGGACAATGTATCACCGTCAGCCAGAAATTCCGAACTTTTACCCGGCTCTATTTTAATAAACTTATCTCCGATAAAACCGTCTCCGGCAATAATGGCAACGCTGTCTTTCGGGAGTTTGACATTAGAAGCAATACTCATATCGACATCGGCGATATAATCCGTATTATCCAGTTTCTGTCCGATAACCGTGCCGACTTTAATACCGTTAATCCGAACATCGGACCCGACGGTTAGACCGCCGACTTTAAGAAACTTGGCTGAAATATTATACCCTTTGACAACTTGCAAATCCGAAACCTTATATGCAAAAAAGAGAAAAAATGCCGCAACAACAACAACGACAATTCCCATTATGGTTTCTACAGGTTTTTTATTCATTAATCTCTCCTTAAAATATCTTTTAAAATAATTCTTTCAAATCAAAATGTTATTCTGCCTGTTCGGCGTTTCCAGGGCTTTTTTTGCTGCGATTGGCTTTTCCGATGCCGACAATGCGGTCCAAAAGCTCTTCCACAACCATGGCATCCTGCGTATAAGAAAACTCTCCGCCGGAAGGGATGTAGTCTTCAGAGCCGCCCGGTTCGATTTCAATATATTTTCCGCCCATCAGTCCCGAACTGACAATGGAAGCACTGCTGTCATCCGGAATTTTAATATCTTCTTTAATTTCCAAAGTCAGAATGGCTTTAAAATGTTCATCTAGCTTAGCTTTAACGACGCGGCCGATTGTCATGCCCGCCAAACGCACGTTATCGCCGACCAAAAGGCCGTCCGTCCGCCCGAAACGGGCATTCAGAGAATAATACTCTCCGTCTTCGACATGTTGGACTTTACTGTCTCTGAAAACAAAATAACCGATAATGCACAAAATTGCCAAAGCAACATATAATCCCACTTTCAGCGATTTTGCTTCATCTCTAGAATATACTTCCTGCACTTATCAACTCCATTTTAAGTAATTATATGTATATAAATAATGTAAAATAAAAATTTTGTCATCAAACATTTTGAAAAATAAAAATAGTTGTTAAAATTTAAAAATTATTTGCTAGAATAAAGCCGTTAAAACACTAACCGGATGTAGATTATGATTGTCGCGAAAAATTTATCCAAACGTTTTGGCCGTATCTTTGCCGTAAATAATGTAAATTTTTGCATAAATAAAGGAGAAGTCGTTTGCCTGCTCGGACCTAACGGAGCCGGAAAAACGACACTGATGCGGCTGTTGACGGGATATCTTGAGGCCGACGAAGGAAACTGCACAGTTTTCGGACATGACGTAAAAACAGATCGGACTTCGGCTTTGCAAAAAATCGGTTATGTTCCCGAAAACTGCCCGTTGTATCCTGAAATGACCGTTTATGAATTTATCAAATTTGCAGCCGATTTATGGAAAATTCCTTATCGGGAGTTTGTGAATAACTTTAAAGAACTGGCGGCTTATTTGCATTTAACCGAGGTTGTTAATCAACGGATAGAAACGCTTTCCAAAGGCTTTAAGCGGCGGGTCGGCATTGCCGGTGCGTTAATCCACCGTCCCAAGATTCTGATTCTTGATGAACCGACGGAAGGGCTCGATCCTAATCAGAAACTCGAAATCCGCAATCTTATAAGAGAATACGGCAAAACCGGCATTGTTATTATCTCCACCCATATTATGGAAGAGGTGGAAGCCATCTCCACCCGGGTTTTGCTTTTAAATAAAGGAAAACTTATTCGTGACACTTTACCGCGGGAACTCAAAAAAATCAGCATAGATAACGATATGGCTTCGGCTTTTCGTAAAATAACCAGTGAGGAGTTCTGAAAATGAACAAACAATTTGCCAGTGTATATTTTAAGGAATTCAAAAGTTATTTTCGAACCCAGACCGCTTATTTCATCATGGCCGTATATATGATTATCTCCATGATAGGAACGTTTTATTCCGGATATTTTTTCTTTTTAAATAATTCTGATTTTGTCTCGTTCTTTTCATTTCAGCCGCAAATACTGGCTATTCTGATTCCTGCCGTAACCATGCGGTTGTGGGCCGATGAACGAAAATCCGGAACTTTGGAATATATTTTAACCCAGCCGGTCAATTATGCCATACTCGTTTTGGGAAAATATTGTGCCGCGGTTTCTTTCTGCCTGATTCTGCTGACATTTACCTTTCCGCTATGGATTTACACTAATTTTCTGACAACCGTTGACAATATGAATGTCTTTTCCGGATATATGGGCTGCTTTCTGACTGCTGCCGCATTTTGTGCTTTTGGCTGTGTCATTTCGGCATTTTGCAGCAACGCCGTTATTGCTTATCTTATTGCCGTGCTTGTTTCTTGGGGATTTATGGCAACTAATTTTAACTTTATCATTTCTTTTGTTGCTGAAGTTTCACGGCTGCCGATGAGCGGAGAAGGGCAGTCATTTAATTATATGGCACATTTCCAAAACTTTATCAGCGGACAAATCGGTATCGACAACATAATCTACTTTGCCGGGCTGATAGCTCTCACGCTGTGGTTTAATGTTTTTGTTATTGAATATAAAAGAAGTTAAGGACACAAAGATATGAAAAACAACAAATTTTATGTTTTAATCCTCTTTATGGCAATGCTTCTTTTATCCTTTGTCTGCCTGAATTTGGGAAGCAGCCTGTTTTGGGGAAACAATAAGGCCGATTTTACCTCTGACGGAAGATACACGCTATCCGAGGCCTCCGAAGAAATCATTCAAGACATAAAAGAACCGATATTCATTAAAATATACATGTCTTCCTCCTTGTCTGAGGAATATCCGCAATATGCCGATTACGCCCGTTTTGTTTTACGTTTCCTCAACAAATATCAAAAAGCCTCCGCCGGAAAAATTTCGCTGGAAATAAAAAATCCGGAGCCTTATTCCGCCATTGAGAAGGAAGCTCAAGCCGCCGGCATTAAACCGATTTTAGACGGCAACGGACAAATTAACCTGTATTTCGGAGCAGAAATTTCCAACGATGCCGGAGATAAATACACTATACCGAATTTTGTTTCCGAACGCCGTTCTTCACTAGAAAAAGACATCAGCCGCATTATCTACCGGATAAACAACCCGCAAAGGCAAAAAATAGGCTTGGTTTACGAAAATCTTCCGATAACGGATAAAAGTTACGGAACACGAAAAACATCTGACTGGGCATTTGTCAAATTATTATCCAACAACTACAACCTGGTTGAAATGTCATCCCGCACGCCTCAAATTCCTTTGGATATAAATGTATTGGTAATTGTTAATCCGCAAAAACCGAGTGATGTCTTTACTTATGCTCTTGACCAATTTGTTCTTCGCGGCGGAAGTATTCTTATGTTTTTAGACCCTTATTCCGAAAAAGAAGGGCAGCTGAAAGGAACCGCAAATATTTCCGAGCCGGAAATAGACACGTTGTTGCAAAATTGGGGTATTTCATACGGTAAAAACCGCCTGGCGGGAGATGTTGACTTAAGCGAGATGACCTTAATCGGCGACAAAAACACCCAGTTGAAAAATTATTATCTCTGGATGAATATTTCCAAAGACTTTCTGAATAAAGACAATCCGATTACCGAAGGCTTATCAAAACTTTCTTTAAAAACAGCCGGAATATTAACCCCGATTCCGTATGAAGATGTTGAAATAACACCGCTTATAACCACATCACCCAAAGGCGGAAGCGTTGAAGCACATATTGCCAAATTCTCAGACAAAACCAATGTCCTGACTTTATATAATCAAGACAACGTTCAGCATACTTTGGCTTTGCAGGTTACCGGGAAATTCAGTTCTGTTTTCAACAACAATATTTTGGAAAACACGCCTTATGCGGAAAAAATGCTGCCGTATATTGCATTTTCCGCCCATCCGTCCACAATCGTCGTTGTTGCCGATACGGATATGCTCGCCGATGAAAACTGGGCTGACACGGAACAGAGCGAAAATAATGAATATTATGGAATTGTTCCGCAAAATGACAACGGAAACTTTATCTTGCGGGCTGTCGACTATCTGACTGGAAATAAAACACTTCTCAAACTCTATGACAAAAAATCCCTGGTTTCGGAAAACGGCATCGGTGAACATATTTATGGCAAAATATTTGCCCGTTACGCCCAAGAATATAACCAAACACAACAAGATTTGACCACAACTGAAAAACAGTTGGATTTACTTTCCCGCAATATTGAAGCCGTAGGACAGGGCGTGTCAATGAAAGCCTTGGAATATCAGGAGAAACTTCGTCAGGAAGTTAATCAAAAACAAAACAAAATCAAAGAACTTGACTATAAAATCAAAAAAGAGCAGGAAGAAAATATCAATAAAATAATTCTCATGAACACAATTGTTTTTCCTTTGTTGTTAATCCTGGCAATATTACTCTTCAGGTTGTTTTTCTCTCGTATCCAACAACGTAAAATCTCGGAGCTGGTAAATGAACGCTAAATTTCTGAAATCCGCTGCTGTTTTAACGCTTATCAGCTTATGTTTTGCTGTTTCGGCACTGTATTACAGCAGCAAGCACGCATACAAAAGAAGTTCGGGAGAGCTTGTTTTTGCTCAAACCTATTCTCAAATAAATGACATCGGCTCAATATTGATACACAAAGGTGCCAACACCTTGTCTCTGGTGTTGGAAGACAATCTATGGCGGGTGAAAAACGAAGACTACTATTATGCAAATTATCCGCTGATAAACCAATTGTTCAATAATTTTATTTCATCTAAATACTATCGCCCGGTGAACGAAGAACAGGTTCAGACATCCGACTTTATCAAAAATGCCGTCAAGATTGACGTTCTGACAAAAGATAATCGCCTGTTAAACAGCATTTTGGTTGGAAACAAAGAGGACAGGGGTGTTTATTATATCGGCACAGATGCCTCAACCCCGGAAAAGCTTTTTCTCATTACCGGCAGCTATCACTTTCCTGAAAATATATATTCATGGCTTCAACAGCCAATATTGCAGCTTTCTCCGACACAAATTAAAAAGATTGAAATAACAAATGCGGAAAAACCGATTATTTTAAAAAGAGATAACGAAAATCAGCCGTTTTCTATAACCTTAGAAAATAAAACCGCTAAAAACATAAATGCGGAACTGTTATTGCAAAGCTTGAATTATGTAAGTGCGGAAAAAGTCATCGCCGCTCAAAATTTTGACGACACGCCGTATTCTTTACAAAAAGCATATAAAATCACCACTTTTGACGGATTGATTGTAAATTTACGCCTTCTTCATTCGGATAATGATTATTGGGCCGAAATAAAATTATCGGCAACCAACCTTCCAACTTCCGAAATCAGTGATTATATAGAAAACAACACCTTCTTGTATGACGGATGGTATTTCAAAATACCTGCCGAAACGGGAAAAGTTCTGTTTAACTATATGATTTAAAAGTTTTATGAATGGATAAAAACTTAGACGACAAACTGTTTCTTTTAGATATATCCACCAATATATTCCTTCTTCTGGATAAAGACGGATTAATACACTATGCAAACATCCGTTGCAGTCATGTGCTCAGCAGATCCTGCCTGGAAGGAAAATATCTATCCGACTTTATGCCGGAAAAAGAAGCCTCTGAATTTATAAAAGAAACCGGAAAAGCCTTAAAAAACGGAACAATGGACAGCTTTAATCTGTCCTTCAAATCAAGAGATTATATCGCCAGCATATACCCCAAAGGAGAGCTTGTCGCTGTTTGCTTATGGGATATAACGGATAACCAAAATTTATCCGAGCAATTAAAGAAAAAGACCAGACAATTAGATATTGCAGAAAAGAAAATACAGGAAGTCGAAGAACAAAATAAAGCAAAATCTTATTTTCTGGCTCAAGCCAGTCATGATTTAAGACAACCGATGCAAGCTCTGAAAATATTCATCAGCACCTTATCCGAAGAAGAATTGCCTGAGAGACAACAGCTTCTTGTTGAAAAAATAAATGCTTCCGCAGATAATCTTTACACCATGCTCGATAACCTATTGGATATATCCAAAATTGAATCGGGCGGAATGCCATATCATCCGCGATATTTCAATCTGGATGATTTGGTAAAAACCTTAAACCAAGAATTTTCCGAAATTGCCCGCAGCAAAAAAATAGATTATTGCTACATTCCCTGCCATAAGGAAGTTTTCGGAGATCCTCTTTTTATAGAAAGGATAATCCGCAATCTGATAAGCAACGCTTTCAAATACACAAAAAATAAAATTGTTTTGGGATGCTGCCCGGAACATAATTTTTTAAAGATTATCGTTATTGATAACGGAGACGGAATTTCTGAAGAAGAACAAAAGAAAATTTTTGAACAATTTTATCAATGTCAGCAAAAATATGAATGTAAAAAATCGGGAGCCGGATTAGGATTGTTTATTGTAAAAAAGCTGACAGAATTAATGAATACTAAAATCGAAGTTGAGTCAGAACCGGGGAAGGGAAGCTGCTTTTATTTTTCTATTCCATACAAAAAAGAAGCTCCGTAACCGGAGCCCCTTTTAACCTTTATTTTGTTCATATATTTTATTAACAAAACGAATACGTTCGAGAAAACGTTTAGCTTCATCCACTTGACATTGTGAATACTGTAAAGGATAAATGGTTCCTTCACCTTGCGTAAATACATAAGCATAAAAATCACAAAAATCAGCAACATATATTTTCCATTGAGACAACATATCTGTAGCTTGCTGTTTTGGACCAGATTGTCCGGCAATCCAATTTGCATAATAAGGTGTTTTTGCAATATTACCGATAAGATTACCTATAACCAATAATTCTCTGTTATATTCATCCTCATTACATTGAGTCATGGCTCTGTCATCCATATAATTTGCATCTAAGCATTTTTTATATTCATCGGCAGCTGATGCCGAAGCTGCTCCTAAACAACTGACACAGAGAGCTGTAGCCAAAATTCTCTTAAACATATTTACCTCCCACGGTTAAAAACTAAACACAATATAACATATAGTATTTAAGAGAAAATTAAAAACCGCTATATAACTAAAAAATAAAAGCCGGGCACATTATGTAAACCCGGCTTTTTCTAATGGTAGGCGCGTGGGGGTTCGAACCCCAGACCCACTGATTAAGAGTCAGGTGCTCTACCAACTGAGCTACGCACCCGTTAACTAATACGGAACAGAGCGGAATATACCCCTCATTGTTTTTTTTTGCAAGAGTTTTTTGCATTATTGCTGAAAAAAGTAAAATTAATACGGCTTGACAAATATCGACACTCATAATATTACTATGAATAGATTTTATATAATTATCTGAACGTACAACTATGTTGATGCTGTTTGCATTTATTCCGTTTATTTATACAGAGATTTTCTCTTTGTATTAAACAGCATCATCAACCAACTCTATAATCTTTATTCACTACAGATTATAATTGGCTTTCAAGTCGGGTTGGTTGACTTAATATATCGGGAGGAGCATGGATATACTTTAGAGTATAATAATCACAATGATTTTTCCATGCGGCTTCCCGACCAATACAAAAAGAGTATCTCTTGTTTATGCTCCAACATAAACTTGTTGATGCTCTTTTTGCTTTTAAATAAAAATAAACCTTTTCCAAATATTTTATGCACAAAACAGGGAGGGGAAATATGCTGAAACAAGAGCAGAAGCTTTTACGGGAACATTATCTGAAATGTGCCGAGACGGTCAAAAACAATTCTCTTTTGACGCTTTATGCCAAAGAAAAGCTAATTCATTCTTTGCAAGTTTTCGGAGCCGGGCTTTTCATTTGCAAACATGAACCGCATCTCAATAATTTTTCAGAACCATTGAAAGAAAAAGCTCTGACAGCCGTTTTGCTGCACGACATCGGCCGTTTTGCCGAAATTACGGCCACTCATGCCAATCCGGATAATCACCCGGACCATGGCATCCTCGGGAGCGAAATACTTAAAAACATTCCCCAATACAACGACATCAGAATAACATTATCTATCAAACACCATGGACACATGATTGAAGAACTGTATGATGATCCGGAATATAAACAAATAAAAAACAAAGAATTAAGGCACGAAGTTGAGAAAATTACATTTTTAATCAGAGATGCCGATAAAATCGCCAACCTTTACCTTTTCAACCGCAAAGCGGAGGAATATCACAAACTGATTTTTGATGAAATTTCTTCTGAAAACATTAATAAAGGGCTGTCTCCGCATATTCTTGAATATTTTCTGAATCAGAAAGTTATTCCGACCAAAGAAGTTTGTTCGCTGCAAGACCGCATTATCAGCATAATATGCTGGATTTTCGACTTAAATTATGCTCCTTCTTTCAAGTTTTTACAAGATACGGCTCCGTTTGGAAGTTTTTTCACTCTTTTGGATAAACATAATCCCGATAAAAAATTACAAGAAACCATTGTACAAAATACAAAAAACTATATAAACTCACGCTATCATCAACTGAAAGGATAAATAAACATGAAAAAGAAATATATCTTTCTGGGTGTCGTCGTTGCGGCTTTTGCCGGTTTTTATTACTTCACCCCGTCTTTTGAAAGCATTGTAAAAAAAGTTGTCCACAAATACGGAAGCGAAATTACCGGAACAGACGTCAATCTCGAAGGTTTTAAGTTGAAAATTACTTCCGGAGAAGGCGAAATAAAGAAAATTACCGTTGCCAATCCTAAAAACTACAGCACCCCTTATGTTTTCAGCCTGGACGGCATTTCCGTCAAAGTTGATATCAAAAGCATCACCGGAGATACAATCATTATTGACAGCGTCAAAGTCAGCAAACCGGTTATTACTTATGAAATGCTATCTTTAACACAAAACAATATTTCCGAAATTCAGAAAAACATTGCCAAGAACACAGCTTCAAAACCATCCGATTCAAAAGAATCCGAACCGAAAGAAGCAAAAAAAGCTGAGGACGGCGGCAAAAAAATCATTATTAAAGATTTACTGATTGACGGAGGAGAAATCCAAGCCGTTACCGGACTTAAAGACCATAAAGCTTCCGTTTCCGCAAAACTTCCGACAATTCACATGCAAGACATCGGTAAAGAAAAACAAAAATCCGGAGACAGCGTTGCTGCAACCATTTCAAAAGTCATCAGCAAAATCTTAAGCACGGCTTCAAAAACCATTGTTGACAGTAAAATCTCCGACTTAAAAGGCGTTGCCGAAGAAAATTTGAATAACGTTGTCGGCGGCGTTAAGGACAGAGTTAAAGAAATCGGAATATTCGGAAAATAATACTCTCGTTCCAAAGCAACAATAAAAGCCCTTCAATGAAGGGCTTTTATTTGTATTCAGATAAGCACATACACAATATAGAGTTACTTTTTTTACATTTCTCACAATTAATTTCAAAAGAGTATTTTAGACAAAATAACAATGTTTTGTATATTTTGTATTTGACGGGGTTTGAAAAATATGATACTATTTTTTTATGAAACAAATTACATTAGATGTATTATAAACAAAGGATAAAATAAGCAGGAAGAATATAAAAAAGAAAAAAAGTTATGTTATGCAGTGAAGAATAGTATCTGCGGTCGGCCAAGACAAGTAATATAATGATTTTCTGATTTATACCGAGAGATTTTTTCCTTACAAAAACATATTGATTGTGAGATTCGAAAGAAGGTAAGCAGTCAATAAAAAATATGACAATGAAAGAAATCGCAGCAACACCGGCAACTCAGTACATTTCTACAGAAAAGTGGGATAGTGAGAATTTCAAAATGCTATGCCCTTTTTGTGGAAACACATTACGTCGCAATACTAACGGACTTATCGGAAGAGATAAGATAGTATGGTACGATGATTGCCATTGTGCAGCTTCTGAGGCTGCAAGAATGCATAACTCTCTTGTCGAACAAAAAAGGGCGGCACAAGCTTAAATAAACTCAGCCTTTTAATAAAAGACGTTTATCATTTACCTCTGTTTGAGGGATGATAAACGTTTTTTTATTAAGCATAACATCCTTTAAGCTGCATCCTTCTCCGATTTGGAATTTATTTTAAATATTCTTCCATAATTCCGGGCGTCAAAAGTTGAGGCAGAATAACGTATTTTCCGTTTTTCCCATTATAATAAACATAAAGAGGAATGCTGTTTCGACCATACATTTCCAAAGCTTTGGTAATATTCTCGTCATCATTTGTCCAATCCGCCTTAAAAATGTGAATTCCTTTGTCTTTAACCAAAGATCGGAAAACTTCCGTTTCCAAAGCCATCCGCTCATTAGCCAAACACGTAATGCACCATTTTGCCGTAAAATCAACAAAAACAGGTTTTCCGTCAGCCACCAGAGAAGAGACTTTGGATACATCATAAACTTCCCAATTCAGAGAAGAAACAACCTTTTCCTGAGGAACAAAAACAACTCGCACCTGACTGTTTAGAACCCACAGGAGCCAAATACAGGTCAAAAAAACCGGAATAGCAAAAACTTTTTTAAGCGTAACCATCCATTTTCCCGGTTTAGGAAGCATCCTGCTCAAAAAACGAGGGCAAAAACCAATCATCGTAAACGGCAGGGCATATCCCAATCCCAAAGCCAGAAAAACCGGATAATAAACATAAATCGGCTGAGACAAAGTATACCCGACGGCAATTCCCATAAACGGAGCCGTACACGGACTGGCGATTAAAACAGCAAAAAATCCGGTCAAAAACGCATTAATCTTTCGCTTAGACAAAGAAAGCCGGCCCAACCTGTCGGCAAATAAAGGCTTAATATTAACCACATCCAAAAGCATAAGAAAAATAACAATAAAGATTCCCAGCATAATCGCAACAAAAACCGGCGATTGCAATTGGAAACCCCAACCGACATATTCCCCCTGAAGGCGGAGGAAAATCAAAACGGAGGCTATTATCAAAAAAGAAACAACGACGCCAAGCAAATATAACAGGCTTTCAAGTTTTATTGTCCGTAAATTATTCCGGCTCTGAACCAAAGAAATGGCCTTGATTGTCAACACCGGAAAAATACAAGGCATAAAGTTTAAAATGATTCCGCCGATAAAAGCCATCAGCATAATCGTTAGAACATTCGGCCCCGTATTTTTGGTAAAATTCAACCAATCCTGTGATAATTCAGGTGCTTTTTCCGTAAGGGGAAGGGAAAATTCCAACCGTACTTTTTCTGGAAAACACTCATCATTGCATGCCAGCCACGAAATATCGGCCGTAAATGAGGCATTTTCTTCATCTGCGGCTTCGGGAACAATTTCCGCCGTATATTCCGCCGTGTCGTCATAACCGTATTGGGTAATCACATCATCCCCGAAAGTTTTGAACGGGCTCCATTTTTCATTGATAAGCCGATACCCTTCGGGCAGAGACCATAAAATCGTTGTCGGCATCCCGGCATCACCCGGATTTTGAGCCAAAATATGCCAGCCGTCAGCTATTGTAAACCTGACTAAAACACTGAATCCGTCAGCCGGATTGATTTGATTGACACTGGGAACGATTGCGACGGAAACATTGGATGTTGCTTCACTAATAACAACAGCACCGCTTTTACCGGTAAAGATAAAAGCGGTCAGAAAGAGAACAGCTGTTGCATATAAAAGCTTTTTTAACATCAATTATTCTTTTTTGCCTCTCTGGGCAATAACGAAGTTGTAATAAGCCGTTACAATCACGCTGAAAGCCTTTACCAGGCTTAAAACGCCCAAAACAATGGCGATTTGCATAAACAACGACGGCACAACACATAAAACGAGCAATGCCACAAGCGTTTCAAAACCTTGAGCCAGTCCGCCGAGATAAAACGGTGATTGACCGATTTTCAAATCCTGATGAAAATTGTTTTTGTAAGAAATAACGGCATAAGCCAGAAGAGAGCAGGCGGCTGCGGCAAAAGCGAACAGCAAAAAGCTTGCGGCAATGGCATTTTGTTCCGGATTTGCAAGAGCAAAACCGAAAATCACACCGGCATAAAACATATAATCCAAAGAAGCGTCCAAAAAGACCCCGAAATCAGTAACTTTCGAATTTCTGGCAATAGCTCCGTCCAAAGCGTCAAAAACCCGGTTAATAATAATGCAGATTAGAGCATATCCGTATTTTTCAAGCGAAAGAAAATTAATCGCAAACAAACCGATGACAAAACCGAAAATGCTAACAGCATTGGCCGAAATGCCGATTTCAACTATTTTTTTTCCGGCTTCGTTAGCCAGCAGCAAAGACTTATCGTGCATTTTACGGCAAAAATCTGTTGTCTTTCCAAAAAATTGCTTGATTTTAAGCTGCAAGGGCTTAATTTTATCCTTAATATCTTTTAAATTTAACTGAGCTGACATCTTTAAATTACCTTTCAAAAGGTTAATTGTGAAATAACATAGTTGATTGTAAAACAAAATTAATTAAATGCAAAAAAGTTCATATACATATTAACAATAGAATAGGCACAAACATAAATATGAGACTCTTTAAGTACATTTCAATATTCATAATTTTATGCGGTTTGTTTTTCTACTTCGAAACACGCCAGGACAATTATGTGGTTCTCAGCGGCAAAACCATGGGAACTTATTACAACATAAAGATAAGAACAAAAATAAAAAACAATATGTTAAACAAAAAAGTTCAAGAAGAACTTGAACTCATAAATCAACAAATGTCTGTTTTTGACAACTCATCCGAATTGTCCCTGATTAATCAAAACATCCAAAACGAATGGCAGCCTCTTTCTCCTGAAATGTCCGAAGTTATGAAAAAAGCCTATGATGTTTACTTAAAGAGTAACGGAAGTTTTGACCCAACAGTCGGAAAGCTGGTGGATTTATGGGGCTTTGGAGCCGGAACGCCGAAAAACAAGCCGAGCGAAGAAGAAATCAAAAAAGTATTGGCTTACACGGGGTTCAATAAGGTCAAATTTAAAGACAACTTTACCCGGCTCAAAAAAACACAACCGGATATTTACATCAATTTATCCGCCATAGCCAAGGGATACGGCGTTCAACGCATTGCCGAAATGCTTTCCGAAATCGGCTATAAAGATTTTGTCGTCGAAATAGGCGGCGAGGTGGTTGCCCGCGGAAGGAGGGATGAATTGACCGACGGATGGAATGTCGCCGTTTCCAAACCGACAGCGGAAGGCGTAGAAACCGCTTTCGTCGTAACCTTAAAAAATTCCGCCGTGGCCACTTCCGGAGATTACAGAAATTTCTTCATCATTGATAACAAACGTTATTCCCACACCATATCGCCCAAAACCGGATATCCGTCCCGACATAACATCGCTTCGGCAACGGTTTTTCACAAAAATTGCACACTGGCCGACGCCTATGCCACGGCTCTGATGGAAATGGGCGAAAATAAGGCTCTGGAATTTGCCAATCAAAACGGCCTGTCCGTTATTCTCTTTATCCGGGATACAAATGACAATATAAAAACATTGATTTCAAATGAAGCCGAAAAACTGATAGAGGCTCAACAATGACGGAAATTCATTGTTCTGCAACGGTTGTCGGCATAAACGGCAAGATACTTCAAGCAATGGTTCAAAACCGTTCGGCTTGCCACGGATGCGGTCTGCAGGCACAATGTGCCTCAACGGAATGCCGTAAAAAACTCATTGAAATCCCGATACAAGATCCAAGCAAATATCAACAAGGACAGAAAATCACCGTGTCTTTACAGGAAACTTCCGGCTGGAAAGCTGTTTTTTATGCCTACATTCTGCCTTTACTCCTGGTTTTGACTGTTCTTGGTCTGGCTCGGTTTATAACCGAAAACGAAATATTGGCCGGAACATACGCTTTTCTTTCCATATTTCCGTATTATCTGCTGTTGTTTTTCTTCAGAAAACATTTTCAAAAACAAATTCGCTTCAAAATTGTTGAAAATGAATTTTAAATTGGGTGTAATCCGCAAAAAAAGATTGGTTTCCTGTTTTTTTGTGATACCTTCTCTCCATACGACAATAATAAAAAGAGTATCGGAATGTCTCACCTGATTTTTTCAAATATTTTGGTTTTGAGTTCAATCGCTTTGGCTGCCGCCGTTATTTTATACCTTGTATCAAAAAAATTCGCCGTTGAAGAAAATCCTCTCATTGATGAAATAGAAGGAATTTTACCTAATGCGAACTGCGGAGCTTGCGGCAAGGCCGGCTGCCGGGACTTTGCCAAATCCTGTGCTAATGCCGACGAAGCAACCTTTAGCGGATTGTTCTGCCCGGTCGGCGGCAACAAGGTTATGAAAAAAATCGCCGAATTAAAAGGGGTTTCCGCCGCACAAAAAGAAGATACCGTCGCCGTATTGAGATGTAACGGAACTTGTAAAAACGCACCGGATAAAGTGGAATACAGCGGCATGAAAAGCTGTCGGCTTGCGGCAGGTGTTTCGGTCGGACGCAGCGGCTGCCCGGACGGTTGCCTGCGTTTTGGAGATTGCGTAAACGTGTGCAGATTCGGAGCTTTGCACATTGATAAAAACACGGGAATTCCGGTTGTTGACGAAACAAAATGCACATCTTGCGGAGCTTGTGTAAATATTTGCCCGAGAAAACTCTTTGAAATCAGACCAAAAGGAAAAGACAATAAGAGGGTTTATGTTGCCTGCCGCAACACACAAAAAGGTGCCATGGCTCGCAAAAACTGCTCGGCAGCCTGCATTGCTTGTATGAAATGCACCAAAGTTTGCGAACAAGTCAGTGTTGAAAACAATTTGTCTTATATTCCGACATCCGTATCGGCCGAACAATACGGACAACAACTGGCTGAAGCCTGCCCGACGGGAGCAATTATTTACACAGGAAACAAGGGGATAAAAGAAAATGAACAATAAAAAAACCTTTTCTATCGGCGGAATACATCCTGACAAACATAAAATTTCTTCCCACATTGCCATAAGCGATGCCGGACTTCCTGCCGAAGTCTTTATTCCTGTCAAACAGCATATCGGCAGCCCTGCAAAAATTTTGGTTCAAAAAGGAGATAAGGTAAAAGTCGGGACACTCATTGCCGACGCAGACGGAATTATCTCCGCCGATGTCCATTCTTCCGTTTCCGGTGAAGTTACCAAAATTGAGGATATTCAAAGCGAAACCGGCTACCTTGAACAGGTTATCACCATTCGGGTTGAAGGAGATGAGTTTGAACCAGGCATTGACCGATCTCCTGATATTGTTTCCGAAATTTCCCAAAATGCTGAGGAAATTATTGAAATCATTCGCGGGGCAGGCATTGTCGGTATGGGCGGAGCAGGCTTTCCCACTCCCGTAAAAACCACTGTTCCGGAAGATAAAAAAGCGGAAATTCTTATCATCAACGGAATTGAATGTGAACCTTATTTAACTGCTGATGATCGCTTAATGGTCGAAAAAGCCGAACAAATCGTTATCGGAGCCAAAATCATTAACAAAGCTCTGGGAATTCAGAACGCCGTTATCGCTATTGACGAAAACAAACCGCAGGCTGTCGAAATAATAAGACAAATCACCAAAAGATACGTCGGTGTTAACGTTCAGGTTTGCAAAACCAAATATCCTCAGGGCGGGGAACGCCAATTAATACAAGCTTTAACCGGAAAAGAAGTCCCTGCCGGGAAACACCCGATTGACATCGGCTGCATCGTCCAGAACGTCGGAACGGTTTTTGCCGTCTATGAAGCGGTCATGAAGCATAAACCTCTGTTTGAAAGAATTGTTACCGTCAGCGGAGACGACATCCTCAATCCGTCAAATTTCAGAGTCAGAATTGGCACGCCGGCCTCTTTCCTGATAAATAAAGCCGGACTAAAAGAAAACAGTGTCGGCAAAGTCATCTTCGGCGGGCCGATGATGGGAAGAGCCATCGTTAATATGGATGCTCCCGTAACCAAAACGACTTCCGGAATTCTGGTTCTCCCGGAATCTGAAGCTTACAAACCGGATGAAACCAGCTGCATCCGCTGCGGAAAATGCGTTGCCGCCTGTCCGGTCGGACTTCAGCCATACGCCATAGCCAGAAGTATTCGGGAAAACGACTTGAATGAAGCCAAACGCTTATCGGCAAGAGAATGTATTGAATGCGGTTCCTGTGCTTATACTTGTCCGGCCAGAATCCCTCTGCTTGATTTTTGCAAATTGGCCAAATACGAATTCAAAAAACGCAAATAAGGTTGTAACTATGTTAAAAATATCCACCGCACCACATATCAACTCGCCGGTAACCACCCAGTCTATTATGAGGGATGTCATCATTGCCCTGTGCCCGGCCATTCTTGTTGCTTTATTGTTTTTTGGGGTAGGGGCGTTAAAAGTTATCGTAACCTCGGTTGCCGCCTGCGTCTTGTTTGAATACCTGATTTGCCGTTACCTGCTCAAAACAAACAATACGACAACCGATTACTCGGCCATCATTACCGGAATCCTTTTGGCTTTCAACCTGCCGAGCAATATGCCGGTCTGGATGATATTAATCGGAGCTTTTGTTGCCATCGGCATAACAAAAATGGCATTCGGCGGCTTAGGGAAAAACATTTTTAACCCGGCCTTGGCGGGAAGAGTTTTTCTCTTCATCTCCTTTCCCGTTCAGATGACATCTTGGCCGAAACCGCAGTTTTTAAACTTTTTTAACGGAGATGTTGAAACCGCAGCGACCACATTGGGAATCTTGAAACATCTCGGCAAAGGAGAAACCCCGCAACTGCCTGATTATTGGCAAATGTTTGTCGGAAATATCGGCGGATGCTTGGGCGAAGTTTCGGCTGTTGCATTGCTTCTCGGTTTGTTTTATATGCTTTATCGCCGGATAATTACCTGGCATATTCCTTTTTATTATATCTCAACCGTTTTCATTATTACCGGAATTTTCTGGCTGATTACGAATGATATCCGGATTGAACCCGTAACCCAGCTGCTTTCAGGCGGCTTGCTTCTGGGGGCTTTTTTTATGGCCACGGATTACACCACATCGCCGATGACTAAAAAAGGGCAGATTATTTTTGCCGTCGGCTGCGGCATATTAACGGTTATCATCCGCAAATACAGTGCTTATCCGGAAGGGGTGTCTTTTGCTATTTTAATAATGAACGCTTTTGTCCCGCTTATTGACCGCTATACATCCCAGAAAATTTACGGAAAGGGAGATAAATAATGACCAAACAGAAAAAAATGCCGTCAACTCTGGCCAATATGGTTATTGTTTTGGTAATTGTTGCCGGATTATCGGCTTTAGTTCTCGGTTTTGTGCATCAAATCACGTTAAAACCAATTAAAGAGGCCAAAAACGCCAAAGAGTTGGAAGCCATTACAGATGTCATTTACACTGAATTTGACAATAATCCGTTTGAAGAAAAAACAATTATAACCACACCGGACAACCGCTATAAACTGAGATTATATCCCGCCCGCAAAGACGGAAAAATCACTTCCGTTGCTATAAAAACCTTTTCCAACAAAGCTTTCGGCGGCAAAATGGAGTTAATCGTCGGTTTCTTCTTAGACGGCACAATCAGCGGTTACAAAGTCATTCAACATTCCGAAACGCCGGGATTAGGTTCCAAAGTCAACGACCGCAAATTCCACGACCAGTTTCAGGGAATCAATCCGGGAAAAAATATATTTAAAGTCAAACAGGACGGGGGAGAAATTGACGCTGTTACCGCAGCCACAATCAGCTCCAGAGCGGTTATCGACGCTATTCAAAGAGCCTTTAACGCTTACAGCAAATTCAATACAGGAAATTAAACATGGATAAAACAAGCTTTAATAACCTTACCAGAGGGATTATACGGGAAAATCCGACCTTCGTCATGTTGCTCGGAATGTGCCCGACACTGGGCGTAACCACTTCAGCGGTAAATGGCTTAGGCATGGGAATTGCCACCTTGTTCGTGCTGATTCTGTCCAATATTGCCATTTCTGCCGTAAAAAGCCTAATACCGGATATGGTTCGTATTCCGTGCTATATTGTCATTATCGCTTCTTTTGTAACCGTAGTTGATTTATTAATGGCGGCCTATCTGCCTGCCTTACATGCCCGTTTGGGCATCTTCATCCCCTTAATTGTGGTAAACTGCATCATTTTGGGAAGGGCGGAAGCTTTTGCTTCAAAAAACAACATTATCCAATCAATTTATGATGCGGTTGGAATGGGCATTGGTTTTACATTATCCTTAACACTGCTCGGAACAGTCAGGGAAATGCTTGGTTCCGGTTCATTTTTCGGCTGGAGTTTTGTCGGAGAAGAAGCCGATACGCTTCTCCTGTTCATCATGCCTCCAGGAGCTTTTCTGGCATTGGCGGGATTGATTATGCTGTTTAATAAATTCATCAAAGGAGAAAAATAATGAGCTACCTGATGATTTTTATCGCCGCCATTTTTGTAAACAATATTGTTCTTTCCCAATTTTTAGGAATTTGCCCGTTTTTAGGCGTTTCAAAAAAAATATCAACTGCTCTGGGAATGGGTTTTGCGGTTATGTTCGTCATGACGCTTTCTTCCATTGCAACATACATTATCTACCACGGTTTATTGTTGCCGAACGATTTGGTGTTTATGACAACCGTCGTATTTATTCTGGTTATTGCAGCACTGGTGCAAATGGTTGAAATCATTATGAAAAAAGTTGCTCCGCCGCTATATCAGGCTTTGGGAATTTTTCTGCCGTTAATTACCACCAATTGTGCCGTTTTAGGTATTGCAATTTTAAGCATCCAAAAAGAACTGAACTTGCTCCAGTCTGTTTGCTACAATTTAGCCAATGCCACAGGATTTACACTGGCAATCGTTATCTTTGCCGGCATACGCGAACGTTTGGCTCAAACAAGGTTGCCCAAAGCCGTGCAGGGAACGCCAATTGCCTTAATAACCGCGGGATTACTGTCCATGGCCTTTATGGGATTTGCCGGCATCGGAAATTAAACATAAAAAAATGGTTCGGAAACATGCCGTTTCGGAACCATTTTTTTACATTATACAATTTCAGACAACAGACGTTTAGCCGTTTCATCTTTTACGGTTCTCTCCGCATAAGACTTAAATTCCGGAATCAACGGAGCAGGGGCTTGTTTATGATTGTCATAATACTGAGCCTGACAAACAGTTTCCAGCTTATCCAGTCCTTTTACAAACTTAGCCTCCGCCGTTTTTTGCTCTTCAAACTCGTCAAACAAGTCCGCCAACTCGGGAAAATTCAACCGTCTTGCTATTTCTGTAATCGCGGCCAGCTCCAGTTGATGTTTTTGTTCAGGCGTAATCTCATCCACGAGTGTAAAATCTCCGCAAATACATTCCTGAATATCATGAACCAAAGCCAGTTTCAGACATTTCAACTTATCCAGAGCCTCATCCGCATAAAGCAAAGCCAAAAAGGCCACGCCCCATTGATGATCGGCATCTGATTCCGGCAAAGAGACATTCCTCTTTATCCAACCGGAACGACGCAGGCTTTTGACCTCGCCGATAACCTTTATTACCTCGTTAATATCTGTCATAATCTTTTCTTTTTACGGTTAAACCAAGTTAAAACTAGCATAATCCCGTTAACAGGGGATTAATACTCCTTAACCCAATTTTTAAGAACAGTGTCGGAAAGGAAATAAGAATTTCCGGGAATTTTTCGCAAAATATCTTTTTCGGCATCATAAATATATCCGTCAGCAGGATATTGCTTCAAAAACATTCTCATGCCCCTGTTGTTGCAAAAGTGCATTACGGCCCATTCCGAGGAAACCCAAACATACTTTTTATACAAATATCGCGGAGATTTCCCTGTTACTCCAAAAGTTCCATCACTGAAGTATTTGATTTCATTGACCTTAATATAGTCAATATCGGCATCGACCAGAAATTCTATTACTTGGTGCTGAAAGTTCTCTCTATAAGGAACAGATTTTAACTCATTTCCAATTCCCAGTTGAAAGGAATAATCGACAAAGATTATTTCCTTTTTTTCTTTGGAAAGGCCGGGACCTTTTTGTCCGAGAAAACGTCTCAAAACACTTTCGGAAAGAACAATATCCTCCGCCGATACCGGCATAATCCTGTTAATTCTGGAATTATAGACGCACCGGGCTTGTTCATTTTCCTCCTCTTGTTCCGAAATAAATCCCAAACAAGAACGATTGAAGTTTTTGACAGCCTGAGGATAAGAGTAGGGATCTCCGAATACGATTTTGGGAACATTCTCTGCATTGACCATCACACGCCGGGTCGACAAATATTCCAACTTTCGGTTCGGCCAAACATACATTCCGCCAAATCGATACATTCTCTCCAACGCCGCAATAAAAGTTCTTTCAAACCGAGCAACGTTCAAACCGTCCTTTTCATCTATAGAAAAGACTGTTGTCGTAAATAATACATTTTTCTTCATATGAAAAAATTTTATCTGTTAATAATCACTAAAGTTCTAAAAAATAAAGAATGAACTTTATAAGACCACGAAAAAAGACAAAAATCAACAAAATTTACAGTAATTCTTTAATATTTTTAATAACATTCTCAAACATTTCATACGTCAAAACCCCGGTATTAATGTTATAGCGGGAAGTATGATAAGAGTTAACCATAAGCAGATTATGACGTTCCAGCTTATGAACAGCATTATGGGCAAATTTAAAACTTGCTTTTTTGTATCCCAAAACACCCAAAACCGCATTATGGGCGACACTGCCCAATGTCAGGATGATTTTCAGATTTTTCATATCATTGATTTCATCAATCAAAAACTTTCCACAGGTTTTGACTTCGTCTCCCGTAACTTTGTTTTGAGGAGGGACACAGCGTACGGAATTGGTAACCCGCACGTTTTTAAGTTCAAAACCGTCATCTTTGCGTTTTTGATATTCTCCGGAAGCGAAACCGAAAGACTTTAAAATCGGGTATAAAACATCTCCGGCATAATCATTGGTAAAAGGCCGTGCCGTCTGATTGGCCCCATTCAGTCCCGGAGCCAGCCCTACGATTAAAACCTCTGCATCAATTGAACCGAATGGTGGAACCGGACCATTGTAATAAGACGGAAACTTGGCAATATTTCCTTTTCTGAATTCAACCAACCTCGGACACAAGGCACATTTTCTGTCCGGACAGACAAAAACCATCTCAAAATCCTATGCAAAAGTATATAATCAAAAATTTATTATACTTTAGCATTAAAAAATTTTTCATCATACCCTTTAAAACAAATTATCCAATATTATGTAACACTCAGAAACTGAAAAACACATCAGTTTTTAGAAATCAAAGCCTATTTTTTGATGATGTTAAATTAACTAAACCTATTTATAAATGGAGTTTAAATGATGAAAAAAACATTACTTTTAGCAAGTGCTGCATGTCTTTTCTCTTTTGGTGCCAACGCAATGGATTTGAGTGCTGAAATGAAACCTTATGTTGGTTTGGATTATGCTTATTCTCACGGCGACATTAAAAAAGACGCCGGAATCAAAAAAGATTACAATTCCGGTATTATCAATGCCGGTGTAAAAATGGGAGATTATGCAGGTCTTGAAGCCTTCTTCCAACAGTCCGGCGAAAGAAAAGCTCACCATAGTGAACTCGGTAAAGTAAAAAGTGAATTTTATGCTTATGGTTTAGACGCATACGGTTATATGCCAATGGGCTGTGAGAAAAAATTCAACTTGTTGGGTTCCCTGGGTTTGGCTAACTACAACATGAAAGTCAAAGTACCTGGCGGAAATCACGATAAACAAAAAGTAGGTTACCGTGTTGGTATCGGTGCTTCTTATGACCTGACTGAAAACTGGTCTGCTCGTATCATGGGCCGTTACAGCTACATCGGAGCTCATGACATTAAAAGCTTGCAAGAAGTTACAGCCGGTGTCAGATATACTTTCTAACCCCGTATCACTTCAAACGAACACCCCGAAAATTTTCGGGGTGTTTTTCTATATTTTAAACAAATCTTTGAACATAAAATCTTCAATTAGCCTTTGCCTAAATTCAAATCGAAAATAAAAAAACAGAGTAGGGAACCCCAAACATTAATTCTGTGTAAAATACAATAAAATTATAGTAAAAATCCCTCAAAATGATAAAAATTAAGTGATATTTTTTAATTTGGACGAGAAAAATGAGTAGAAAACAAACTTATTTAACAATTCTGGCAATTTCTATCTGTGTGATTCTGGCCGGAATTTTCATGCATATTCAAGAGATTAATACAATTATGCAAGCCACTCTGGCTGCAATGAAAGATCCTAAAATCAGTATTACCGCCGCAGTCTGTGCCTTTATCTTTATGGGAAGCGGAAAATATTGGTTTTACATTATTGGCACCGCTTTAATCACGGCTCTCGTGATACAATATTATTTCCTGAGGGGCGGGCTGGATCCGGTCATCATCGCATACAGAACTTTTGCATTTGTTGTCGTTGTTTATTTGCTAAATCTGGTAAAATTGCTGTTTAACAAATAAAGAAAAGAAAAAGGCTTTGATATTAATCAGAGCCTTTTTTATATTCTTGAAAAAGGAAGCCTGTAAAAGACGTAAACCTTCAACGATACATTTATTTTTATTCAGCTCGTTCTGAGCGGCCAAACTTCAAATAACTGACTAATTTTACATCAAAAATACTTTTTTATAAAAACATATTAATCTTTGACAAAATGAGTAACACCTTGAAAATAAATAATTTACACGAGAGAAGAGCTCTTTGCTTCACACGTATTTGTCGCATAATATATATTATGTATAATAAGAAACTAAAATCAAATGAACTCTCAGAACGAGATGAATAAAAAGATTCATATAAATTATCGTCAGCAACGTCTCACAGTTTTTACAGAGCTGCGGCAATTAATTTCTTGGTATAATCATTTTCAGGACAATTAAAAATTTCTGTCGCAGTTTTCAACTCCACCAGCTTTCCGTCTTTCATAACCGCAACTCTGTCCGAAACAGCTTTAATTGCATTCATATCATGCGAAATAAAAATATAACTCAAATTTCGGTCTTGCTGTATCTTATTCAACAATTCTACAATTTGCATTTGTATTGTAACATCCAATGCCGATGTCGGCTCATCCAAAACTAAAATCTCCGGTTCCAAAACTAAAGCTCTGGCAATAGCTATCCTCTGCCGTTGTCCTCCTGAAAATTCATGCGGATATTTTGAAAGGATACTGCTGTTCAATCCGACTTCTTTCAATACCTTTACAATTCTGGACTTTTTCTCCTTAACTGATAAGGACGGAAAATGCACATCCAAGCCCTCTCCAACAATTTCTTCAATATTCATCCGAGGATTCAATGAGTTATAAGGATCTTGAAAAACAATTTGGATATTTTTGCGGATATATTTCTCATTTATCCGACTAACGCTCTGATTTTCATCAAAATTATAACAAACATCGCCTTTATCTCTTCGAATAAGGTTGGCTGCAGCCAATCCCAAAGTAGTCTTTCCTGAACCGGACTCTCCCACAATTCCTAACGTTTCCCCCTTCATTAAGGACAACGAAACCTCATCCACAGCTTTGAGCTCTTCAACAACTTTTCCCAAAAAATTCTTTTTTATCGGATAAACAACAGACATTTTCTTAACATCCAAGATGGAATACGGGTGCTTTTTATCATTATTTTTCAAGAGCAAATGAGAATTTATTAAAGTTTTAGTATAATCTGATTTCGGATTTTCAAAAACATCGGTTATACTTCCCTGCTCCACAATTTTACCGTCTTTCATAACACAAACTTTATCCGCAATTTTACGAATAACCGATAAATCATGGCTGATAAAAATAATTGACATTCCGAGTTTTTTTCTTAAATCCAGCAATAAATCAATAATTTGAGCCTGAATTGTAACATCCAATGCTGTTGTCGGTTCATCGGCAATCAATAATTTTGGGTTATTGGCAACAGCCATGGCAATCATCACCCTTTGTCGCTGCCCTCCCGACAATTCAAAAGGATAAGACTTTAACCTTTGTTGGGCATTTTTGATTCCTGTCAGTTTTAACAAACGAACGGCTTCTTTGCGGGCATCTTTTGCACTCATTCCGCGATGAAGCATTAATGTTTCGGATATTTGCTTTTCAATCGTATGCAACGGATTTAAAGATGACATAGGTTCTTGAAAAATAAAGGATATTTCATTTCCTCTGATTTTTTGTAAAAAAGCTTCTCCGGCATGAAGCAGTTCCCGCCCCTCAAATTTTACGGATGACTTCTGATCATGGCTGGCTCTGGGATATGGCAAAAGTCCTAAAACGGACAAGGCACTGACTGATTTTCCGGAACCGGATTCCCCTACAATTCCCAGAACTTCTCCCTTTTCCACACTAAAAGAAATTCCCTTAACAGCTTGAATATAATCTTCTTTTTCTGAATCTGCCTTAAAAAAAACAGATAAATTTTTCACATCAAGCAACGGCATTATCTGTTTTTCCTTGCATCATAAGCATCCCGCACCCCTTCTCCGATAAAAATCAGCAAAGTCAAAAGTGTAGACAGAACAATAAAAATCGTTATACCAATCCACGGAGCCTGCAGATTATCTTTTCCCTGACGCACCAAATCACCTAAAGACGGATATTCGGAAGGAAGCCCTAAGCCCAAAAAGTCCAAAGCAGTCAAAGAAACAATCGCTTCAGACAAAATAAACGGCACAAATGTAATTGTTGCAATAATGGCATTAGGCAGAATATGTCTGTAAATAATCCGAAAATTACTCACCCCCAAAGCCTTGGCCGCACGAACAAATTCAAAATTTCGGGTTCGCAAAAACTCTGCCCGAACCACACTGGTCAGATTAGTCCAGGAAAAGAACAATAAAATAATTAAAAGCGTCCAAAATGTCGGCACAAAAATGCTGGAAACAATGATTAAAATAAACAACTGCGGAAGAGATTCCCAAATTTCCAAAAAACGCTGCAAAACAATATCAATTTTTCCGCCGAAATACCCCTGCACCGCACCGACAAACACACCGATAAGAGAAGACACTATTGTTAAAACAAAAGCAAAAACAATTGATAACCGCAAACCGTATAATACACGGGCAACAATATCCCGCCCTTCCTCATCTGTTCCCAGCCAATGATTTTTACTTGGAGCGGCCGGAGCCGGAACATCCAATTCATAATCCACCGTATTAAACGAAAAAGGTATCAACGGGAACAGCATCCAACCGTTTTCCCTGATATTCCGGCTGAGATAAGGATCCGTATAATCTGCCGGCGTAGGAAAATCCCCTCCGAAATCCAAATCGGAATATTCAACAAAAGAGGGAAAATAAAAAGAGTTTTTATATTTAAGAATCAAAGGCTTATCGTTAGATATTAATTCAGAACATAAACTCAGAAAAAAAACTGCAATAAAAATTACCAAAGACCAAAAAGCCCGCTTATTCTTCTTAAAAGCATATATTCTCCGTTGTGTTATAGGAGAAAGATTTCCAAATATTTTATCTCTGAGCTTTGCAAACAAAATACTATTCCAAAACTATTTTTCTGCCGCTGCCGAAGTTTTTTCCGAATTATCATTAGCCGGAACCGGATTAGTTTCTTCCTCAATCGGTTCATTAGCCATCATGCTACCAAAATCCTGAACTTCATCTTCCGGAACAATTTCTACCGGATTTTCCAAAACCTTGGCCTTTCCCAGATTAACTTCTTCCCCAATATCCGTTACCTGCTCTTTTTCAGATACATTTTCCCCTTCAACAGCATTCTCCTCTGAAACCGGTTCAGCATTATCATTTGCGGCACCCTCTTCGTTTTCAGGGAGCTGCATTTTCGGAACAAATCCCGGAGGCATTAATCTGGATTTCAGCAAATTCGGAGCGACTTTAATTTTGCTGGCTTTTTCCCAATCTTTATACCAACTGTCAAACACAACCATTGCTTTATGAATATTTTCCTCTGAAATTGTCAGTTTTTTCAGAGTTTCCTTAATTTCGTCCTTGGCTCCGTCATGCATTTCCATAGATGCCAATTCCTGACATTTTCCTTTCTTATACAGATATTGCTTAACAATATCCGGAGCCGAACAAACATCATAATTCAAAGAAAATTTCTTTTTCAAAGGATCACGGATAGCCATGGTTACCAAACGCTTATTTTTAAAATCGGCAATAAAGTTTCTGGTATCAAGAACATTACGCAAATCATCAGCTCCGCTTACACCTTGAATAACAATAACGGAATCATCAAGCAGCCCGTTTTTATTAAGCTTGCCGAGAAATTCTTCCAGTTTGCCATACAAACATTCCGTTTGTTCCATATAAGCATTTCTTTTGCTATAAAGATTCTTATTGACAATCCACGGCAAACTCTCCATTGCCAACCACTTGGAAGGATTCTTCACCTTACAGAATTCATTATAAACAAACATATCCGCAGGCAAATCAACAAACACAAAATAAGCCCGGTTTCCCTTGTCCTTAGCAATATCTTCTGCGGCCATATCTAATGAATTGAGGGAATCAACCACATACAAACCGTCATAAGGAATTCCGACCAAAGGAAGTTCATCCGAATTCGTAACCGCTTTTAACAATGTATAAAGTGTTGATTTGTTCGGAAACAGGCCGGTACTGTTAATCCATTGAGAAAACAAAACAATTATCTTTTCCGTTTCCGAAACATTTAACACATCAAAATTAATAGGCGTATTAAGCTTTTCGACACATTTATCCACAGCTATATCATTGTTTTTGCGACACATATCGATTCCACGGGACTGATATGCGGAAATCCGGTACTTAGCCTTGCGAAAAGTGTCAAACAAATGATTGTCTTTCAAATAAACATATTCATCACTGATATTGTCAAAACGCCAATACCCGTCCATTATCACATTTTTAAGAGTAAAAGCTTCCGCATCTTGCTTATTCACGTTGTTAAAGCTTTTTACCATATTCATAAAAGGATCTAACTCTTTCACATACGCATTCGGATAAAACATAAAATTATTTTTGGCATAAAAAGCCAGCATAATATCCATCGTCTTTTGAATAGTGTCGGAATTGGTATTCGTCTCTTTCATATCTTCCAGATAATTATAAGCGGCAGCATTCGGCAAAAAGATATAAATAAATTTTTTGCCGTTTTCCTGCTCTCCCTGAAGCTTATTGTCATAAACGACCTTATAAGCCCCCTGCTTGTCCCTCAGTAAATACGCATCGGCAAGTATTCCGACAAAGATAACCAACAACACGCCCGTAAAATACGCAATATTCTGATTGGATGCCATAACCAGAAAAATAAAGAAACAAACACCGGCGGCAACAGCCAAAACAATATGCGAAATACCTACGAAATATTGTGCCGGACCGGCTCCGAAATATTGTTCCACCCAAACGGAAAGAATAGATGTTTTATCAAACAACGCAAACTGGTTCAGCATTGCCAAAACAAAACCGGCCACCACAAAAGAACTGATTAAATTTTGAAAAAAGGATGAAAAAGAAACCAGAAACAAAACACCGATAACGACACTGAATATTCCTGCCAAAATATACAATATTTCCGGAGCAAGCATATATTCGGAAGGAAAAAGCTTATAATTGCCCGACGTTGAATATAAAACAAAATTAATGCTGATAAGCAGAGACAACATCAGCCCTTTGACCAGCCAGTCAAACAAATACACGCCCCAATTGCGTTTTTTTCTTGGCCGTCCAAGCCTTTTGTTCTTTATTGAAATAGTTTGATTTGGAGCATCAATAATAACGTCATGCATTTGTTTTATATCCTTGTTACAAAAACAACACCTATCATTTCCACATATAAGCATAAAAAAAAACATATTTAAAGCAAAAATCCCCGAGGCTTGCATAAGTCCCGGGGATTTGAAACGATAAGAAAACTTCTTATCTTGAGTAGTATTCGATAACCAGGTTTGGTTCCATAACAGCACCGTAAGGAACATCGTCAAACTTAGGTGTGAAAGTATATTTGGCTGTCAATTTTTTGTTATCTACTTCCAAATATCCAGGAACATCTCTGGTAGCAGCTTCAACTGCGGCAATAACGATAGGAAGCTGTTTGGATTTTTCACGAACTTCAATAACGTCGCCAACTTTAACCATATAAGAAGGAATGTTGACTTTTTTACCGTTAACGGTAACGTGGCCGTGGTTTACAAACTGACGGGCAGCAAAAACTGTCGGAACAAATTTAGCTTTGTAAACAAGGTTGTCCAAACGGGATTCCAACAAACCGATAAGGTTTTCAGCAGCATCGCCTGTTCTTCTGATAGCTTCAACATAATATTTATGGAACTGTTTCTCGGAAATGTTACCATAATATGTTTTCAATTTTTGTTTTGCATACAATTGCTCACCGTAGTCAGTCTGTTTTTTTCTTCTCTGACCATGCTGACCCGGAGCATATTCTCTTTTATTTAAAGGGCTTTTCGGATCACCCCACAAATTCGCACCATAGCGGCGGTTTGTTTTTTTCTTTGCAGAAACAATACTTTTCATTAAAATTTTCCTTTTATTTTTTTATTAACATTATTGTCCCGGTAGTTTTGGTTCTTAAACGCCAAACGGGGCATTTTCTGCCCACTTTCCCGAAAGTATCGGCAATTTATTACATTTTTTCCATAATTTCAAGCAAAATTTTACACAGGCCTCTGGATTTTTCGGCTCTTTGTGCTTACAATATGCCTCAGGAGAAATTTTATGGGTTATGATTTATTGTTTCAAAGGGCTGTCCGCCTCCACGAGGAAGGATATTTAAACGAAGCCGAACAGATTTACCGCCAGATTTTGGAAACCGCACCGGAACATCCGGATGTCTTAAATCTTCTGGGACTTGTCGCCCAAGCCAAAGGCATTCACGAAGAAGCCGCCGCTCTTTTTACCAAAGCCATTAAACAATCTCCGGATTTTGCCCCTTTTTATTTTAATCTGGCCGTTTCCCTGAATCTTTGGGGCAAACCGGTTGAAGCTCTGGATGCTTATAATAAGGCTTTGTCCCTGAAACCGGATTTCAAAGAAGCCTGCAACAACATCGGCGGCATTTATGAAACTCTTAAACAGCCTGACAATGCCGAAAAAGCATATAAACAAGCCATACAGATAGATTCCGCTTATGCCGAACCTCAGCTGAACTTGGCAATGATGAAAAAAGACTTCCTTGCGTTAAAAGATTTGAGCCAGAAATTCGGCAACGAACCTTTAGTGTTCTTTTATCTGGGAGAAATAAGCTTTGACGACGGACGATTGGATGAGGCTCTGGATTATTTCAAACAGGCGGAACAATTGGCTCCCAAAAATTCCGAAATCAAGGTCAGAATAGGAACTGCTTTACTCACACAAAAACAAACCGCAGCAGCCAAACAAAAATTTGAAGAAGCCCTTGCTTTGGAGGAAAGCGTCCCTGCTCTGATAAATCTTGCCAATATTGAAAGCGAAGAAGCCGATTATCATAAAGCGGAATCCCTTTATAAACGGGCATTAGACCTCAAGCCAAACGATATTGACGCCCGGTTGAATTACGCCGATATGCTTTATCGGGAAAAACGCCTTCATGAGGCCTTGGAAGAATACCGCAACGCAGTTATCTTAAATCCGGACATCCCGGAAATAAGCAACAACTTAGGAATCATCCTCAAAGATTTCGGCGAATATGAAGAAGCATTGGGATTATTTTTCAACGCCTTGTTAAAAAAGCCGGAACAGGAAGAATTTTCCGTAAACATTGCCGAGACCATTATTCTGCTCAGCCGGAATGATAAAGAAAAAGCCTTGAAAATTGCTGAAAACTGGCAAAAACAATCTCCGGAAAACGTTTTTGCCCGCCACACAACCGCCTCGCTCAAAGGAG
Organism: Alphaproteobacteria bacterium; assembly: GCA_017626035.1. GTDB lineage: Bacteria > Pseudomonadota > Alphaproteobacteria > RF32 > CAG-239 > JAGAJR01. The sequence goes on along the minus strand of JAGAJR010000017.1, from coordinate 61,523 downwards.
AAAAAATTGCGAATACTGAAATTTATAGCCAAAAGCTTTTTGACACTTTCGCTGATAATTACGAGTTGGTTCTCGAAAATATTGGTTACAACGTTGTTCGAGAGCTTAGAAACCTTACGGGAAATGTTAAAGGTACCGTTGTGGATCTTGGATGTGGCACGGGGCTTGTTGGCGAAACTTATAAAGCCGCTGGCACCGAACTTATCGGCGTGGATATCTCCGAAAAAATGCTCGAAAAAGCCAGAGGAAAAAAACTCTACAAAGAACTGATTCATTCCGGCATCAAAGAATTTTTACAAAATAAACCTTCCGCAGATTTATTCATTGCCGCGGACGTCTTCGGATATATCGGCAGTTTAAACGAAATATTCAAACTGATTTACCCTGCCCGTTTAGCTTTTTCCATAGAAGAAGACACACAAACACCGGATTACGCCCTTTCAGATTCGGGACGTTACAAACACAATCCCCTTTACATTAATGATTTGTTAAAAAGCACCGGATACACTCATATTCAAGAGAAAAAAACAATTCTGCGGCAGGAAAACGGAAAAGACGTTCAAGGCAGAATTTACCTCGCGGAAACAAAATAAGGAGTTGAACATGGCTGACGAATTAATTGACATTTACGACGAAAACATGAACTTCCTCGGAACCGCCTCAAAATCACAAGCCCATAAGGAAGGCCTCTGGCACATGACTTTTCATTGCTGGATTGTAAAAAAAGCTTCTGACGGACACCATCGTATCTGGCTGCAATTAAGAAGCAAAGAAAAAGACTGCTATCCGAGCCTTCTGGACACATCCGCAGCCGGACACCTTCGCTCCGGAGAAAAACCTAAAGACGGTATTCGCGAAGTGGAAGAAGAAATCGGTCTTCAAATCTCCCCCGATAACCTGACCAAGCTTTTTACCGATAAAAAAATCGCTCCCGAAAACAATTGCGAATTCGCCCACACTTATCTGTTTGAAACCGACAAAAACATTTCGAACTTAAAGCTTCAGGCTGAAGAAGTCGATGGCATTGTTGAGGCTTCCGTCGACGATCTTATCAATCTGTTTAACCGTAAAGTAGAAAAAGTTTTTGTAACCGGATTAATGAAAAATGAAGAAAATCAATATCTTCCGCACACCGGTTTTGTAACAGCGGCCGATTTCGTTCCTCACGGCGATAACTATTATCTTAAAGTCATGACAACAATTAAACGTTTCTGCAACGGCGGCGAATAATGATTCTTGAACTTTCTCAATCCCATTACGACGATGTTCTTGACACTTGGGAAAAATCCGTTGCGGCAACACATCACTTTCTAAAACCGCAAGAAATTAAATTTTATAAAACAGCTATTTCCAAATACGGACTTCCGCCTCTTAAACTGTTTGGCATATATGACAAATCTATTCTGAGCGGTTTTATCGGTCTTTCGGAAACTAAAGTGGAAATGCTTTTCGTTCATCCTGATTATATCGGCACCGGAATTGGCAAAAAGTTAATGTCTTTTGCTATGCAAAATCCTAAAATAAAATTCATTGACGTAAATGAAGAAAATCCGCATGCTTTGGCGGTTTACCGACATTGGGGATTTACCGTAATTTCCAGGGACGAACTCGACGATTCAGGAAAACCGCATCCGATACTTCACTTATCCAGATAATCTAACGAAACATATTTTTAATTTTGTTTTTTAACATAAAGAGATTATAAGCTGTCCGCCCTTTTTCATTTCTGTTTTCTTCCAGCTTGTCAAAATAAGTCATTTTTCCTTTTTTCCACTTCGGCAAACACTTATTAAATTGCACCTTATATTTTTCAGGTATCCGGTCTTTGACTTCCTGCTCTTTGTCTGAAATGTATTTCCAGTAATCTATCCCGTCAATTGTAAAACACTTAGTCATCAACTTCTGATGAAGTTCGGAATTTTCCTGTATCCCGTTATAATTTGTTTTAAGCAGAATAAACTTTGTCCGTTCATAATTTTTATATGAATAAAGGTCGAACTTGTCTTTCATCCAGGCATCAAAAACACCGACAGCAATAAGTTTTTGCTCTTTGGTAGAAATTTTGTCTGTAGGAACAACTTTTCCCTCATTAATCAAATCATGATAAAAACTAAACCTTGAAGTAATATATTTAGGATTTTTCCCGGATTCCAAATATTTCTTTCTTTGTTTTAAAAACTGACGAAGATTAGCGGAAACTTCATCCATGCAAACTTCAACAAATTTAACCTCATAACTTTGCCCCACATTCATTATTCCGTTGACGCCATTAATATAATGCCAATCTTCATGAGCATAAGTTTGGTTATATTCGTCGTTATATTCATCCTCCTTTTCTTGGAGTTTAGGATCTTCCGCAACAAACTCCCTGACTGTAACACATCCTTTTTCACATATTCCCATAGACGGCCGATTTACGCTGTCATAACTTCCCAACTGATAAATTATTTCCTTGGTTCCGTCTTTCTGCTGGACATACTTGACATAGACAGTATCAACTTTACGGGTTCGCTTAGCTTGTAAATAATTCAAATGATTCAGTGAATCTTTCTGATGAAAATCACTGAGGCTGTCAACGCTGAGGTTCTTTCCGTCTTCGGTTTTATAAACCCAGCCGTTGCGTGTATACGACAAGCGGCTGTAAAAATCTTCCATAGAAACTTTATTTCCGCAAACGACAACTTCTTTTTGAGGAAAATCATTAACATCAAACTTATCCGCTTGATATAAAGCATAAGAGGAAACCCCGAGCAACAATCCTGCCGAAAGTGTTTTTAGCCCTCTTTTGATAGTCTTTTTCTTCATCGCCGGTCCTATAAATATAACTCAATATATTTATAGCACTTTTGACAAAAATAATCAACTAATGTTAACCCTCTATTTGTACAAAAATGTTAAGCAGCTGCTTGATTAAATTCATCCGGCACAATTAAATCGGCTGAAATGGTGGATAAAACGTCATCAAGAGAAAACAACGGATTAATTTCCTTTAAAACCAACCCTTCCGGCTCAACACTGATAACACAACGTTCGGTAATGATTAAATCCACCTCTTTGGCGGCGGTCAGCGGCAGAGAACATTTCTTAACGATTTTCGGTCCGTTTTTGGAGGTATGTTCCATAGCCACAATCACTTTCTTGGCTCCGACAACCAGGTCCATGGCACCGCCCATTCCCGGTACAAAAGCCCCCGGTATCATCCAGTTGGCAAGATTTCCCTCTTCATCGACTTCCAAAGCCCCCAAAACGGTGGCATCAACATGTCCGCCTCTAATCATTGCAAAAGACATAACCGAATCAAAAAAAGCACCGCCTTCTTTAACTTCGACCACCGTTCCGCCGGCATTGGTAATATCTTTATCATAAGTTTCCTCAGACGGTTTAGGACCGACACCGACAAGCCCGTTTTCAGATTGAAACATAATATGCATCTCTTTCGGAACATAATTGGCCACTTCTGTCGGCAATCCGATACCCAAAGTAATCACATCCCCTTCGGAAAGTTCTTTGGCTACCCTGCTGGCAATAATTTCTCTGATTTTTTCTTTTGATAATTCCATGTTTCACCTTATAAAACGATATAATCCACAAACACTCCCGGAATCGTAACATCATCGGGATTCAGGCAGCCCTCAACCAATTCGTCAGCTTCAACAATAACCGTTTTGGCCGCGGTTGCCATAACCGTATTAAAATTTCTGGTTGTTCCGTGTAAAAACACATTGCCGAATTTATCGGCTTTATTGGCATAAATAATAGCAAAATCAGCTTTTAACGGCTTTTCCAAAATATATTTTCTGCCGTCAATTTCCATGGTCTGCTTACCTTCTTCAACCACAGTGCCAACGCCTGTCGGCGTTAAAAATCCGCCCAACCCGGCTCCCCCTGCCCGAACTCTTTCCGCAAGAGTTCCCAAAGGAACAAGCTCCACTTCCAATTCCCCGGCATTCATCTGGCGTCCGGTTTCAGGATTGGTCCCGATATGCCCAGCAATAACTTTTTTAACACATTTATTGACAATCAGCTTGCCCCGATCTGAATCGGGAACACAAGTATCATTGGCAATAAGCGTCAAACCTTTAATATTGTTTTTAACAATTTCGTCAATAACTTTAACCGGACTGCCGCATTTCAAGAAACCTCCGATCATAACAGAGGCATCATTGTAAATAAGTTTTCCGGCTTCCATAGCTGAAATTATTTTCTTCATATACATCCCTTATATTTTTTGCTCGCAGTAATATACCAGAAAAAAACTTAAAAATATACAAAAATCTGACATTTTATTCAATTTCAGATTATTACATTGATTTTCAATAAAAAAACATAATAAAAAATGGCTGTAAAAGTCGGTATGTATAATAAAAAAACTAAAACACAACCATTTTTTGTCCAAAATAAAAGATTCGGGAAAACAAAAAGCCGCTCCCAAAGGAACGGCTTTTAATGGCGGAGAGTACAGGACTACGCAGTTTCACTGCTCTTTCTCATAGAGCTCTAATCTCGCCGCAGTCGTTACACTTCCTTTGCTCAATAAGACCATCTATGCTCTTGCAGACAAAAAATACAAATCATTGTATTTTTTGCTTAGCGAGCCTCTCGGTTCGAGCCTGTCTCTTCATTCAAACATAAAAAAAGCAGTATCCATTAAGGATACCGCTTTTTTTAATGGCGGAGAGTACAGGACTCGAACCTGTGCATCGCTATTCACGATGACGGATTAGCAATCCGCTGCATTACCACTCTGCCAACTCTCCGTGGTACGGTTGTAATATGTATATTATCTTTTTCCCCTCGTCAATAGCTTTTTTGAATTTTTTAAAAGTTATCTATCCCAAAACAATACTCATAAACATCATCATAACAAAACCCAACATAATTGCCATTGTATGTTTTTCATTTTCTTTGTTGGTATATGTTTCCGGAATGATTTCATTAATAATCACAAACAGCATGGTTCCCCCGGCCATAGCCATTCCAAACGGAACAAAAGCCATGCTCCACCCGGTTCCGATAACCCCGATTAAAGCTCCGAACGGCTGCATCAATCCGGTAACGGCAGCAAACAACGCCGCCTTCAATCTGCTGAAACCGATTGCCATTAACGTTACGGACACCATTAATCCCTCCGGAATATTTTGCAAACCGATACCAATAGCCAAGGATTCCGGATTATACAGACGTTCTCCGGCATAAGCCACCCCGACAGCCAATCCCTCGGGAAATTTATGAATAGCGATGGCAATCACAAAAAGCCACGAACTTCTCAAATCCATTTGCAATCCATGGTGTCCGGAAATTTCATGTTCATGCGGCAAAACGGCATGCAAAATCCACACAATTCCCACACCGGACAAAACAGAAACAACCAACAGCAACGCTCCCCAATATTTTCCCATCGGCATAGAAACGACAGTCCCCGCCGCCGGAACCAAAAGCGTGAAAAAAGATGACGCCAACATAATTCCGGCTGCCGCATTCAGCAAAAAATTAATATTGCTCTTGCTGTAATTCTTTTTGAAAAACACCAGAAAACCGCCCAGTCCGGCAAACAGACTGGTAAATAAAGCGGCTAATGTTCCTTGTATAATCATTGTTGTCATTTGCTTTTCCTGTCTTTGTTTTTCAAATTTGCATTGGCTTGTCCTGCTGCCTTTCATAAGCGGAAACGATAACATTTCCAATGACGGCACTATCCATTACAAATGCCTTTCCTTTATTTTTCGCATAATTCTGTTATAATAAGGAACAACGTGATCTTCAAGACACATACCCGAAATTTTATCAGCTTCAATCCATTGCACACCGGAGTTTTCATCCGGTTTCATTCGGAGTTCCTCTTTTTCATCCGCCTCAAACAAATAAACCACATTATAATGCAAATGACGAGGAACAAATTTCCCCCGTTTGACATGATTGGTAACGGACAAGACATTAATATCAATCGGTTCCTTTTGCACTAAGCGGATATTCTTCAATCCGGTTTCTTCCTCCGTTTCTTTTACTGCGACCCGAACTAAATTTTCATCGCCGTCCGCGTGGCCTCCGACCCAAGCCCACGATTTAAACAAATTATGATAAATCATCAGAATTTTCGTTCGTTCCGAATTCACAATCCATGCCGAAGAACTAAGATGCCCCGGAAGCGTTTCTCTGGAATAAGCCGCGGTTTGAAAAGCTCTCATAAATTGCAAAAAAGAAAGCCTTTCTCCCTCTTCAATCTCATCAAAACCTTTATAATTTTCTAAAAAATCTTCAAATTCAGACATTTTCATCCCTCATAAAAAGACAGCATCCCGTTAAGGGATGCTGCAATCTTTTATTCAGCCTAATTTTTCTTTCAAAAGCTTGTTGACAATTCCCGGATTGGCTTTTCCCTGGGATTTTTTCAATACTTGTCCCACGAACCAGCCAAACAAACCAGCTTTTCCGCCTTGGTATGCTGCAACGTTTTCCGGAGAAGAAGCAATAACCTCGTCAACCAAAGCTTCAATTGCTCCGGTATCCGTAACCTGTTTCAAACCTTTCTCCTCAACAATCGCTTCCGGAGATTTTCCGGTATCGGCCATCATTATAAACACGTCTTTAGCCGTTTTTCCGTTAATAACATCCTTGCTGATTAAATCCACCAGTTTTCCGAGATTCTCGGCACTGACCGGAGAATCTTTCAATTCCAGTTTTTTCTCATTCAGCATGGCAAAGAAATCACCCATCAGCCAGTTGGCCACTTTTTTGGCATCTCTTCCTTCTGCGGCTTTTTCAAAGAAAGCTGCCGTTTCTTTGTTTTCGCAGATAACCATTGCGTCATAAGGCGTCAAACCAAGCTCTTTGACAAAGCGGGCCTTTTTGGCATCCGGAAGTTCCACCATTTCGGAGCGGACTTTTTCAATATAAGCGTCATCAAGCTGTAACGGCAGCAAATCAGGCTCAGGAAAATAACGATAGTCATGAGCAAATTCTTTCTTACGCATGACTTTCGTCTGCCCGCTGACAGGATCGAACTGTCTGGTTTCCTGTTCGATTTTTCCGCCGTTTTCATAAACTTCAATATGGCGTTTGGCTTCATTTTCAATCGCCTGCATCACAAATTTCATACTGTTGACGTTTTTCATTTCGCAACGCGTTCTCAATTCATCGGAACCATACGGACGAACGGAAACATTCACGTCGCAACGCATTGATCCCTCATCCATATTTCCGTCGCAGGTTCCCAGATAACGCAGGATTGAACGCAGTTTTTTCAAGAAAGCACCTGCTTCTTCCGGAGAACGAAAATCAGGCTTGGTAACAATCTCCATCAAACCGACACCGGCTCTGTTCAAGTCAATAAATGTTTTGTCCGGAGCAATATCGTGCAGAGATTTTCCGGCATCCTGCTCAATATGCATTCTTTCAATACCGATATCCTTAGTGGTTCCGTCCGACAAATCCACACTGACTTTACCCTCTCCCACAATCGGAAACTTAAACTGGGTAATCTGATACCCCTGCGGCAAATCCGCATAAAAATAGTTTTTACGGGCAAACTCCGAATATTTGTTAATTTTAGCATTCAAACCCAAACCGGTTTTAACGGCCTGATGAACACATTCCATATTCAAAGTCGGCAGCATTCCCGGCATACCGGCATCCACAAACGAAACATGTTCATTGGCGTCGGCACCGAATTCCGTTGAAGCCCCGCTATACATTTTTGACTTGGAAATAATCTGACAATGGATTTCCAAACCGCAAACAACTTCCCATTTACCTTTTGCTGTTTCTATAACATATTCTGCCATTTTTATTTCCTCACAAATTTAGCGTCTGTTTCCAAAGCACTTGCAACTTTGAAAACCGTTCCTTCGTCAAAAGCTTTGCCGATAACCTGCAAACCGAGCGGAAGCCCTTCCTTCGACAACCCGATAGGCAGACTCATTCCCGGCAATCCGGCCAAACTGACCGATACCGTGAACACATCGTTCAAATACATATTAATAGGATTTTCCTGCATGGACTTATCCCCGATAGGAAATGCCGGAACCGGAGCTGTCGGCGTCAAAATGGCATCGCATTTTTCAAAAGCCTTAATGAAATCCTCTCGGATAAGACGACGGACTTTCTGAGCTTTCAGATAATAAGCGTCATAATATCCGGCAGACAAAACATAAGTCCCAATCATAATACGGCGTTTGACTTCCTTGCCGAAACCTTCGGTTCTGCTGTTAATATACATATCATCCAAATGTTTCCCCGGCACTCTCAATCCGTAACGCAAACCGTCATAACGAGCCAGATTGGAGGAAGCTTCCGCAGGAGCGATAATATAGTAAGTTGCCAAAGCATATTTGGTATGAGGTAAAGAAATGTTGACGATTTCCGCTCCTCTGGCTTTAAGCATCTCAATTCCCTTGTCCCAATAAGAGGCAATCTCTTCATTTAACCCTTCCGGACGATATTCCGCCGGAACGCCGATTTTCAATCCTCGGATATCCTGATTCAAAAAGCTTTCAAAATCAGGAACTTCAACCCGGGCGGACGTAGAATCTTTCGTATCATATCCGGACATTACTTTCAGCATAATCGCACAATCGCGAACATCTTTTGCAATCGGTCCGGCCTGATCCAAAGAAGAGGCAAAAGCCATGATACCGTAACGGGAACAACGCCCGTAAGTCGGCTTAATTCCGGTAATACCGCAGAAAGCGGATGGCTGACGGATTGATCCGCCGGTATCTGTTCCCGTGGCAGCGGCACACATATTGGCACATACGGCAGCAGCCGAACCGCCGGAAGAACCGCCGGCAACCAAATCTTTATCTTTGCTCCACGGATTGACAACCGGACCGTAATAACTGGTCTCATTGCTGCCGCCCATGGCAAACTCATCCATATTCAGCTTACCCAAGAAAGAAGCCCCCGCATCTAAAAGCTTTTGCGTAACCGTGGACTCATATTGAGGGACAAAACCGTCAAGAATATGAGAACAAGCCGTCGTGCGAATGTCTTTTGTGCAAAACAGGTCTTTAATTCCCAAAGGAATACCTTCCAAAGCCCCTGCCGTTCCGTTTTTATATTTTTCATCGGATTTTGCGGCTTGTTCCAATGCTTTTTCAGGCGTTTCCAAAACATAAGCATTAAGCTTTCTGTTTGCTTCCATGGATTTAATATATTCTTTTGTCAGTTCGGTTGCGGAAAATTCTTTTTTCTTCAACCCTGCCAGACTCTCGGCAATCGTTAACTTGTTTAATTCGCTCATCTTCAACCCTGCCCTTATTCTACAACCTTTGGAACAACAAAATACCCATACTCCTGCATCGGGGCATTTTTCAAAACCGCTTGCGATTGATTACCTTCGGTAACTTTGTCTTCACGGCAGACAATATTGCTGTCGTTAACGGAAACCAAAGGTTCTACGTTATCCGTGTTAACTTCTTTTAATTGCTCAACCCAATTCAGGATTTTATTAAATTCCTGTTCTGCGGCCTCAATTTTATCATCTTCAATCTTTAAGCGTGACAGAAAAGCCACTCTTCTTACGGTTTCTTTATCAATAGCCATTTTTATCTCCAACTGCTTACATTGATATTTTCAAAGGAGGAAGGATTAAATCATACTTCATACGGTTAAGCATATTAATATCATTCATCTCAATTCCCAAGTCATTCATAATTTTATTAACTGAAATTTTCGGAGTTCCCGAAACCAACTGCGACAATTTCTCCGAAAGTGTTTTCTTTTTCGGATAATAAACAATCTCAAACTTGTCTTTCGGCTTAATACCGGCTTGTGCTTTAGCCCACGCAACAGCCTCGTCAATTCCGCCGACAGCATCAACCAAACCGGCGTCAGCGGCGTCAATTCCCGTCCAGACGCGGCCGCGGGCAAGCTTATCCATTTTGGTAATCTCAATATGGCGGGCTTCTGAAACTTTAAGTGTAAAATCTTTATATACCCGGTCTAATGAACGGTTAAAAATTTCCTTTTCTTTCGGAGTGAATTTATGGTTAACGCTTAAGATACCGGAATTTTCTCCGAATTTTACTTCTCCCCAGTGTATTCCCAGCTTATTCCATAAACCGGACAAAACCATTTTTCCGCCTAAAACTCCGATAGAACCGGTAATGCTGGACGGCTCGGAAAAAATATAATCCCCGGCAATTGAAACAAAATAGCCGCCGCTTGCAGCATAATTGCCCTGCGTAACCACAACCGGAATTCGTTTTTTCTCTTTAATCCGTTTGATCGCATACCAAATTTCATTAGAAGCCGTGTAGCTTCCGCCCGGACTGTTAACCCTGATAACCAAAGCTTTAACGTTATCATTTCTGAGAATGTCATCAAGCTGTTTCACAATCGTATCCGCTCCGGCAACGGCTTCATCCCGCAAGGAATTGGCATAACTTTCCCCTTCAGCAATCACCCCTTCAATAACAACCAAAGCCACTGTCGGAAGATTGCGATATCCGGAAGAAAAACTTGAAACATAATCCAAAACATTTACCATTTTGCCTTTCGTTTCCTGAATCGCCTTTTCAATCAGCTCTGGCTTATATCCGATATAATCGATTAACCCGGCCGCCAAAGCATCTTCAGCGGAAAGTGGTGCATTATTGACCAACTTGTCAAACATCTCTTTTTTTAGGTTTCTGTCCCGGCAAATATCCTCTTTCATAACCGAATAAATACTGCCGCCCAACTTATTGAGTTCTTTCCTGTATTCGGGAGATAATTTGTCATTCAACAAAGATGCTGCCGCATTTTTATATTCATAGCGGGTATAAAATTCCGCCTGAACACCGGCCTTGCTCAAAATGCTCCGAAAAAACGGCACTTCAAAGTTCAATCCGGTAATTCCTGCTTCCGTATTCGGCTGCATCCAGATTTCATCAAACGCCGCAGCCAAATAATATTCCGAAGTTCCGCCGCCGAAATTGCCGAACCCCGTAGAATAAAGATAAGCTTTTTTCCCGGTTTTGCGGAAATTTTCAATTGCCCGGCGAACTTCCTGTATTTGAGACAATCCGAGAGAAGATTCATTGACATTTGCAACAATAGCTTTAATCCTGTCATCCAATGCCGCAACATTAATCGCTTTAATCAAATCAAAAAAAGAAGTGCTCGGAACTTCGGAAAGCTCTGAAAACAAATCATCGGCACTCACTTCCGGATAATCATTGTTAAAATCGATTGTCAAAATCCCCTTGCCCGGCACATCTCCCGCGGGAACGGCATCTTGCCGCAAAAGTGCCGTAACAATCATCAGCAGCAGAATGAACAGCAAACCAAAAATCGCAAACGCGTAAATTAACGATTTCAACAGAATTTTTCCGGCAACAAGTTTCCGTTTTCTAATTGCAAGAGCAGGAAAAGGCTTATCAAAATTATCCATAGATATCACTCACAAAAAAAGGCCGCAACAACTGGTAAATTGTAAACGGCCTGATTATAAAGATTACTTATTGAAAACTCAAGACAAATCTTAGAATTCAGATAAAACGGCTCCGGATTCGTGAGCATTGTCCAAAGCAACCATACCGGTAATGTGGTAACCTGCGTCAACATGCAAAACTTCGCCCGTAATGCCTGTACCGATAGGAGAAAGCAATCCCAAAGCGGCCATACCGACTTCTTCTTGGGTAACATTGCGTTTTAACGGAGCGTTCAATTCATTCCAACGCAGAATTTTGCGGAAATCGCCGATACCGGAAGCAGCCAAAGTTTTAATCGGACCGGCGGAAATAGCGTTAACTCTCACGCCCTGAACACCAAGATCAACGGCGGCATAACGGACGGATGCTTCCAAAGCGGCTTTGGCAACACCCATAATGTTATAGTTAGGCAGACATCTCTCTCCGCCGAGATACGTCAAAGTAACGATTGAACCGCCTTCGTTCATGATAGGAGCGGCACAACGGCAGGCTTCCAAGAAAGAATAGCAGGAAATGTGCATTGTATTCAGGAAGTTAGGCAAAGTCGTATCAATGGTTCTGCCTTTTAATTCGTTTTTGTCGGAAAAAGCAATCGCGTGAACAACAAAATCGATTTTTCCCCATTTTTCACCCAATTCTTTAAAGCAGGCTTCAACGCTGGCTGAATCGGAAACATCGCATTTAATCAGCATCGGCTCATTGTCGAGCTGTTCGGAAAGCGGTTTAACCCTTTTTTCCAAAGCTTCGTTCTGGTAAGAGATTGCAATTTGAGCTCCTTGAGAATTCAAAGCCTGTGCAATACCCCATGCGATGGATTTGTCATTAGCCAGGCCCATAATCAGACCCTTTTTGCCGGCCATTAAAGGTGAAGTCATAATATTTTCCTTTTCTTTATAAAAAAAATTAAATATATTAAATCAAAATTTCTATAGACTATTTATAAAATTTAAAAACCTTTGTAAACAATTTTTTTTGAGAGCTGAGTATGTATTTCAAAACTAAACTTCCCGTCTCTTTTCGCAGCCGTTTGAAAAAAGGAATAAAAAGCACCCGGGAGTTTATCTATTTTCTGACCCGCCGTGCCCAAAACGACACGATTTTCCGCGTTGCCGCCTCATTAAGCTATACGTCGCTGATTGCCATTGTCCCGCTGTTTGCCATCGGCTTGGCAATTTTTTCAGCCTTTCCGGTTTTTGACGGTGTCAAAGAACAAGTTAAAGAATTTCTGCTGGCTAACTTTGTTCCGACCATTGAACAGGAAGTTTCTCAATATTTTTCCGAATTTATCAACGCCACGGCCGGCTTAACCACAATCGGCGTTGTCGGTATTGCCATCACCGCGATTTTAATGCTCTCTACCATTGAAAGCAGCTTAAACTTTATCTTTAAAGTCTATAAGCCCCGCCGTTTTACCACTAAAATAACTTTGTATTGGACTGTCATAACCTTAGGCCCTCTGCTTCTCGGAGCCGCATTTTCTTTACGGGGCTATTTGTTTACCCTGCAGAAATTCATGCCCGAAATGGCTGAAACCCAAGCCCGCATCAGTGATTTGCTTCCGTCTTTCATCACAATGCTCGCTTTGATTTTGGTGTATGTTCTGGTTCCCAATAAAAAAGTAAAAATTTACAACGCCGTGGTCGGTTCTTCCGTGGCCGTGATTCTGTTCTGGGTTTTAAGAACCGGATTTGGTTATTTTATGGTAAAGAGTGCCACTTACAAAGTTTTATACGGAGCCTTGGCAACCCTTCCCGTCTTTCTGGTTTGGATGTATCTTGCCTGGGCGGTAGTCATTTTCGGAGCTGTCGTTACGGCCGCTTTAGAGGAATTTCAACAACTTGACGAACGCAGTCTGAAAAAATCCTCATCAACGGAAAGCCTGAAAAAAGGGATTGAAAAATAATTTTTCAAATTCTCAAAAAAACTCTTGCAAAAAGAACAAAAGTAGTACATTTTATTTTCATAGGATAACTGTTATCATAAAATTGTATTTTTACGCAATAAGTACAATATTGAAAACAGAGTGTAACTAAACTTTAGAAAGAGAGAAATCATAATGGAAAAAGATAAAGCATTAGACGCCGCCCTGAGCCAGATTGAAAGAGCCTTCGGTAAAGGCTCCATCATGCGTCTCGGACAAAGCTCCAATGTAGACATTGAAGCAATTTCTACCGGTTCGCTCGGTATAGACATTGCTTTGGGTATCGGAGGAATGCCGAAAGGCCGTATCATTGAAATTTACGGGCCGGAAAGTTCCGGTAAAACCACCCTCGCCCTCAGCGTTATTGCTCAGGCTCAGAAGAAAGGCGGAACTTGTGCTTTCATTGATGCCGAACACGCCCTTGACCCGTCTTATGCCAAAAAAATCGGCGTTGATATCGAAAACCTGCTGATTTCTCAACCAGATGCCGGAGAACAAGCACTGGAAATAGCTGACACGCTCGTCCGCTCCGGAGCGATTGACGTTTTGGTCGTCGACTCTGTTGCCGCCTTGGTTCCGAAGGCCGAACTGGAAGGAGAAATGGGCGATTCTCACATGGGTTTGCAAGCCCGTTTGATGAGTCAGGCCTTAAGAAAACTGACCTCCACCGTCTCCCGCTCCAATACGTTGATTATCTTTATCAACCAAATTCGTATGAAAATCGGCGTTATGTTTGGAAACCCGGAAACGACAACCGGAGGAAACGCCCTTAAATTCTATGCTTCCGTTCGTATTGACATTCGCCGTATCGGTTCCATTAAAGACAAAGAAGACGTTATCGGCAGTCAGACCAGAGTTAAAATTGTCAAAAACAAAGTTGCTCCTCCATTCAAAGTTGTTGATTTTGACATTATGTATGGCGAAGGCATTTCCAAAACAGGAGAACTGATTGACCTTGGTGTCAAAGCCGGCTTTGTTGAAAAATCAGGAGCTTGGTTCTCTTATAAAGGAGAAAAACTCGGACAAGGCCGTGAAAATGCCAAATTATTCTTAAGAGAACATCCGGAAGTGGCCGATGAAATCGAAAATAAAATCCGTGCCGATGCCGGACACCTTACTACCGAAATGATCGGGGATGACGAACCGGCCGGTAACGAGGATTAAACAAAACACCATAACTGACAATAAAGCCCTCTCAAATGAGAGGGCTTTATATTTATATCCAAATAATCTAAACAAACCGCCGATAAATATTAGTTCCGCCAAAAATTTTTGGTAAACAAAACAAGAACGGTCAAAAGTTCCAAACGTCCCAACAACATAGCAAAAGACAAAAGATATTTTGCCACATCGGAAAGAGAACTGTAATTCCCCGAAGGCCCGATAATCGGACCGATTCCCGGACCGGAATTAGTCATACAGGCAATCACGGCACTAAAAGCGGTTTCAAAATCCAATCCCGTCATAGAAACAAAAATAGTCAAAAACACCACACTGAAAAAATAAGCCGTCATAAACACCAAAACTGACGAAACCACAGATTCCGAAGTCGTCAGACTACCCACTTTAATCGGCACCACCCGGTTTGGATCCGTTGCCGTAATCAGCGTTTTTTTCACATAAGCAAGCACAACCTGCCAACGAAACATTTTAATCGAACCAGATGTGGAACCGGTACATCCTCCGGTCAAAGCAAACATGATAAAAAATGCTCCTGCCCAAACACCCCATTTCATATAGTCGGTTGAGGCAAACCCTGTGCTGGTTACCACGGAAATAATATTAAAAACAGAATAACGCAGAGCCTCAAAAAAGTCATATTTTCCGTTCCATGCCAACCAACAGGTCATAAACAAAATATAAACAGACAACACCTTAATAAAGAAAGTTACCTGTTCCGTCCGAAAAGACTTCAAATCCTTGTTTTGCATAACCATAATATAAAAGGTCATCGGCAAAGCCCCTAAAAACATAAACAAGGCAATAACCATTTCAATACCGACACTGTGATAATAGCCTATTGAGGTATTTTTAGTCGAAAAGCCGCCGGTAGCAATCGTCGTCAAAGTATGATTGACCGCATCAAACCAATTCATTCCCGCAAAATGCAATGAAAAAGCACATAACATGGCCAAAAAGAAATAAACGGCAAGAATTCGTTTGGCAATATAATTAAACTTCGGCATAAATTTGTCATTAATATCCGAATTTTCCCGTTGAAAAATTTGCATTCCCCCTATTCCGAGAAACGGCAGCAACGCCACGGCAAAAATTACAATTCCGATACCGCCCAGCCCGCTTAACATAGAACGCCATAACAAAATCGGCTTCGGCAAAATCTCGACATCTTTCATAATTGTCGCCCCGGTTGTCGTAAAACCGGACATTGCTTCAAACCACGCATCCGTAAAACCGGACACCGTCCCGTAAAACAAAAAGGGCATCGTTGCCAGCAAAGTCATTGAAACCCAACTGACTACCGTAATTAAATATCCTTGTTGCAACGTAATTTTTTTTATCGTTTTCCGATTTGCCAAAAACAAAGAAACACCGATAAAAATGGAAATAAGCGACGAATTGATAAATAAGGACCAGCCGGTTTTGTTAACGGACATATCAACCGCGGCGGGAATAAGCATAGCCAATCCCAAAACGCTGATGAGATATCCGTTAATCATTAAAACCGGCTGCCACATACGACTACCTTTCAATAACGGCTATAAAGCCACGTTTCTGGACAATCCTTCATCCACCAAAGTTTGATTGATGTTTTTTGTACCGACATAACAAATACCCGTCGCAATATCCTGATAGGTATAAGCCAAAATCGTACATCTTACTTTTTGGCCTTTAGTCATAATTTCCAAGAAATTCTTGGCATTAATCCCTTCACTGCTGTCCGGATTAATATAAACGCCGTATAAAAACAGATATGTTCCGCCGACTTCAATTTCATTGGCATTGTTTACTTTTATATCGCCGCTGATTTCTTTAGGAATATCCAAGTAAACCAAAGGCAGCTTTCTCGGAACCGTAACCGTTTGCGGTTTCGGAGCCGCATTTTCAGAAACCGGAGCCTGCTCGGCAACATTTTTGCCCTCTGCCGAATTTTGAAATCCCGGAACAGACAAAGCTTCTTCCGTTTCCAAAATATCAACGGCCACCGGAGCTGATTTTGCCTTTTCAAACATCTGGCGGCGGACAGCCTTCGGAGACAGTCTCGGCATTTCCACCAATTGGTCAATCCCCTTTTCCGGTTCCGGCGTTGTTACCTGCTGAATAAGATTTTTAGCCGTTTCAGGCAAAATATCCTTTGTCTTATCCGTAACGGAAGCCGTTACCGTTGAAGAAATGCTCTTGATTTTTCCCCAATACCACAAATGAACTTCCGTCGGCTTAACCCCGCGAAACGTCGGTGCCAAATACAACAAGACAGCCACCGGAATAAAAATCAACGGTTTTCTGAACGGATAAGAAACAACCAAAAACACTTTATGCAAAAATGCCGGCCAGCCTCTTAATTTTCCAAAATTATCAGATTTCTTACTTAATTTCATTTTTTATCACTTCCATACTTTACTTTTAATTCTTCAATCCGTTCCGGTGTAATTCTTTCAAACAGCATATCTCCGACTTCAAATTTATGCCCCGGTTTCAATGCTTGTATTTCTTCTTTAACGGAAAATCCCTTGAGTGAAGGCATATCATCTGCTTTAAGACCGAGCTTGTCCAACATTTTCTCTGCCGTATCAGGCATAATCGGAGCACTCAGAATTGCAAAAATCCGAATCAGATTAATACAAGTTCTGAGAATGGCGGCTGCTCTTTCCGGCTCCGTTTTAATAACCGTCCACGGCTCCGTCGTCGAAATATAGTTGTTTCCTTCAACCCAAATGGCTCTCAGTTCATTCAAGGCTTTGCGAAACTCCATTTCATCCATATATTTGAAATAATCATTGACTCTTTCCTGAAGCACTTTAACCAAAGCCTCTTCCGTTTCGGTATCATTGCCGCCGGCAGGAACTTCACTGCCGATTTTGGAAGAAGTCATCTTCAGAACACGGGAGACAAAATTGCCCAATACACCGTTCAAGTCTTTATTGACAACCGAAGCAAACAAATCAAACGTAAAAGAGGAATCCGAAGCCTCCGGAGCATTCGACATCAGCCAGTAACGCCAATAGTCAACCGGAAATTCCTTAATTGCGTCTTCGGCAAAGACACCGCGTTTTTCTGATTTTGAAAACTTTCCACCTTCAAAAGTCAAATAGCTCATTCCCTTAAGATAGTCCACCATTGTCCAGTCTTCACCAGTTCCCAGCAGCGTGGCCGGAAATGTAATGGAATGGTAAGGAACATTGTCTTTTCCCATAAATTCCACATAGCGGACATCTTTGGCTCCCATCCACCAGTCTTTCCAATTGCGTTCAGATGGATTTTCATCGGCCCATTGCTTGGTAATGCCGATATATCCGATAGGTGCGTCAAACCACACAGAGACGACCTTATCTTCATATCCCGGTTTGTTTACCGGAAAGCCCCATTTCAAATCGCGGGTAATGCAGCGTTCCTGCAAACCCTCTTTCAGCCACTTCTGGGCAATGGTATAAGCCACATCCGGCCAGAAAGGTTCTTTCGTCTTCAGCCAATCGCCGAGACGTTCCTGAATTTTCGGAAGGTTTAAAAACAAATGCTTTGTTTCCCGAACTTCCAAATTGGTGCTTCCCGAAATTGTGCTGCGGGCATTTATTAAGTCGGTCGGTTCCAAAACTTTTGTGCAGTTTTCACATTGGTCGCCGCGGGCTTTTTCATAACCGCAATGCGGACAAGTTCCGGTAATATAGCGATCGGCCAGAAACATCTTGTCGTCAACGGAATAAATCTGTTTGATTGTCTTTTCTTCAATATACCCGTTTTTATCCAATTGTTCAAAAATATGATAAGTAATTTCTTTGTTCTGCTCACTGGATGTCCGTCCGAAATAATCAAACGAAAGCTTGAAATCCTGATAAGTCTGGGCATGACGCTGATGATACATATCACAATAAGCCTGAACATCCATTCCTTCATTCAAAGCCCCGACTTCTGAAGTCGTTCCGTGTTCATCCGTTCCGGCAATATAGAGAACTTCATTTCCCATCATTCGCATATATCTGGCATAAACATCGGAAGGAAGCAGACAGCCGACCATGTGGCCCAGATGCGGCACGCCGTTGATATAAGGCAATGCGGAAGTGATAAGAATTTTTGACATTAAGTTCTCTCCATTTTTTATTATTAAATTATTCAGACGGGGCAATTTTACAACTTTAATTTTTTTTCACAAGAAAAAAAAGGCTGTTTCCCCCTGCGAAACAGCCTCCTTTTTACAAAACGCCGAGTTCTTTCATTCGAGCCTTAAGACGTTCAATATCTCCGCCGCAAAGTTCACTCCTCAATCGGTCGAAAACCTCTTCCGGCAAATCATAAATTTTCAATGATAAAAGTTCTTCAATCACATCCGAAGCAAATCGTTTTTTTATTTCCTTGGCCGGATTTCCGGCCACAATCGAATACGGCTCAACATCTTTTGTAACAACAGCTCCGGTACCGATAACGGCACCCTCTCCGATTTTCACACCCGGCAGGATAACCGCTCTCATTCCTATCCACACACCGTCGCCGATAACCGTATCGCCTTTAGCCTCATAGCTTTCGACAATTTTATCCATAAAAGGATAATCGCTGAACCAATCCGTCCGGTGCGTGTTGTTGCCGCCCATCAGAATAACGCTCTCTCCGCCGACGCACACATAATCGCCGATATAAAGTTTATCCAATTTCCATTGCGGTTGCCAATGCTCCAAACTGTAAGCGTCCCCATACAAATAACGGACGACATACTCTTCAAAGCTTCCTGTCCAGGCATCGCTGTAATAACTGTGCGTCCCCTTGACAATAATATTGGGATTTTTAACGCTCTGATGCAGATATTCTACTTTTGACCAATGCTTAACCAAGTTTTCTTAAGCCTTTTCTCAGAAATTCAGGAAGTTCGGGAAGATTGGAAGCTCCGGCCGCCTTGACATGGCCGCCGCCGCCCATACTTGCCGCCAATTCGGAAACATTGACATTGTCTTTGTATGTATAAAAAGAAAGATTCCACAAATTCTTTTTGTTCATAAAGAAATTAATCCGCACATCATACTCATCGACATTTTCCAAAGAATCAAAAAAATCGGAATATCCCTGCGGCATATTGGCACAAATACATTTCAATCCGTTTATCTCGCTTTCGAAAGCAATGCTTCTTGCCAAACGGTAATTGCGAACTCTTATCCAAGATAAAATCGCTTCGCCTTTTTCGACAACAGACGCAATATCCAATCTGCCGTCAAAAATCTCCGACCAAATCTCATCTTCCGGACGATTAACGCCCATCGACTGAATCGCATATTCAAACGGACGAACCCGCTTGTCCCTCAAATCAAATACGTCATTCAAGCCAAGTAAAACAACTCCTTCAGGAACAGGTTTGTCTGGAAAGAAATATTTCCATGTCAAGACAATTGCCGCCGTTCCTGAAATCCGACTGCCTTTAATCGGCTCATATTTTCCGGTTGCCATCTTCTCGTCATATTCTTTGATAACCGAAGCATGATGGTCAATCCATGTCAAATCTTTGGTTTTATTGAGTTCAAGCATATAATCTATCGGCAGGGCATAATCGCATACAATGATTTTATCATGTTTTTCTATTTCGGCATAAGGAATTTCCATATCGTGGTTTAATCCTAAAAGTTCCGTTTCCGGATAAACTCTTTTGACGATAGCCCCTGATCCTTTGCCGTCATGATCGGCAACATGATAAATACATAACATCTCCACATTTTCCCTTTTCTAAAATTCCACAATCAAATTGTCATAAGCCGGACGAACATTCTCCGGAGTCAAACGGTTAACCTCGTCATAATCGCATTCATTGCTCATATGGTTGATAATGACACTTTCAGGGTTAATCTTCTCGACACATTCCATAATCTCGCCCAAATCGGCATGTTGTACGGCCCCCCGGATATTCGTCAGCGGAAGCGTCATCAGCTTCGGACGTTTCAAAATCATTTTATAGGCACTGGAAGCCAAAAGCTTAAAGTCGGCAATATGGACGTATTCCCCGTCATTAAACACATATCCCAAACATTCCGGACAATGCCCGACCATTTTAATCGGAACAATTTTCACACCCTTGATATAAAAAGGATGATTGGCTTTGACCACATTAGCCACCAAACTCGGACGAAGAATAACATTATTTGTCGTTTTCTTTGACGCAATCAGATAACTGAAACGTTTCTGAATATCTTTAGTCGTTTGCTTTCCCGCATAAAAATTCAGGCTCTGTCGGTTAATACGGTTAATTTCCCGCAAATCGTCAATTCCGTTCAAATGGTCGGCATGCGAATGAGAATACAAAACACCATCAATATCGCGTATATTCTGATTAATCAGCTGCGTTCTCAAATCAGGACTGGTATCAATAAGCAGCTTAATACCGGAAAATTCCAGATAAGTGGAGGTTCTCATTCTGATATTTTTAAGGTTCTCGGGATTACACTGATTAAAACCGGTTCCCAAAGAAGGAACACCCGGAGCCGCACCGCTTCCCAAAATAATCAGCTTATTTTTCAAAACTCATATCTCCCTTTGTCACTGGCCTTTCTGAAAAGCTTAAAGAAATTATCGGAAGTAATCTGAGCCAATTCTTCCAAAGAAATATCTTTTATCTGAGCCAGTTTTTCCGCCGTATGCAACACAAAAGACGGTTCGTTGCGGCGTCCCCGCATCGGAATGGGAGCAAGAAACGGAGCGTCGGTTTCCACTAACAGTCGGTCAAGAGGAACTTCCGCAAAAATATCTCTCAAATCGTTTGATTTGTTAAAAGTAATAATTCCCGAAGCCGACAAATAAAAACCTATCGACAATGCAAATTCAGCCAATTTTTTAGACGAAGAAAAACAATGAATTTCCCCGCTGAACGGAGCTTTTTCATATTCTTCCTTTAAGATTTCAATTGTATCTTCATCAGCATCTCTGGTATGAATAATCAGCGGCAATCCCGTTTGCTGAGCGGCTCTGATTTGTTCAACAAAGACTTTAACTTGCTCTTCTTTCGGACTGTAATCGTAGTAATAATCTAAGCCGCACTCGCCAATTCCGACGACTTTTTTATGCTTTGTCTGAGCGATAAAATCTTCTGCTTTAATGTCCTTATATTCCGAAGCATTATGAGGATGCACCCCGACTGCCGTATAAATAAACGGATATTTTTCCGACAACTCCAGCTGCTGTTCCAATTCGTTAATATTATTACCGGCATTCAAAATCGTGGTAACCCCGTTTTCTTTAGCCCGGTTTAACACTTCTTCAAAATCTTCTTCAAAATCATTAAAATCCAAATGACAATGGCTGTCTACTAACATATCAATCCTTTATATCGCTTTACAGATATTTGTAATTACATTAATTAACGTTTGTTTTTTATCCAAATTTAACCTTTCGGTCGAATCAAAAGCTTTTACCGCGTTATCCCAGGCCGCTCCCAAAGCTTCCACATTATCGCAGCCCTTAATATTCTCCGAAAAAAACTTCAAAATCAATTCCTGCGTCAAATAATAGCTTTCCTCATTTTGCACCGCGGCATCACAAAAAGCCAACAAACCGGCAATACTGAATTTTGATTTTGCATAAATAATTTTACACAAATCATCATAACAATTCAATGCCGAATTATCCGCATAATTAATGGCTTTTCCGATACTTCCCGAGCAAATTTTTGCCAATCCTTTAACGTCTTTCTCACTCAGTTGCGACCGATACCGTCTTAACAGACTGGCAACCGTGTTTTCTTCCAACGGATGCAGATTAAGCTTGGCACATCTTGATTTAATTGTCGGAAGCAAACGATTGGGATTATGGCTGATTAAAAGCATAACCGTTTTTGCCGGCGGTTCTTCCAAAATTTTCAAGACCGCATTAGCACTCGCCGGATTCATATCGTCAATACTGTCAATAATCACGACCCGCCAACTGTCATTTGACGACTTTTTGGAAAGAAATTCATTAATCGTTCTCACATCATCAACACGAATAAACGCCGAACGTTTCAAGCCTTTCAGTTCCTCGTCGGAAAGCTGCTCTCCGTCCTTAATCGCCTTAAGGATTTTTTTGCGGTCCGTGTCCGTATAATCTCGTTCAATAATTTTCAAATCAGGATGCGAATTATTGGCAACCAATTTAAAAATCTGGCTGTTCTCGCTCACATCCAAACTATTATAACGGGATTTGTCCTTGTCATCTGCCGATAAAAGAAAACGGGCAAACCGATACGCCAGAGTAGCTTTGCCTATTCCCTCAATTCCGCAAAACAGCCACGAATTATGCAAAGAATTATTCTTCCAGGCATCCAAAAGCATTTTCTCTTCTTTCTCATGGCCGAGAAGAAAATTATTGGTTTTCGGCGTAAATACGGTAGTGGAAACATCATCCGGCATTCTGCAGATTAAACCTTTCTTCTATTACACTGACAACATCATGATGCAAATCTTCAATCGTTTTATTTGCATCCAACACCACGCACCGCTCCGGATTTTCTTTGGCTATTTCCAGAAAACCGTGTCTCATTCTTTGATGAAATTCCAAACCACGGCTTTCAAAACGGGTTTCCTTAACGCTCATATTATCCGCTTTGGCAAAAGAACGTTTCAAACCTATTTCCGGATCCAAATCAAAAATAATCGTCAAATCAGGAACAAAATCACCGACAGCCAACGCATACAAATCATCTAAAACCTTACGGGAAACTCTTTTATCATAACCAAAATACTGATATGCCGTCGTCGAGTCCGCAAACCGGTCGGACAATACCCACTCTCCGGTCTCCATTGCCGGCCAGACTTTACCTGTCAAATGGACTCTCCTGTCGGCAAAATACAACAAAGCTTCTGCCACCGGATCAAGCTTGTCTTTGTCGCCGGTAACCAGAATTCTCCTCAAATCGAGACCGATATCCGTTCCCCCGGGTTCTTTTGTGGCAATATTGCGGATGGATTTTGCCGACAAATAATCGCTCAGCAGCTTAAGCTGCGTAGACTTGCCGGTTCCTTCCCCGCCTTCAAAGGTAATAAACTTACCTCTCATAATTATTGCTCTCCCAAAAGCAAATATTTCAAATTAGCCATAATTTTCCCGAAAAAGTTCAATTTATTAACGGATGTTCCGGCAACCAAATCAACTTCTTGCGTTTCTTCTCCCTGAATTTCAATTTTAACAACGCCAAGCTTTTGTCCTTGTGCAATCGGAGCCTTCACCGGCTTATCATAAACAGCCGTCATCTTGACTTTGGAAGCCTTGCTCTTCTGAATGGTTTCCAAAACGTTATCCGCAACAATCAAATCCGTTGTTTTTTCCGTGCCGAACCAAACCGGAATTTCCGCGATTTTCTGTCCTTTGTTCAACACCTGATAATTGTCAAATTCACGGAAACCCCAACTCATGACTTTTTCGGCTTCCTCACTGCGTTCTTTGTTTGACTTCATTCCCGTCATAACGCTGATTAACCGCCGGTCTCCTCTCTTGGCGGAGGCAGTCAGGCAGAAGCCGGCCTCATCCGTATGTCCGGTTTTCAAACCGTCTGCATCAGGCATACTGTATAGAAGAGGATTTCTGTTTCCCTGAATAATGTTGTGGTATTTAAATGTCTTTTCCGAAAACAGATAATAATATTCCGGAAATTCTGAAATAATATGGCGGGCTAACTTAGCCAAATCTTCTGCCGACATCCGATGATCAGGATGAGGAAGCCCCGTTGCATTAACAAAGGAACTGTTATTCAAACCTATTCTTTTTGCGGTTTCCTGCATCTCGGAAGCAAAGTTTTCCTCACTTCCGGCTAAATTTTCCGCTGCCGTAATGCAGGCGTCATTACCGGACTGAATAATAATGCCTTTCAAAATATCTTCCACACGAACTTTTTCCCCGATAGGCAAAAACATTGTCGAACCGCCGCTGGCAGCTCCGCCTTTTCGCCAAGCATTTTCACTGACAGTAAACGTATCGTCTAAAGAAAGCGAACCGTCTTTTAATTTGCTGAAAATCATATATACGGTCATTAACTTGCTCATGGATGCCGGCGGAACCATTTTTTCGGAATCTTTGGTATAAAGATACCGCCCCGTATCATAATCCATCAGAACCACGTTTCTGGCTTTGGTTTCCAAAGCACTTGCCCCGGCAACTCCGGCCCACAGGCAGGAAGAAAGCAATGTATAAACACACAATTTATTTTTCAACGACATCTTTAACCCTCTAAAAAAATTAATCCCTGACAATTTTAGCGTTATAAACGCCATAACTCTTTACTCTGGCCAAAGAAACTTCGGCCTCTTCCTTATACGGGAAAGGTCCCAATCTGACCCTGTAAAAATTTTTTCCGTCCACCAAAGCATGGGCAACTCTTGATTTTCCGTATTTGGAAAGTTTCGCACTCAAATTATTGGCGGAAGCCTTATTGCTGAACGCTCCGGCCTGAACATAATACATTTTTTCCGCTTCGGAATAATTTTGCTTAACATAAGTAGTCGCCGCCGGCGTATAGGTAACCGGTTTTTGCGGAATAACCGTTGCAACGGTTGTATCGCAAGGCTGTCCGGTTAAAGCGGCTTTCAAAGCTTTACTTTCTTTCTCCATAACCTCCACACGGACTTTGGCTGTTCCCTGAACTTGGAATCCCAATAACTGAGCCCCACGCTTGGAAATGTCAATAATACGGTTTTTGGCATACGGACCGCGGTCATTAACCCGCAAAATCAACGAACGTCCGTTTTCCAGATTGGTTACTTTTACAATTGAAGGCAACGGTAACGTCCGGTGAGCCGCGGTTAACGTATTCATATCATAATTCTCGCCGTTTGCCGTTTTCCTTGCATGAAAATCTTTCCCGTACCAGGAAGCCGTGCCAACCTCCGAATATGAATAATCTTCTTTCGGATAATACCACGTCCCGAAAATTTTATAAGGATTGCCAACCTTATACACTCCGCCCTGGCTTTTAATCGCCGACGCTTGAGAATACGGAGAAGCTCCCACTTCCACGGTTTTTGAGGCACATCCGGCCAAAATTGGCATAATCAAAAACAACAGTATGTTTAATCGTTTAACGTTCATCAAAGTCCCTACTATTTCTATTTCACGTTAATTTAGACTGTTTTTTAAGTTTCGTAAAGTATCATAAAATTACTTGTGTAATTTTCTTGGCGGAACGGGAACGCTAAACCCTTCCGACGGATGATAACGGCTGATTTTCAAAAGCAGACGATAATCCGGATACCCGTCCTGAGGAAGCCGGGCTTTTTTTTGCAGCTGCTTGACCGCGGCTCTTGTCCTTTGCCCGAGTTGTCCGTCTTCATCCAATTTTGCCCATCCCTGCTTATTGATAAAAGACTGAACTTTCAACACATCATCTGTTTTTAAAACCACGGCGGGATTAAGTTCTCTCTTTTGATATTTCTTATCGGAAATAATATAATCCGCCAACATTCCGACCGCCAAAGCATAATTTTCCGAACGATTCCACTTCATTATGACCCTGAAATTATCAAACATCAAAAAAGCCGAACCTTTTCTCCCTTCGGGAACAATAATTGAAGCCTTCATTGTCTCATCAAACGGAAGGTCTAATCCTTCTGCCGTCTTAATCCCGATTTGTTTCCAATCCCGGATACTTTTTTGAATATCCCTTCCCGTAGCCGCATAATCAAAATTCCACGGCAGAGAAACTTCTGCTCCCCACGGCTGATTTCTCGTCCAACCGGCGGACGAAAGATAATTTGCCGCCGATGCCGCCGCATCTTCAAAAGAAGACCAGATATTAACTTGCCCGTCTTGATTATAATCCACGGCATAAGCATTGAATGTCGAAGGCATAAATTGAAAATGTCCCATGGCTCCGGCCCAGGAACTTTCCATTTCTTCAGGGGCTATTCCCTGTTCATCGACAATTTTAAGAGCCTGATACAATTCTTCTTTGAAAAACTTTGGCCGTCTGGTGTCATAACTTAAAGTGGTTAAAACATCCATCAGTTGGTGTTTTCCGAAATTCTGCCCGAAATTGGTTTCCACGCCCCAAAACGCCGCCAAATAATTAAACGGGACGCCGTATTTTTCTTCCAACTCCCGAAACTGCGGATAAAGTTCCCGATATTTCTGCCGAGCCGCTTTAACTCTGTTCTCATTAACAACCCGATTCAGATATTCCGTTGCCGTCAAAACAAACTCTATCTGCTTGCGGTCTATTTTAACGACTTCCGGATCAGGATGATAGTAATCATTATGTTTATAAACCTTTTTGATTGTTTTTTTGGAAATTCCTCTCTCAATCATTTCCTGCTTCAAATTATCCAGCCATTGAAGATATTCCGCCGGAGCGTTAACTTTTTTATCTGCGGCAAAAACCGTTGACGCAAAACAGGACGTCGCAATGCAAAAAAGCAGATTTCGATTGAATTTCATTCTTTTATCCATACAATTACAACATAAAACTTAATTTTATTATATACTCTGCCGGACTTTTAAAAAACGTTAATTTTCTCAGCCCCTTTATATAAATATTTTTGCTATTATTTATAATAAAAATACTATAAACGGGAGTAACACAATGAACAAACCTTTTATTATTCCGATAAAAAAAAGACACCTTGGTTTATATATGGTTGCCGCTGTTGCCTCTTTGGGGGGATTACTTGCCGGATTTGACATGGGCGTCATTTCGGGAGCCCTTCTTTTCATCAATGACACTTGGGCAATGAATGACCTGACCAAAGGCTGGCTCGTCAGTTCCGCCATTGTCGGAGCCGTCTTCGGAGCCGCTTCAAACGGTATTCTCGCCGACATTTACGGCCGTAAAAAAATCATCATCTCCACCGCTTTAATTTTTGCAATCGGCTCGGTAATCTGTGCTGTAGCAACAAGCATCCACTGGTTAATTTTCGGCAGAATAATCATCGGATTAGCTGTCGGAATGGTAAATTTTGTCGTTCCTTTGTATTTGTCTGAAATCTCTCCGCAGAAAATAAGAGGAATGTTGGTGTCTCTGTTCCAATTGGCCATTACCGCCGGAATATTGTTTTCTTATCTGATTAACCGGATATTCGCCTTGTCCGAATATAACTGGAGATGGATGCTGCTTTCCGGACTTTTCCCTGCCCTTGTCCTATTAATCGGCATCAGCTTTTTAGGCGACACACCCCGCTGGCTTCTCAGCAAACAAAGAGAGCACGAAGCCAGAAAAGTCTTTCAGGATATGGATCCTGAAGGAGATATTGAGCAAAAAATTCAGGAAATCAAATCCACCTTATCCGGAACTCAAAACAAAAATCAGAAAAAATCCGCTTGGCAATCATGGATGCTTATGCCGGTTCTTGTCGGTATCGGTATGATGTTTATGCAAATATGCACCGGCATCAATACCATTATTTACTACACCACAACCATTTTCAAAACCGCCGGATTTGGTTCCCAACTCAGTGCCATCTATGCCACCATCGGCGTTGGCTTTGTCAATTTCGGAATGACGATTGTCGCTATTGTTTTTGCCGACCGCTGGGGACGCAAACCACTGCTTTATGCCGGATTAACAGGCGTAACAATAAGCCTGTTTACTCTTGGAGCGGCTTTCTTCTTTGCTGACGAACTGGACGATAATCTGAAATGGCTGGCCGTCGGCAGCGTCATTGTCTACATTGCTTCTTTCGCCTTTTCCCTCGGTCCGATCGGCTGGATTGTCGTTTCTGAAATTTTGCCATTAAAAATCCGCGGTTTTGCCATGAGTTTATGCACGGTTGCCAATATGGGATTCAACTTCATTGTCGTTTTGACTTTCTTACCATTGCTAAACTCTATCGGCGAAGCCTTTACTTTCTGGATTTATGGCGTTATCGGCATTCTCAGCTTGATATTTACTTATTATTTTCTGCCGGAAACCAAAGGAAAATCGCTTGAAAAGATTGAAAAAAATTGGGCAGAAAGAATTCCCGCCCGCAAATTTTAAAATAAGGAAGAGCTTTTTACGAATGCAGCCGTTCCAATTTTAAAAGCTCTTCTTTAATATTCAAACCGCCGGCATATCCGACCAACTTTCCGCTTGAACCGACAATTCTGTGGCACGGAATAATGATAGCTATCGGATTTCGATTATTGGCCATGCCGGCCGCACGACAAGCTTTGGCATTGCCTACCCGGACGGCAATATCTTTGTATGAGGCCGTTTTCCCATAAGGAACCTCTTGCAAAGCCTTCCAAACTTTTTGTTGAAAATCCGTTCCTTGCGGAGATAAAGGCAAATCAAATGTTTTTCTCTTTCCCGAAAAATATTCCTCCAACTGCCTTATTGCATCACAAATCACAGGTGTTTCTTCCATCTCACACCCCTGCCCGTTTTCTCCGAAATGAACGCCAGTAATCTTGCCGTCATCTTCCCTAATTGTGATAATACCGATTTTTGTATCGTAAAAATAAGCTTTCATATTCCGCTCCTTCCGTCCGCAAACAAGAATATAACAGCCGAGAGAGAATTCAAGCAAAAAGAATATCCCCTCATACCTCTTTGTCATTCACATATAAAAACATTGTAGTATCAATATGAAAATACAAACTTACCGAGATAGCCACCCTATTTATCTGCAAGTTCTTGGAATATCTTGCTGAGTTAGAAACTTATTGTTTCGCAACGAAGCTAGATACCCAAGAGGACGAGCTCTGCCCGACGAACACAAGCCCTGCGACGTGTAAGTCGCTCCGCCATAAACATTCCCTTAAATACAAAAAAGCCGTTTCAAATTGAAACGGCTTTTAATGGCGGAGAGGAACGCTAAGTAAAAAACTAACCTACGTTAGTTTTTTATCTGCAAGTTCTTGGAATATCTTGCTGAGTTAGAAACTTATTGTTTCGCAACGAAGCTAGATACCCAAGAGGACGAGCTCTGCCCGACGAACACAAGCCTTGCGACGTGTAAGTCGCTCCGCCATAAACATTCCCTTAAATACAAAAAAGCCGTTTCAAATTGAAACGGCTTTTAATGGCGGAGAGGCAGAGATTCGAACTCTGGGAGGGCTCGCACCCTCGACGGTTTTCAAGACCGCTGCATTAAACCACTCTGCCACCTCTCCATAAGGTGCTATGAACAATAATTTTGGAGAAAACCGTCATAAACTTCGTTTATACTCGACGGTTTGGGCTTTCAGCCATCTGCGATTCCAAGACCGCTGCATTAAACCACTCTGCCACCTCTCCATATGTTCATTATGGTTACAAAAAGCTTTTACTCAAAACCCCGCAAAAGGTCAAGAACTTTTTTTCAAAAAATCATCACTTCTTCATTTTTTACTGATGAAACGGCTGTCTTTAGCATAAAAACGCCACGGTTTATCTTTATATTCCTCGGCATAATCAATTCCTACCCGGGGAGCTGCCACAACTTCACAAATTTCTGTTTTAGGAGAAATCCATAAAACATCCCCGTTCAAATCAATTCCGTTTTGTTCTCTGGTTATTCCTAAAGCCTGACAAAGTTTTCCCGGTCCGGTCGTCAGATTTTCCAACTTTGCACATTTCCGCCGTTCCTGCATAACCTCTATTCCGTCAACCGGTTCCAACGACCTTATCAACAAAGCATTGGCCGTTCCCTTCTCATTGGTAACAACATTAAACTGGTTATACATTCCATACACAAAAAACACATAAGCCACACCGCCTTGTTCAAACATAACTGCATTTCTCGGCGTTTGCTTATTAAGATACGCATGACAAGCCTTGTCTTCCGCTCCGATATATACCTCAAGTTCGGTTATTTTTCCCGCCGTAAACCTGCCTCCGATATTGCTGCACAAATAAGCCCCCAGCAAAACCTCCCGGGCAATATCAAAAGGATCTCTCAAATATTCTTCTTTTTTTAAGCGGTTTTCAAACATCAAAAACAAACCTTTATCGGCGTTCAAACAGCTTTTCAATATCTTTCAGCTTCAATTCCACATAAGTCGGACGCCCATGGTTGCATTGTCCGGAATGTTCGGTATGTTCCATATCCCGAAGCAGACGGTTCATTTCCTCAATATTGAGTTTTCTTCCCGCCCGGACTGAACCATGACAGGCAATTGTTGCACAAACCGAATGAAGTTTGTCCGTCAAAGTAAAACCTTTGCCCCACTCTGCCATTTCATCGGCAATATCCTGAATCAGGGCTTTCACATTACAATCTGCGATTAAAGCCGGAACTTCCCTGACAATAACTGCCGTTGCCCCGAATTCTTCCACAAACAATCCCAGTTTTTGCAGTTCTTCGGCATTTTCCAAAATTCTGGTTTTATCGCTGATACTCAAATCCACAATCTCCGGAATTAACAAAATTTGTGTTGCAACTTTTGCCTCTCCGGCCAGATTATTTTTCAGTTTTTCCATCACAATCCGCTCATGGGCGGCATGTTGGTCAATAATGACAATACTGTCTTCCGTCTGAGAAATAATATAAGTATTGTGAAACTGGGCTTTCGGCATTCCTAACGGGCCTATGTCCGAAACATCAGAAACAGTTCCAGCCGCCGGCTCATCCACCTTAACCGAAAAAATCTTCCGTTCCAGTTCCGGAAAATCTGCCTGAGGACGCACAACCGGCCGCGGAGCAAAAGACTGAAAAGAATGTCGAAACGGCTCGGTTTGCCCGTGTTCGCTAAGCACGGCGGTTTCAGGCAATTGTTCCCAAGCCTTAGGAGAATCAAAAGCCGGAATATTGTCATGCACAAACTCTGCCAAATCAAGATTATTGGCTGTCTGCCGGTCTCCCATACTTAACGCCTGACGAATGGAACCGACTAATAATCCCCGTACCAAAGCATTGTCATAAAAACGGACTTCGGCCTTTGCCGGATGAACATTAACATCCACATAAGCCGGATCCACATCAAAAAACAAGGCACACATCGGATAACGGTTATGAGCCAAAACATCCTGATAAGCCCCTTTTATTGCTCCCAACAAAAGCTTGTCCCGAACCGGACGATTGTTAACAAACAAATATTGAGAAAGAGAATTTGCCTTATTCAAAGTCGGCAGGCTGACAAAACCGCTGATATGCACATTTTCTCTCGCCGCATCAATCAACAGGGAATTCTCGCCAAATTCCCGCCCCATCACATCGGCCAAACGTTTCAACCGGGCATCAAACAATTCTCCCTGACACGCATTCAAAGAAACTTTTTTCTTTCCGTCTTCCGTCAGATAAAATGAAATCGTCGGATTTGCCAATGCAATTCGGTTAATAATATCCACACACTGCCCGGTTTCAGAAGCTGTTGTTTTCAAAAACTTTAATCGTGCCGGCGTGGCATAAAACAAATCTCGGACTTCAATCCGTGTTCCCTTAGTCTGAGCTGCCGGAACGACATCGGATTTAACTCCGCCGTTAACCTCTATTTTCCAGCCGTTTTCGTCTCCTTCCCGCCGAGTGGTAATTGTCATTCTGGCGACGGAAGAAATTGAAGGTAAAGCTTCACCTCTAAAGCCTAAGAAGTTGATATTAAATAAATTATCATCGGGGAGCTTTGAGGTTGCATGGCGTTCCACCGCCAGATTAAGCTCCTCTTTGCTCATGCCTTTGCCGTTATCGGAAATAAGTATCAAACTCTTGCCTCCGTCAATCAGAGTAACCTCGATACAAGTCGCACCGGCATCAATGGAGTTTTCCACCAATTCCTTGATAACCGAAGCCGGACGTTCCACGACTTCTCCCGCGGCAATCTGATTGACTAAATTGGAAGGCAAAATTCTGATGGTCATTATTTTCTCAAACGCTTAATAGTTGCAATCAACTGACTGGTAGACGCATCATGATGAACACCGCCGGCATTTCCCTGAAGTTCCGGAAGAATGCTCTTGGCCATTTGTTTACCGAGTTCCACACCCATTTGGTCAAAAGAATTAATATTCCAGATAACGCCCTGAACATAAACTTTATGCTCATACATTGCTACCAGCATACCCAGTGTATACGGGTCGATTTTCTTGAAAACCATAGTATTGGACGGGCGGTTTCCCGAAAAACTCTTATAAAGTTTCAACGCTTTGATTTCATCCTTGCTCTTACCGGCTTCAGCTAATTCTTCCGCAGCTTCTGCCACTGTTTTTCCCTTCATCAGGGCTTCGCTTTGAGCCAAAACATTTGCCACCAAAATCTCATGATGTTCCCCGATTTCATTATGCGAAATGGCCGGAATAATAAAATCTATCGGCACCATATCCGTCCCTTGGTGAATCAACTGGAAGAAAGAATGTTGAACATTGGTTCCCGCTCCTCCGAACAAAACCGGCCCGGTTGAATAAGTAACAACTTCTCCGTTTGTATTCACAAATTTACCGTTGCTTTCCATATCCAACTGCTGCAAATAAGCCGGAAGATACTGAAGATATTGGTCATAAGGAACAACGGCGTAACGTTTTGCATTAAAGAAATTGTTATACCAAATTCCCAACAAAGCCAAAATAACCGGAATATTGTGTTCCAAATCGGCTTCGGCAAAATGCCTGTCCATGGCAAAAGCACCATCCAACATTTTTTCAAAATTATCCATACCGGCGGCAATGGCGATAATAAGGCCGATTGCTGACCACATGGAATAACGCCCGCCGACAAAATCCCAAAACTCAAACATATTTTCAGGATTAATGCCGAACTTCTCAACTTCCTTTTGATTGGTAGACAAGGCAACAAAATGCTTTGCCACCGCATGCTCGCCCAAAGCATCCACCAGCCACTTACGGCAGGTTTTGGCATTGGTTAACGTTTCAATCGTTGTGAAAGTCTTGGAAGCAACAATAAATAACGTCGTCTCCGGATCAATTTTGTTCAACACTTCGGCACAAGCCGTTCCGTCAATATTGGAAATAAAATAACAATTAATGTCCTTGGCCCAATACTTACGCAAAGCCTCACAAGCCATAACCGGCCCCAAATCAGACCCGCCGATACCGATATTAACGATATTTGTCAGTTTTTTGCCGGTATGCCCTTTAAACTCGCCAAAACGAACAGCATCGGAGAATTTACGCATTTTGGCCAAAACTTCATTAATCTTCGGCATAACATCTTTGCCGTCCACATAAATCGGCGTGTTGTCTCTATTACGCAAAGCAATATGTAAAACCGGACGTTTTTCCGTAAAATTAATCCTGTCGCCCCGAAACATCGCTTTAATTTTTTCTTCGACCTGACATTCGCGAGCCAAATTGAACAAAAACTTCATTGTTCTTTCGGTTACCCTGTTTTTAGAATAATCTAACAACATATGCTCCAGATTAATACTGAACTTATCGGCACGCTCCTTGTCTGCGGCGAACAAATCCTTCATTTCGACATCTTTAACGTGTTTATAATGCCCTTCCAGCTTTTTCCATGCTTTTGTTTTATTAACCATCTTTGTCATCTATACACCAACTCCTTAGTTTTCACCTAAATTTCCAATATTTACAAAAATCAGATTTTTTTCATTAAAAAACTTTTTCGACACGCGGTTGACATCCTCAAGACGAACAGCTTTGACATATTCGTTTCTCTTTTTCAGAAAATCCAACCCCAAATTATCTTTTTGCATATAAACCAATATATCCGCAATATCCGCAATAGAAGCAAAACGCAGATTATAAGAAGAAATCAAATAATTTTTAGCCTCATCCAATTCTTTCCGGGTTACCCCGTTTTGCCCCATTTTATTCCATTCCGAACGGATAATTTCCTGCACGCGGGCAAAATTTTCCGGCGTTGAAGAAAAACCGCCTTTAAGCAGCGAAGCCCTGGTCATCAGGCTTAAATAGGTATAAATGTTATAAGTCAGCCCCTCGTCTTCTCTGGCCGACAAAGACAGTCTTGAACTAAGCCCCGAACCGCCAAAAATATGATTGGCAATATACAGCGGATAAAAATCCTTGTCATTTCTCGGCAATCCCGGATTAACAAAGCTTGAAACCGCCTGCGGAAATTTTCCCGGTATGTTTTTTTCTCTGCCGTCAAAATCGATTTTGGCCTCTCGAACAAAAGTTATCCGTCCGTTTGCCGGCAACTCCCCGAAAATCTCGTCAACAATAACTCCTGCCCGTTCTTCGGAAACAGCTCCCGCAATTCCGACAATCAAATTATTTCTGGTCAGATGATTTTTTACAAAAGTTTTTAATTTTTCCGGTGTAATATTCACAATATCATTGCGAATGCCGACCGGATTTCTTGAATACGGATGCCCCGCATAAATCTCTTTAGCAAAATCCAAAGCCAAAACGCCGGCAGGGTGTTCTTTCTGTTGTTTCAGAGCAATCAACAATTGTTTTTTCACTCTGGCAACATCTTCTGCATCAAAACGAGGAGCCGTCAAAGCCGACTTTAACAGGGCATAAGCCTCTTTTTGATTATCCGATGTTGTTAAAAGGCTGCCGCCGAAATCATCCATTCCGGCACTGAAACTCAATCCGACAGCCCGTTTTTCCAACTCTTCTTTAAACTGCTGGGCATTCAAATCCCCGGCTCCGTCAGAAAGCAAAGCCGCCGCCATATTTGCAATACCGACCTCTCCGTCCGGATCCGAAGCCAAACCGGCATCCTTAAACATAAAACTGATACTGACAATCGGATTGGTATTGTCTTCAAACAAATAAGCTTTAATGCCTTTTTTAGGAGAAACAATCTCCACAACATTTGTTTCGAAGCTTTTTTCTTTCAAAACCGATTCATCTAAAATCCGCTGCGGATCAAAAACAAAATACCTCGTATATCCCCAATACAGGCCCAAACTTAACAAAACAACGACCCAAAATATTTTGCCGAATATTCCCGAAGATGAACGGCGATAACCTCTTCTAGACATTTTCACCTCCTTCGGCAGGCTTTAACACACCCAAAACACAAGATGAATTTTCAAACAAATCCTTTGCCGCCGCAATCACATCTTTATAATTCACGCTGCGAATATAGTCCGCCTGATTTTCAATATCCTCCAAACTCATTCCGATACCGGCCAGCGAACCGGCAATATAAGCCGCATCATTAGGATTGTCTAACAAATAAACTTGTCCGGCCAACATTTTTTGTTTGGTATTTTCAATCTCATCCAACGTAATTTCAGCAACGGCTTCGGCAATTGCCTGTTTCAACTCTTTCTGAAATTCATCGGCATCAATATTTTCTTTCGGAAGTGCCGAAACGGTAAAACTGCCATAACTCCGAGATGCAAAATCATAAGACGCCGACACGCTCAACGCCGATTTCCGCTCCACGACCAGTTTCTTATACAGTTTCGATGTTTCGCCTTCTCCCAAATATCTGGAAAAAACCGCCAGAGCATAAATACGGCTCTTATCGGTATTATACGACGGAGCCAAACAACTCTGAGTCATCCGCACCGCGTTAATCCGGGGTAGTTTCATTTCAAAATATGTTTTAGAAAATTTATCCAAAACCGGAAAAGAAGTTTTTGTAATATTTTTTGTCGGCTTCAAACCTCCGAAATATTTAACGGACAACTCTTTGGCCGTCTCAACGTCAATATCTCCCGACAAAACCAAAATGGCATTGTTCGGAGCATAATAACGACGATAAAAATCATAAACATCGTCCAAAGTCAGATTCTGAATTTCCTCAGGCATTCCGGTAACCGGACGGGAATAAGGATGTTCCTGCCACAAATAACGGCGAAAAGTCTCTGAAAAATAAGATGCCGGATTATTTTCCACAACCTGTTTTCTTTCCTGAAAAACAATATCCCGTTCTTTTTCAAAACTTTCCCGGCTAATGTCCAAATTCCGCATTCTGTCGGCTTCCAACAGCATAGCCAGTTCCAGCTTGCTGATATCCATAACTTCATAATAAGCGGTATAATCCAAAGAAGTAAAAGCGTTGCTTTCTGCACCGTTTTCCGTAACAATCCGGTTAAACTCGGAATCTTTAACCTTTTTTGTTCCCCTGAACATTAAATGTTCCAACAAGTGAGCCACCCCGCCTTTGCCCAAAGGCTCATCAGTGCTCCCTGCCTTATACCAAACCATCTGCCGGATAATCGGAGCTTTATGGTTGGAAACGACAATAACCTGCATTCCGTTATCAAGATAAAAATCTTCGGCACCAAAAAGTTTTGCCTCGGCAGAACCGACACAAAACACCAGCCCTAAGAAATATGCCCAAAACCTAATCTTCATGAGCTTGCTTTAATTCCTTAAGCTCCGCATCTATTTTGCTCTTAATGTCTTCTTCGCTGTTTTCAGCCTGAATATTGGCCATCAATTCTTTCTCTCCCGCACTCATACCGTCGGTTCTGACACTCATGTCAACAGGAGTATTCTTCATTTCTTCAACCGGCCGCAAATCATACTCCGGAGGCAAAGACAACGGCGGTTTGGAAACTACCATAAATTCATTGGGAGCCTGTTTGGCCAAACCGAGTTTCTGTTTAGTAGACTGGGTGCAGGCACTTAAAACGCATACCGCACAAAAAGTCAAAAACCAAAATTTCTTCATTTTCTTTTCCTTTTTACTGTTTAACTTCAGCCTGCCTGATGAACAAACTGTGAAAAATGATAAGCCCGGCACCGATACATATAAAGCTGTCGGCCGCATTAAACGCCGGCCAATGATAATCGCCGACACTGAAATCCAGAAAATCAAATACCGCCCCCAGACGGACACGGTCAATAACATTGCCGCAGGCTCCGCCGATGATAAACCCTAACGCAACCTGAATAATCCGTTCTTTTTCCGATTTAAGCCACAAAAGCAAAAAAACGACAATTGTCAAAGAAACCAAAGATAAAGCAATTACCCCGGCTGTTCCCCAGTTATTGAACATTGAGAAACTGACTCCGGTGTTCCACGCCCGAACCAAACTGAAAAAAGACGAATAAACCACAACACCGCGTTCAGCCAAAACATCGTTAAGAACCCAATACTTGGTAACCTGATCCACAATTAACACCGCTAACGCCGTATAAATGCCCAACAGCAACGCCTGTCTCCTAAAATAACAAAATTAACCACCTTGCATTATAGGCGGATTTTAAAATATAAAAAGCAACAAATGAAATATATACAGATATTTTATTTAGAACAGCAGCAGCTTTGCCAAACCCAAAAAGACAAAGAAACCGCCGGAATCCGTTATGGCAATGAGGAATACGCCGGAAGAAATCGCCGGATCAACCTTAAACTTGTTGAGCGTCAGCGGAATGAGAATTCCCGCCAAGCTTGCCAAGGTGAGGTTTGTCAGCATCGCAATCGCAATAATATAGCTTATTTTGTGGTTATCAGGGAATAAGAACCATGCCACCGTCCCGATAAGAACCGCAAACAACAAACCGTTTACCAGCCCGACCATAAACTCCTTGCCAATCATCCTCAACGTGTTTCGAGAAGTAAGCTCTTTAGTCGCCAAAGCCCGCACAACCACCGCCAAAGTTTGGTTTCCGGTTGTTCCTCCCATGGATGCGACAATCGGCATTAATACCGCTAAAATGGAAATCTGAGCGATAATGTCCTGAAAACCGCCGACCACGGATGCCGCCATAATCGTCGCACACAAATTCGTAACCAGCCATATCGCTCTTGATTTGAAAATATCAAAAACCGACTTATAAACATCGCCCTCTTCCGCACCGGACAAGTGCATAATGTCTTCCGAAGCTTCTTCATGAATAATATCAACCACATCGTCAATATTAATCACACCGACCAACCGTCCGCGATTATCAACCACCTCCGCCGACATCCAGCCGTATTCGCGGAACATATGGGCAACTTCTTCCTGATCGGTATATACGTCAATCGGAACAATCTCGCCGTCCATAATACCGCTAAGCTTTTCCGAAGCCTTGGCTCGCAAAAGCTTGTCCAAAGCAATCTCTCCGGTCGGACGATATTTCTCATCCGTCAGAAAAATCGTATAAAATTCGTCAGGAAGATTCTCATCCGTCAACAAAAACTGTTTGGCTTCTTTAACCGTCCAATCATCCGGCATGCTGACAAATTCACGGGACATAATACGTCCGGCGGAATCTTCCGGATAATTCAAAGAGGATTGAACCTGATATTTTAACTCCGGATCCAAACGGCTGATAATGCTTTTTTGCTCATCATCATCCATATGTTCCAAAATTTCAACCGCATCGTCTGAATCCAATTCATTAACAATATCAACGATTTGGTTTTCATCCAAACTGTCAATAATCTGCTCTTGAACAATCTCGTTTAATTCGGGAAAGACATCCGGATTAATATGGTCTCCGAGAATTTCCACCAATTGTTGCCGCTGATGAAAATCCAAGGTTTCCAACAACTTCGCCAAGTCATATTCATCCAACCCCTCAACAATTTTTCGAACATGGATTTTATCATCTTCATTTAAGGCAATGATAATGGAGTTAATCATCTTAGGCCCTAAACCTAAAATGAGCTGCTTGGACTGTTTTTTGGATTTGTTATTTTTAATTGTTTTCGATTTCAGGACAGGAATATGCTTTTTGTTTGTTTTTTTCATACAACCTCCCTAAAATAAAAAACCTCAACTAAACTAACGTCTTTTTAATCTGTTATCGCTTTTTCTGAAAGACAAAAATTAAAATATGCACAATTTCCGCTTTTGCAATCTGACAATTTACTGGTAAGTTTTACACTCTTCCGTCTCAAGCAAAAAATCAGCCGCTTCCTTATTCGACTCCCGCAAATTATCCATATACGACAAATCATAAGCATCTCCTGACGGAATTGCCGTCTTCTCCAAAAGAGAAATATATTTCTGCAGCCCCTCAGGCGTAAAGGCACATTTAGTTGTCATACTTATATCTTTAAGCAGAGTATCTTTCATACTTTCAAAAGTTTCGTCTCCGAGCAGTTTCCGTAACTCTTCCTCTTTTGGGGCTTTGGTTATCGTTTGCATCGTATAACGGCAGACATTTCCAATCCTGCCGTCTATATCCCGAATAATTTCATAACGGTCCGTCCGCTCCACATCTTGATACGGTTCACATTTAGCCAATTTTTCCCGCAACTCTTTGGTCGGATCATATTCAGAACGTTCATTGCGGCAAAGTTCATCATTCATCATTAAACCTCCGGCCAACAAATAATTCTCATTTCCGATAATTTCTTCGACAGAACTTGCATTGGCAATCAACTTTCTGACTTCAACTTGAGAGTGGTAAAACAAATCCAGAATATCTTTGTCAAATTTACAGGTCGAAACAACTTGAATCTTTTCATGGTTGCCGTTGGAAACAATAATGCAGTTTCCGTCTTCATCCCTGCCCTTTATCTCATAAACGGCCTCTATTCCGTTATAACTGCGGCTTTCCTGAAAAGGTTTGCAATCCTTCAAATTTTCAAGGAACTGGTCGGAAAATCCCATCTCTTTGGTAATTTCTTGCGTCTTGTCAACAATCAATTCATTTAATCCGGCATCACAAACTTTAGGAATAAAAAACACCATTACCGCAAACACAATTGAAAATTTTGCTCTGCTCATACCCGCCTCCCATAAAATAATATATTATAAATGACAGAAAATCTCCTAATTTTCAATAAAAGATTTATTCAAATATTTTAACTTGATTTCTATCAAAATCTCTTCTACTCTTTCAAACAAGCGGAACACTCCAATATTCCGCTCAGGGCGTCGAAAACCCTTGTGAATGTAGTCGTTACATAACGACTTAAAATATTTA
The DNA here is from genome assembly GCA_017626035.1 of Alphaproteobacteria bacterium. GTDB lineage: Bacteria > Pseudomonadota > Alphaproteobacteria > RF32 > CAG-239 > JAGAJR01. The sequence goes on along the minus strand of JAGAJR010000017.1, from coordinate 21,418 downwards.
TGTCGATTTCTACCTGAGGGTGGATGTCGGCTAAATAAGGCTATGTGCTAAATAAGCCGAGCCATAACATTCAATGGTTTTCGAACATCCGCCCGCCCTTTTCGGCGGGTTTTGTTTAACTTGTTAAAGGATGTTTGAATTTATGAAAAAAATAATTTTATTGTTTACATTAATTTTAGGGGCTTGCGGAACATTATTCAATAGTTCCAATCAAGATGTAAGTTTTGATTCTAATATCAAAGGAGTCAAAGTTTACGTTGATGGTTTAGAAATTTGCAAAACACCATGCGTATATCCTATGGAAAGAAAATCAGGAACTGCAATCGTTACAGCTAAAAAAACAGGATATGACGATAAACAAATCGTGATACGTTCCAATTTCAGTAAAATAGCTATATTAAATCTGACTTTTTGGCCAAGTTGGCTGACGGATGTTGCAACCGGCGGAATGTGGCAATATAATAAAGACGGCGTTTATATTGATATGGAAAAATCAAATTTAAAAAGTGCTGAATTAAAACAAATAAAAAAAGATGTCGCCGTCAGACGTTTTGCCTTGTTCAATTACAGTGAACTGAAAATTGAAGCGGCTACACAACAAAAAAACAAAGAATATATTTCTTCTTTATCCGAACTGAGCGGATTGTCTGAAGAAAAATTAACACAAACAATCAACAAAACAACCGGAGCCGTCAATCTTGCACATGTCCTAACCAATATTACAACTTCCTCTGAATAATTCATTTCCAATAATAAAAATCCTTCAAAAGAAGGATTTTTTATTATTGTCACGGCGAATGTTACATCTTTGACGTCATAGTCTTCTCCGCACCAAAAAAGCCCCTCACTCAGAGGAGCTTTTTGAATCTGGTTGTATAAATTTCACTTTTTGCAAGATTCAACAATTCATCTCAATGCGGCCGAGAATTGGGAGAAAAAAATCCAACGATTTGGATTTTTTGCGAACCAATCGTTGAGATGTTAATGAGCCGAAATAAACGACAGTTATTCTGGCGAATGTTACATCTTTGACGTCATAGTCTTCTCCGCACCAAAAAAGCCCCTCATTCAGAGGGGCTTTTTTGGTGCGGCCGAGAAGACTCGAACTTCCATGAGCTTAGCTCATAACGACCTCAACGTTACGCGTCTACCAATTTCGCCACGGCCGCATCAACAAATCTGAAAAATGTTTATAGCACTTCCCAAAATAAATCAAGCCTTTTTTACGAAATTCCGCAAAAAACTTTTACATTGCCATTTGCATAATTTCTTTATAAGCCTTGATTGCCGTATCACGAACGGCAACAACCGTCTCCAAAGCCGTTTCGGCATTGGATACCGCTAAAACCACATCCTGAATATCCGCCTTACCGGCAATTCCCTGCATAGAGAGTTGTTCGCCTTTTTTCGACAAATCCACGGTATTGGTAACAACTTCTTTAACCACATCTTTAAAAGACGCTTCCTGAGCTTTTACTTCTTCCGCAGCAACCGGATTTTTGGCTCCGATACGGCTTAATGCCTGCTGATAAGCTCCCAAAGCACTGGATATATTGTTACTCACTGTTTTTCCCCTTATAGTCTAATTATTTCAAAACATCCAAAATACTGGAATTCATTTCCCTTGCCGTCTGCATTACCGCCAAATTGGCATCATAAGTCCGCTGAGCTTCTTTCATATCCATCATTTCAATCAGCGGATTAACATTCGGCAAAGAGACATACCCCTGAGCATCCGCCGCCGGATGATTCGGTTCATATTTTTTCTCAAACGGAGATTCGTCTTTTGCCACTCTGGAAACCTTAACCATTTTGGCCCCGGTCTCCTGATCCACATAATCCTTAAACATAACGACCTGACGGCGGTAAGGATCTTCTCCGGGACGAATTCCGATTGAATCGGCATTAGCCATATTCTCGGAAATAATTCTGAGACGTTCGGCCTGTGCTTTCATTCCCGAAACGGCAATATCCGCACTGATTGACAAATTACCCGACATTCTCATTCTCCCTAAGCATTAATCTTTGTGTTGGCAACCGAAAGCAAATCTTTATATTTTCCGTAAATGGTAAGCATACGGTTATATTCGCTTTTGGTTTTGCTGACTTCGTTCAACTGATCTTCAAGTATCACGCCGTTACCGTCAATCGTCAAAGCCGCCGTCGGCTTCGGCGTATAAACCCCGTTGCTCTTTTCTGCCGCCATCTGAGACGGAAGCAAAGCAAAATGTTTTTCATTGGTAACGTTAAGACGGAGCGGGATTTTTTCCATAAACTGAGAAAATGAAGGTTTTTCAATATCTTTGGCCAAATATCCAGGAGTATTTGCATTGGCAACATTAGACGCCAAAACCTTCTGACGCTCGGTCAGATACTTCATATTGACATTTGCCATATTAAAAACCGAAAGATTATTTAAATCCATCGTTGTAAAACCTCCCCTGTTCAGTTATGTTCCCCAACATAACAAACATTATGCAAAACCTGTGCCAAATAAAACCTGTTGCAATTAAATTAATCAAACATTACAATATTTTAGGTTTTAAACACAGGAGCAACTCCATAATGTCTGAACAGGATAATAACAGAAAACACGATAAAAACAATCAAGATAGCAGTTTGTCCCCAGATTATGCCGTTGCTCTGGGCTACGACCCGCTCAAAAACAACGCCCCGAAAGTGTTAGCCAAAGGACAAGGGCAGATTGCCGAAAAAATCATCCAAATAGCCTTGGATGAAGGAATAGAAATTCATCAGGACGCCGACTTGGTGCAAATATTAAAAGCTGTTGACATTGACAGCGAAATTCCGGTTGAAGCCTTTTCCGCCGTTGCCGAAATCATCTCTTACATTTACCAGATAAACAACAAACAGCTTCCACCCAAGCCGTAAGCAAAATTATTCCTTAACCAAAACCGTAAAGAAAAAGCCGTCCGTCCCCGTTGTTAAAGGAGAAAAACGCAGATAATTTTCATTCACGCACGGATAAGGGGCATCCAGCTTAGACTGCCATAAATTTTTCAAATTAAAATGTTTCATATCCCGATGACGCGACTTAAAAGCTTCAATAATTTCTTCATTTTCTTCTCGGAGAATTGAACAGGTGATATAAACGATTCTACCCCCGGATTTCGTATGGGCATAAGCTGTTTCAAGGATTTCCGCCTGAGCCTGATTTAATTCCCGCAGTTTTTCCGGAGTCAACCGAAACTTTGCATCCGGACTTCTCCGCCAGGTTCCCGTTCCCGAACAGGGAGCATCGACAATAAAACGGTCATAATAATCATCATCTCTCACTCCGGAAACCGTTTCTATATTTTTGACATTCAGCCGTTCCGCCCGTTCTTTAATTGCTTCCAAACGATTTTTGTTGATATCGTGAATATAGATTTTACCTTTCCCTTGCATCAAAAAAGAAATCGTCAGCGTTTTACCGCCGGCCCCGCAGCAATAATCAATAACTTTATGCTCAGGTTTCACATCACTCAGAACAGCCGCCAGCTGGGAAGCTTCGTCCTGAACCTCAATCAATCCCTCTTTATATGCAATGCAGTTGTTAAGGTTTACCCTCTCCGTAGAACGGATGCCGATTGGAGAATAAACCGTCGGAGCAAAAAATAATCCCTCTCCTCTAAGCTTGTCTATCACATCGCCCCGGCACCCGGCATTAATCCGCAAATCCGCAGTCGCCGGCTCATTCAAAGACTTAAGCAAAGCCATATCCTTAATTTTTTCAAACAGCCACTTCGGACATTCAGCTTCCACATCCGCCGGATAAACCTCTTCGTTTTTATGCTTCAGCCAGTTTTTTTCTTCTTTGCTTAACGCTGCCGGAGCATACTCCCCGTTGCCGAAAATCAAATCCAAATCTTCATCCTGCAAATATGTCATCAATATCTTGCGGACATCGTCGCTTCCCGCGTCAAATGTCAGTTTTCTGCGGTTGCGAATAATTTTCCACACGGTTTCCGTCACAAAACGCCGGTCTTTCGAGCCGATGTATTTCCTCTCACGCATATAAGCGTTAATAATATTGTCCGCCGGAAACTTGTCTTTGAAAATCTCCGCCAGAAGTTCCAACACAGCCTGATATTGAGCGGCTTTCTGCATAATGAAAAATCCCTTGTTGTCATAATTTTCATTTACTATATAAACAAAAAACCTCAAAAGCAACAACGCTTTCAAGGTTTTTTGTCTCTTTATCCCAATTTGGAAAAATCAGATTATCTCATTTTTCAGATAGAGACGTCCCTTATAAGGGAGCTTGTCCATTTCAACCAAATTATAGATACCGGGCTGCAAACACATCTTGTCCCTGTCGACCGCCCCTTGGTAAATATCCGCGTGCACCAGAGAAGGTCCTTTCTCTGAAACGCACAGCAGATAATACTCTCCGGAAATCTGCCACAAAGTATGATAAACCTTGTCAACCAACAGGTTGATTTCATCATGGTTTGCTTTCGTTTCATACAAGCCTTCGAACTGAACGAAGACATACTTTTTCTCGATTAGCAACCAAGAAGCAATGGCCTCGGCCAAATCATCCTCGGTAATGAAAGTCTTTCCCTTGAGAGACTTCCAATTGACAGCGATGCTGTCACGGAAAATTTCTAGAAACATAACTCAAATTTGATAAAATTTATTAAAAAACATCGGGCTGTTACGCTGTATGTCCGTAAGAATCTCTTCTTCATAAAAGGCGTCTTCCGCCAAAGACGAAGGCGTGGAAACCACGGTTTTCACAACTTCCCTGTCTTCACATGCCGTCAGCACATAATTGAAGGAGAAACATTTCCGACCAACTTTGAAGCACCGGGACAACCGTTTAACGTCAAAATACTCGTTCGACGTCCGTCTTGTCTGCGTTTTTCGAAAAGCCAGCGGAAACTGCAAATTGCCGACAACCGCTTCCGCATCGCAGAGACACTTGCTCTCTATGATATAAACTTTTCCGGAAAACGGCTGATAAAATCCGAATATCACGTTCCCTTCATAAGGACGCAAATCCAGAAAATAACCGGCATGGAACCCGTCTGTTCGCGGACTTCTGCAATGGACAAACGGCTCAACCTCTTGCGAAAACCTTAACCAAACCAACGAAACGTTTTGAATGTAAAATTTTCGCTCCCTTAAGGTTTCCGTTACCACGGCAAGAACATCTTTGTAACAAATCTTTTTCTTTTGAGCCAGGATACTGTCATTCACCTGAATCTCAGTGGCTGTTTTAAACATAGGCTTATAGATAAATTTAGTGATAATGCTTAATAGAATTACAACTAAAATATCTTTTTTAGACAAATTTGTCAACTAATTATTGGCGACAGTTATATTTTTTACCAAAACAGAGGGAGAACCCAAAGGCGAACAGTCAAAATCCAAATCATCCCCGATTTCTTCAATATCTTTAAGCACATCATAAATATTTCCTGAAATGGTAAACTGATTCAAGTACGCCCCTAATTTTCCGTCTGTCACCCGATAACCTTCCGCACCCATTGAAAAATTTCCGGAAACCAGACTGATACTGCCGCTCAACCCGTTCAACTTGTCAATATAAACACCGTCGCCGAGCTTACGCAGCAATTCCTCACGCGGACAAGTCCCGTTTTTCAAATAAAAATTAAACACACGGCTGCCTAACCCTCCGGTACCGTTTCCGGTAGATTGCGTATGATGCTTGTGTGCCATGCTCAAACCATATAAGAACCCTTGCAGCACACCGTCTTTAACCAATTCTTTATACCGTGTCGGCACACCCTCACTGTCAAACGCCGAAGTTGCAAAGCCGTTTTCAAGCCATGGATTGTCAATAATCGACACTTTCGGGGAAGCGATTAATTCGCCGATTTTTCCGGCCAGCTTTGATTTTCCCGTATCCACGGCATAACTTGAAAACATACCGTATATACTCCCCAAAATCGAGGCAAAAACTTTATTTTCAAAAACAACCGGAGCTTTGCGGGAAAACGTGTTTTCCGCACCCAAACGGGACACCAGCTTTTTTACCACCTTTTCGGCCAACCGTTTGGAATTAAAATCTTCTTCCTTGTCAAAGCAAACGCCGTCGCCGTATGTTTTCACTTCCGAACCGTTTTGAGCCGAAGCGTAAACATAAGCTCCCGCCCTGATAGTTTCGTCTTTCAGATTTAAACCTAGTGAGTTTCTCATAATCGCTTGGCTTAAAGAACTGTAATACTGAGTGGAAATTACTTTGTTAACCCTTTTGTCCGCAACATAAGTCTCTTTTTCCAACCGTTTGAGAAAAGCAATTTTATCAAACTTTTCCAATCGTTCAACTTGCGGCCGATGTTTAACCACCATCGGATAGTTTCCTGCTCCGTCATAAAAGAAAAACTCTTCATCACATTCCATAATCTCAGCGTTGGCAACCGCTTCGTCAACAACCCTTTTAACATCTTCAATGTCAAATCTCTCTGTCGTAAAACGTCCTATTTTACCATTGACCCGAACGGCAAAACTCAAGACCATCAGCGTATTGTCGCTCTGTTTGAAAATTTCCTGATTAAAAACCTGAATATCACTGTTTTCATTTTTTGCATAAGAAACCTGATACTCTTTCAGCCCTCTGGCTTCGGCATATTCAAACAATCTGTCGATGAAAGCTTCAATGTTCATTATTTTTGCCCTCCGACAATCATTTCGGCCACTCTGAGCGTCGGCTGCCCGTGGCAAACCGGAACATAACCGGAAACCGAACCACAATGCCCTCCGCCATGGATGCCCAAATCATCCCCGACCATATCAATTTTTGGCAGAATATCCGCCCCTTTTCCGATAAGTTTTGCCCCTTTGACCGGTTTGGTAAGTTTCCCGTCTTCAATCAAATAAGCCTGTTTCACCTGAAAATTGAAATCATCCGATGTCGGATTAACCGAACCGTTGCCGAACATCGTTACATAAACGCCTCTTTCCGTATTGGCGATAATCTCTTCCGGTTTGCTGTTTCCGGCCAGAAGATAAGTATTATTCATTCGGGAAGTCGGAGCGATTTTATAAGATTCACGCCGCGAACTGCCGGTTGCATCCATTCCCATTTTCCGAGCGTTAAACCGATCAATCAGATATCCCTTCAAAACGCCTTTTTCTATCAAAACATTCCGCCGGGTCTTATTTCCTTCATCATCCACATTGGAAGAACCCCACAAGTTCGGCAGTGTCCCGTCATCCACCAGCGTTACCAACGGACTGGCAATCTGCTGTCCGAGTTTGCCGTTAAAAACGGAAGCATTTTTTGCCAGCAATGTTGCTTCCAAAGAATGTCCGCAAGCTTCATGAAACAAAATTCCGCCGATTTCACGAGCTACCACCACCGGCATTCTTCCGGCCGGACAATTTTCCGCAGTAAGCATTTCCACGGCACTTTTGGCACAAAAACGGGCTGTTTCTTCCGCATTAACGGTCTGAAAAAATTCAAACCCTTGCAAACCACCCAAACCTTTTCCCAAAGAAAATTTTTCTTCTCCGTCTTCAGCCATGGCAGATACATTAAAATGCGTGCGGATTCTTGTGTCTTCAACCCACAATCCGTCCGAATTGGCAATTAACACATTCTGAATTTTATCACTTAACCCGGCATCCACTCGGCGGATTTTTGAACTTTCCCGATAAGCCGCCGCAGAAGCCCGACGTAAAATTTCCACCTTTTCTCCGGCTTTTACGCTTTCTGGATTTATTAATGTTTTGTGATTATTTTCAAAAGGATAACCAGTCAAGTTAATGTTTTTGATTAATTCGTTCCCAGAAACTGCGGCAGCCGCTTTTTCCGCTGTTTTCAATAAGCCTGCCTCGCTAAGATCATTGGTATACGCATAACTGTAAAACACATCTTTGAAAACCCGGATACCTACTCCGCAACGCAGATTGGAGGACGCTCCGTCAATTTTATTGTCGCCCATGGACAAGTATGTCATCCGGGAATTTTCGGCATAAAGTTCGGCAAAATCCCCACCGGTTGACAAGGCTTTTAATAAAACTCTCTCAGCAAGATGTTTGTTAAGCATAAATTATCCCTGTTCTTTTCCGTCAGAACCTTTATACCCCATTGCCACCAAATAAGTTTCCGGCGATCCCTGACGGCTTGCGTCCGGCTTGCAATGCGATACTTTCTTAAAATTTTTCTTCACATCGGCAAGAAGCGAACCTTCCGCTCCGCCCTGAAAAACTTTGGCAATAAAAATTCCGCCGTCAGCCAAAACTTCCTTTGCAAATTCGTATGCCAACTCTACCAAACCGATAGTCCGCAAATGATCCGTCTGCTGATGTCCCGTCGTATTGGCAGCCATATCGCTCATCACAATATCCGCTTTTCCGTCAAGCAATGCCTTCAATTTATCCGCCGCATCCGCTTCCGTAAAATCCTGACAAATCATTGTCGCCCCGGACACCGGCTGCGTTTCCAAAATATCAATTCCCACTACCTGTCCGGTTCCTTTGTTTCGTTGGACGGCAACCTGTGTCCAGCCTCCCGGAGCACATCCCAAATCGACAATAGTCTTTCCTTTGCCCAAAAACTTATATTTTTCATCCAGCTGAATCAGTTTGAATGCCGCCCGGGAACGATACCCCAAACGTTTGGATTCCGCTACATACGGATCATTCAATTGTCTTTCCAGCCAACGATTGGAAGACTTGTCCCGATATTTGGAAGTTTTGACCCGCACCGTCAACATATGGCGGCCGCGAACCTCTTTTGCCGATTTAGTCAGTTTTGCCATATTTCTCCACCAATTCTTCAATAATTCCGTCTTTGGCACTCTTTAACGAGGCGGTTAACTCCTCCACGCCTAATCCGTCATAAATTGTCTTAAAAATGACACAGGCCGGAACAAAAATAAACGACCTTTTTTCGCCGATATAAACATCTTCGGCCATTTGAACACGGCTCATTTTGTATATGGACGCAATTGTTTCGTCAAACTGCTTGCGGGAAGCTTTGCATCCATCGGCCTTTTCCCGGTCAAACTCCCCGAAAGCATATATTTTGCTTATCAAACGCAACGGAGTGCTGGACGTTGCCACAAAACACACCTTGCCTTCATAATCCTTCAGATGTGATTTCTCAACAAACTCCCGAACATATCCGGCAATTTCATTCCTCAATTTTTCAGCCCGTTCATCGGAATATTCCACCAAGTCAAAAGCTTCACTGGAATTTCTTGCTCCCCAGGGAATAGAAACACTGTAAATGATTTTTGGGTCGGATTCATTGGTTGCCAACGTAATTTCCGTAGAACCGCCGCCCAAATCATAAACAACGACATACTCGGATTTTCCTTTCACATTCTGCAAAGCTCCCTTGAGATTCAGCCGAGCTTCTTCCAAACCGTCAATAACCTCAATCTCAATTCCTGTCTTTTCCTTAACCTGACGAACAAAATCCAAACCATTGGACGCCATCCGGCAGGAAGCCGTGGCAATTGCCCGATATTTGGAAACCCCATACTTGTCCATTTCCCGCTTATAATCACAAAAGCACTTTATGCCCCTGTCAACAGCCTCGTCCGTAAACTTCATTTGAGCATACATTCCCTCGCCTAACCGGGTTGCCACGGTATCTTTATAAAGATAATTTCCTTTATTGTCGGCAATAACCAGACGGCAGGAATTCGTTCCCAAATCAATAGCGGCATAACATTCATTTGTCATTATTATTCTTGCTCCTGTTTTTATCCGCAGGTTTAAAACGGTTATCACGATGATACGGATGATGAAATTTTTTCTTTTTATGCGGAGAATACGGTTGGTTTGGCTTGCTATGCATCATATCCAGTAAAATTCCCTCGCGAATGCCCCGGTCGGCAACCGTAATTTCGGCAATCGGCCAAAAAGAACACAGAGCCTCAATAATGGCACATCCCGCCATGGTCAAATCGGCTTTCTGAGCTCCGATACACGGATGTTTCTTGCGTCCTTCGTCGCCCAACCGTTTGATTTTGGCAATTGCCCGGTCAATATCCTGCTTGGTAATGGCGATACCGTCAACCGCCGAACGGTTATAACGCGGCAAATTCAAATGCACCGCCCCCAAAACGGTAACCGTTCCCGAAGTTCCGATAATCTGAATTTCCTGATTTTTTATTGCCTCATAAATGCCGTATTTCTCATCAAAATCTTTCAGAAGCTTATGCGTCCGTTCAATAATCGTGTTATACGCCAAAGTGGTCATATCTTTGGCCGGAAACGCTTCCGAAATCGTAACCACCCCATAAGGCAATGATACAAAACCTTCAATAAAAGTTTTTCCGCTGTTGGTAATTCTGGCCAGAGAAATTTCCGTAGAACCGCCGCCGATATCAAACACCAGTGTCCGTTTAATGTTTCTGTTCAGCAAAGGAACACAGCCGACCACAGCCAAACGTGATTCTTCCTTCGAAGAAATAACTTCCAAATTTAATCCGGTCTCCCGCTTTACCACCTCAAAAAATTCCGCACTGTTTTTGGCTCTGCGGCAAGCGGCCGTTGCCACAAAACGGGAACGGTAAATCGGGGCATATTCATCCAACACCCCGGCACAAACTTTTAAAGCCGCAACGGTTCTCTTAATGGCCGGACGCGAAAGTTCGTTATCCTGAATAATCCCCTCTCCCAGTCTGGTAATACGGGAAAAGGTTTCAACAATGCGAAACGAGGCCGGTGTCGGCGATGCGATAACCAGACGGCAGGAGTTCGTCCCTAAATCAATGGCGGCATAGTTACGCTGAATTTTATCTTCGTTTTTCAGCACTGCCGGCTTAGCCGATTTATTATTTTTCTTTACCCATTTCTGCATTTAATTATTTAAAATCCAAGCATATTTTTTAAATTATCTTTTTATACTGATTTTTCCGTTCTTTTACAACACATTTTTTGTGTTTATGTCCTGGTTAGGCAAAAAAGAAGCCTGATTTTTCAACCAGGCCGCTTTTTTGTTTATCAAATTCACTCTCCGTATATTTCCTGACGCACCTGTTGGCGAAGTTCGTCAATACATACCAGCCCTTTTTTCGCGTCTTCATAATACCAATAAACCCAGCCGTTGCATGCCGGAGCATTTTGAGCGGCCGCCCCGACCTGATGAATGGAGCCTTCCATTTTTTCGCTTTTAACCGTTCCGTCCGAACGAACAGCTGCACAATGTTTTTTATTGGCGTCAAACAAAATATCTCCCGGATTAAGCAGACCTCGTTCCACAACCGCTCCGAACGGAATACGCGGCTGGCGTTTTTTCGAACTGAACTCCAGGCACAAATCATTAGAAACCTTTTCTACCGCGTCAATGCGTTCCTGAGCCCCTTTAACATAAACGGCATCCCTCTCAATTCCGATAAAATTACGGCCGAGTTTTTTTGCCACGGCACCGGTCGTGCCCGTTCCGAAAAACGGATCCAAAACCACATCGCCCACATTTGACGAAGACATAATCACTCTGTAAAGCAAAGCTTCAGGTTTTTGCGTCGGATGAAGTTTGTTTCCGTCTTCACCCTTCAAACGCTCTTTTCCCGTACACAAAGAAAGCTGCCAATCGCTTCTCATCTGCGTATCTTCATTCAAAGCCTTCATTGCTTCATAATTAAACGTATACTTGGCTTTTGGCGTTTTGGCCGCCCAAATCAAGGTTTCATGGGCATTGGTAAAACGCGTTCCCTTAAAATTCGGCATCGGATTAGTTTTGTTCCAAATAATATCGTTCAAAATCCAAAAACCCAAATCCTGCAAAATATATCCGACACGGAAAATATTGTGATAAGAACCGATTACCCAAATTGTTCCGTCGTCTTTCAAAATCCGGCGGGCGGCAGTCATCCATTCTCTGGTATAGTTGTCATAGGCGGCCAAACTCTCAAAGCTGTCCCACTCCTCATAAACGCCGCTGACATTTGTATTGTCCGGACGTGTCAACGCATCGCCGAGCTGAAGGTTGTAAGGAGGATCCGCAAAGATTAAATCAACTGAGTTTTCTTCCATTTCATTCATTATTTTAATACAATCATCATTAATAATTGTATTGAGAATAGTTTTTGTTTGGATACTGCTCATTATGCAACCGCTTTCTAAGGTTTATTTTTCTGATGAACTCAGTATGGTGGAAAGATAGTTATAAATTTATTAACAACAAACAAAAAAAGTTCCGGTCTCCGCAATTAAAGAAACAACTGCTTGAAATCCAAGGCATTAAATTTGTTATTTCAAAAAAGCTTGTATCGGCTTGTAAGATTTTCGATGTTCAGGAATAATTCCGTAACTTTTCAATCCTTCTATATGAGCTTTGGTTCCGTAACCGGCATTCTTTTCAAAACCATAATAAGGATATTTCTCAGCCAATTCAGACATCAAGCGGTCTCTGTAAACCTTTGCTGCAATTGAGGCCGCGGAAATAGACATTGATTTGGCATCGCCTTTCACAACTGTTTTAGACGGGCATGGAAATTTTTTAGGATTTTGATTACCGTCTATAATCGCAATTTCAGGTATTGCTTTAAGTTTTTCGACCGCCCGGGTCATTGCTAAAAATGTTGCCTGTAAAATATTCAACGCGTCAATTTCTTCCGCGGACGCCTCTCCGATACCGATAGCCACCTTGCCGTTTTTTTCTTCTTCAAACAAGAGATTATAAAGTTTTTCTCTTTTTTTGGCTGAAAGTTTTTTCGAGTCATCCAAACCATTCAAAAGTTCGGCATCCAGATTCCTGTCCAGAATAACAACCGCTCCGGCCACGACCGGTCCGGCCCAGGGGCCTCTCCCTGCTTCGTCAACCCCGGCGACAATGCCGCCCAAACTGTCTTCAATTTTAAAATCAGGCATATTTTTCTCCTTCTCTGCATCTTTATAAATTCTAAAGGGCGTATTGGTCAACAATCCTAACGTTTTTACACAAAAAAAGAGGTGTCCGTAAACGGAACACCCCTTAGTTCTTCAATTTTTCTCTTTAGCCGAAAATCACATCTTGTTGCACACATCCTCATAATCATACAGAGGCTCATTTGCCGCCGCGACCAGAGTCAGTTTTCGAGCAAAAATATGCTGTGCAATTTCCTGAACATCGCGGGCGGTTACCTTCCAGGTTGAGGAAATACGTTCCTGAACACTGTACATATCCCCGCGGCCAAGAATTTGCCAGCCGATTTCATACGCCCCTTCAATCGGACGTTCGAAAAGGAACAATTTCTCAGCCATGGCCAGATTGCGGGATGACTCAAGACGACGGTCGCTCGCCAGAGTTCCTTTCAGACGTTTTACGTTCTCAGTCACCACGTCGATACACTGATTCAACGGGGTGTTCTGTGTCTGAACGGAAATCTGCAGGGAACGGCGGCCATAGTAGCCGGCGATTTTAACCCCGAAAGCAACATCTGTTCCCGAAAAACTTCTCTCCAGACGGCCGCGAAGCATATGCATCATCACATTGGCCTCACTGACATTGGAAAGATCGGAAACATCCCATCCGAACAGAAGCATTTGCATCTGCTCTGCCGGAATTTGGGCGAAACCGCCAGTGTAGAAATGCTTGGGAGCAGGATTCTTTTTGCCTGCGGGAATACTCCCGAAGTACAAATCCGCCAGCTCCAGAACTTCTTCACAGTCAATTCCTCCGCCGGAAACCTCCAGAACGAGATTCTTTCCGACATAGTAGCGGTCATGATGCTTTTGCAGATTCTTCGTTTTGAACCCTTGCACGCTGTTGATGTACGACCGCGTATCCCATACGATTTTGTCGTTGGCATAGGCAGTATGCTTATACAAGAGTTTCAACTGGCGGCGAACCAGCGGAGCCATGTCTTTCGTGTGGCGGACAATATCTGCCGCAGCGACATCTACCAGTTCCTGATCCAGATTGGGACAAACGATAAGTTTCGCCATCTCATCGAACACTTGTTCCAGCATACCGACTTCGGTATCGGTAATGAACGTAGTAATTGTTCCTCCGTACATTGCCTGTATTCCGAAAGCCTGTTTCAGAAGAACACTTTCATAGAGGGCACAAAGACCGAGTGTTTCCACAGTCTCATTATTGTGTCCCACCCCGACGGAAACGGAAACCGTCACATTCCCTTGGTTGTTTTTCGGCACGACAACCAGAGTCAATCCATTTTCCAACTTGAATTGCTTCATAGTAATTTAGTTTAATTATAAAACATAGTGTTAACGATCTCTGATCTGTGTCTTATAAAAAAACTACCCGTTTGTCAACATTGATTAAGAGGTTTTGTCATTTTTTGTAAATTTTTTAAATAAAAAAAAGGAGCCGAAGCTCCCCAAAAAATAATTTTTTTGTGTTTAGATTAGGACTGTTGCTGTTTGAGGTAATCAATCAGCTTGTTCAATGCCTTACAGCGGTGGCAGTAACGTTGACGTTCTTCCGCATCCATACGGGCCAAAACCTTGTAGGCACCGTCAGGAATGAAAATGGGCTCAAAACCGATACCCGTTCCGCTGATTTCGAAAGGAACGCATCCCGAAATACTGCTCTGAAAGAATTCTATGGTCTGACGTCCGTCCTGACAAGGTGTTGCCAGGGTAAGAACACAGGTAAATACCGCGTTCCGTTCCGAAATTCTCTGGATTCCTTCAAGCTCCGCAAGAACCATCTTCATTGCCAGAGAATAGTTACCGTTTTTGAGATATCCCTGAGCATAAAGACCGGGTTTACCGCCGAGAGCCGAAACGCTGATGCCCGAATCCTCCGTAATGCAGGGGAATCCTGTTTCATCGGCAATTTGCTGGGCAAACAGGGCACCGCATTCGTGCAGGTTCTTGCCAAGACGTTCAACACCGGGAATCTTCATACTTTTAGCTGAAACAGCTTCGATTCCGAGACCTTTGAGAAGCTCCTTGAGCTCGCTGACTTTTTCCTCATTGCTGCAGGCAATGATAATCTTTTCAAACATAATTCTTAGAAATTAAAAAATTTAACATAGCTTTACTTATCACTTGATAGAAAGCTTAGACAATAATTTATAAGAATGCAAGTGTTTTTTGTCTATTTTATAAACTATTTTTACGGGGTTTACAGCCGCAATAATCCTGATTATATAAATTTAACTCTTTTATCAAACGGTTACGCAATTCCTGCATTCCGTTTTTCCGTCCCTCTATTTCAACATAAGGCACACCGGTTTCCACCGAAGCCTTATAAGCGGCTTCATTTACCTGAGTCAGATTCTTGTAACGGGAAACACCCAAAACGGAAGCCACGGCATCAAAACCGTTTTCCCGAGCATATTCCATAACTCTTTTCAATCGCATATAAAAACAAATACTGCACCGACGTCCCCTCTCCGGCTCCTCTTCCAAACCTTCCGTCAAACGGCACCAACGCGGATTGTCATATTCCAGTTCAATAAACGGGACATGATATAAATCACAAACTTTTTTGTTTTCATCACAACGCTTACGATATTCAGCTTCTGGACGAATATTCGGATTATAAAAAACAACGGAAAAATTTTCCTTAGCTTCCGCCATTTTTTCAATAACGGCACAAGAACAAGGAGCACAACAGGATAAAAGTAAAATTTTCTCTCCGGACATTTTTCAACCTATTTTGAATTAACGGAGCTAAACATAACAAAAAACTTTATCAAATGCAAGATAGCCCCTTAACTTTCATGTTTCTGCTGATCTTGACCCGGGTGGAGGTAATTGCTAAGCAAAAAAGCAAAATGCTTTACTTTTTTGTCTGCAAAATCTTAGACAACATTGGTAAACAAGTGAAGCGACAGCAAACGAAGTGAACCTATGTTTCTAAGGGGACCCGCTTCCAAGAAAACGAGCCTTGCGATGTTTGATTGGCTACCGAAACAAAAAAAACACCGCCTATTGCGGTGTTTTTTTGGTGGAGGTAAGCGGGATCGAACCGCTGACCTTTTGAATGCCATTCAAACGCTCTCCCAACTGAGCTATACCCCCATAATAACTTATTAAAAACGAGCGTTTGTTCAAACGCCTTGAGTACCTAAATTGCTCTGCAGTCGCTACCGCTCCCTTGTTCAATCAAGGTAGTCAAGATGTTACAGACAAAAACAACACAAGTGTTGTTTTTACTTAGCCATCCCAACTGAGCTATACCCCCATAATAAATATATCAACAAACTTTTGTTTGAACCTAAAATATAAAATAAATCAAAACTGTCAACATATTTTTTCAAAAAATCTACATTCAACACTCAAAATAAATATGAATTAATTTTTGCATACACAAGTTCATTACGAAAACCGCCATATGCAAACTTGGCATCTCGCAAGCGTCCTTCATAAACAAAGCCGTTTCGTTCAGCCACTCTTGCAGAAGCTTTGTTGTCTTCATCACATTCAATAACCAAACGGTGTATCTTTCTTGAAAAAAGCTCTTTCTCCATCAAACGCACAAATTCACTTGCATAACCGTTACCAACTGCTTTTTGGTCAAGATAATAGCCATATTCCGCCATTCTGTTCATATACGAAATCGTATGAATTCCCCCTGCTCCGACCATTTTTCCGGTTTGTTTGTCAAGAAAAACATATTCAAAAGAATTTTGTTCATCCCAATTTCTTGAGAAAATATCCGTAACCGTTTTAACATCATCTACTGTTTTGGTATCATCCACCCAAAACAAAAAACGCCGAAGAAATTCTCTGGAACCATCTATCAACTTAAACAATTCTTCATCATGTTCATGCCCTCTCCTAAGCAAAATCAAACGGTCACCCGCAATCTTTTCAGGAAGGGAAAATTTCTCAAAATTCATAATACCCAAATCCAACATTTTACCATCTCCTCTAATATAAAGTTTTTATCATCAAACAAAAAACACATCAATAAATTATTTCGAATTAAGTAAAACACACAAAAAAGAAAAAGCACTTGACTATCAAAAACAATTATCCTATTTTCATCCCTGTTAAATACGGGTCTATAGCTCAGTTGGAATGAGATTAACAACCGAATTTTACGAAGCGACTCAGGCCCTGCTCTTAATTATTATAAATAAGGCAAACCGCCCTAACAAAAATTTATTTTTTTCTATGGGCCTATAGCTCAGTTGGTTAGAGCAGGCCGCTCATAACGGTCTGGTCGTTGGTTCGAGTCCATCTGGGCCCACCATAGTTAACAGCTCCTATTGCAGGAGCTGTTTTTCTTTTATAAATCAATAGATTAGACGAGTTCGGAAGTTGCAAATTTCAAAATCAGATTTTGGGAGATGTTTACGAACTCGTTTGTCTATATTTCTTTATTTTTCAAAAACTTAATTGAATTTTATGTTTGGATATATTTCGGGACAGATAAATATAAAAACTGCCATTTCCAACTTAATGACTACAAGGACCAGATGTTTGGATATTATTTAAAAAGTTACGCACGAGGTTGTTTTCTGTGCTCCATTAGTGGAAATTTTATGACAATATTGTAATCGGGCCTTCTTTATATAGAGGTTGATGGACGCAGCTAACTTTTTTCAGTAGGAAATTTCTTTTCCATAAAAGAAAACGCCAATCATTAAGACTGGCGTTTTAAGCGATTGCATTATTCCAATAGTATGAATAGATAGCTGTTGGGTGTTAAAAAATATTTTGTTTAATTTATCTCTGTCAATGATAATGGCAGAGATTTTTTTAATGATTTGGGACAACGGATTTTTTTAACATTGTAACTATAGGGACGAGATGTTTAAATATTATTCAAAAAGCTTGTAATTGATTAACAACTGTACTTAAATATTCTTTAGATTACATATTACGTGAGACTACTAATGGATATTGATTACACAAAAATATTTGAACTTTTTAAAATAATGAACTGGAAAGATTTTTTTATGCCGTTATTAGGTGCTGGTTTTGGTTCTTGGACAGCATATAAACTAAGCTCTCATAAAGAAAATACAAAGTTGCATTCGGAAGAAAGAGCTCTTCTTATAAAATTGTTATATGATTTAAATATCTCCGCTAAAACGGTCTGTTGTTATTACAATAATATTCTTTCAGAAATTAAAGGTATCTCAAAGAAAACATCAGGGTATGAAATTCCTATCTCTTTAACTACGGCACAGTTGAATTTAGATAATTATGGTTTTATTGCTAAAATCTCTCCTAAATTATATGAGATTTTGACATACGTTAAAGAAGATATTGATTATATAATTAATGACAATGAGATATTAACTCGGGAGATTGATTATCTCTCAAAAGATTATCGTTATCAATTATACAATATACTTACATTCCTTCCTAAAGTTACAGCTAAGATTTATGTCAGCTTATTAAATGTTAATATGTTTTTGATTAAGTATTATAAAGCGGATGATTTGCTTAAAGACCATGTTTTAAATGCAATCAGACGTATCAATAAAGTTATGCACGTTACTAACATCTACTATACCAGAATTATCTCGGATAAAAAATTTAAAAGTAAATATCTAGATAAAAATGTTCTCAAAAAATACAAAAAAGTTATCAAAGCTGATTTGCATTACCTAAATGAAATTCAGAATACATGGGTTTTAGATTTTAAATAAAATAAGTATAATTTTTGTTCGTGAATTGCTAGCCAAGCCCCACCATAAAAAAGGAGCAGGAATTGTATGTATTTGAATCGATAAATCAACTAAGAACCGAAGGATGCAAAAAAAGGAATGGTAAAAACCATTCCTTTTTTAATGAAATCATTTTTGCATAATCTGTTCAGTCAATGCTTCCAGCTCAGTCATTTCCTGCTCAAACAAGTGCATACCATTTTCCCAGAAAGTCGGACTTGAAGCATCTATGCCAAACTTAGCCAGAGCCTGACGATAGTTCTCGATACCGCTGTCGGTCAGCATTTCTATGTACTTCTCGGCAAAATTCTCTACAGTTCCCGACTTATACACCTCATAAAGTGAGTTAACCACACAACACGAGAAGCAATAAGAATAAACGTAGAAGTCATACTCGAAGAAGTGATGAATACCGGCCCAGATGAAGTCAACACCTTTTGTCTCAACACTCGGCCCGAGATAATTGTCCATAGCAGACTTAAACATCTCTTGCAACTTCTGTGCTGAAACTTCGCCGTTAGCACGTTCTTTATGTGCCATATCCTCAAAGCGGTGGAACGCTATCTGGCGATAGGTCGTAGCAATTGTCTCCTCAATGTGCTTGGCCAGCAAGATAAAACGGCGTTTCGGATTATTTTCCGCCTTAAGCAAGGCATTGAACACCAGCTGTTCGGCAAAAATTGATGCCGTCTCAGCCTGTGCACATGACTTTTCACGCCCGAGTTCGCCGTATTTTTTACTGACGTACTCATGCACGGCATGTCCAAGCTCATGTGCCAGCGTATCAACATCTTCGACATAGCCGTTAAAATTGACGAACACACGTGGTAGAAAACCAACCGGCATTTCCATGCAATAAGCCCCGTCAGCCTTACCCTCATGCGGATAGAAATCGATACAGTCCTTATCAAAGAACATCTCGGCAATCTTGGCAAACTCCGGAGAAAATTCGGTAAACGTCTTCAAGATCAACTCTTTGGCTTCTTCTACCGTATAATGTGCTCCTTCTTCTTCAAGAGGATACGGAGCCAAACGATCCTGATACGGTAACTTGTCAACACCCAATATCTTCGCCTTGAGGGCGTAATATCGGTGGGCTAAAGCTCGTGCCGGAGAATCTTCTCGGGCAAACGTATCAACCAACTTGGCCAGATCATCGCTATTGATGTCATTGCACAAATTTGCTCTCTCAGCAGGATAGCTGTAATGTCGCCACTCTTGGGCAATCGCACGGCTACGCAACAAAGCATTGTAAATGAGAGCAAATAACTCTTGCCGCTGTTCATACCATGCCATACGTTTTGCCTCGGCTTCGGCACGCAAAGCAACATCTTGCGAATTGTAGAGTTCAAGCAACTCACCTTCGTTATACTCCTGTCCACGCACCTCAATCGAAAACTTGGCACGCTCCTCGTTATAAAGGCGTACCCAGTAGTCAGCAACAGCCTGACAATCACAGAAGAGTTGTTCCAGCTCGCTTGAAAGTGTGTGCGGCTTAAACTTCAGGCACTTCTCAAGCCATGCCTTAAAACCAAGATCAATCCAATCATCATGAAAAACAACTTTGGAGTAATCAAGCTCTTTACAGATCTCCACTTCAAGGAAAGCTAATTCCTTGTTGCACTTCTTGATGGTGTCTTGCGTATTCTGGTAGAAAGCACAAATTGCCTTGTCATTCAGGTTGGTTGACCAAACGAGATACGCATAACTCTCTAAACCGCATAAGGAAGTGCAGATGTTAGCATAACTGACCAAACATTCATGAAAAGAAATTTGATCCGTAGAGGCGACTTTTCCCTCGTAAGTTTTACGAAAGTCTTGACACATTGATAGTGCTTCTTTGCTGACAATACTCGCTTCATCTAATGAAGCAAAAATGTCATTTAAATTCCAATTTTGATTCATACCAATAATATTTTAATGTTAAACAATATAATTTGAATTCCAGAAATGATTTTAGACGAAAGTTATCGGGAACGCAATAAAAATTTGTTTTATAAAAAAGAAAGCCTCTGACAACTCGTGTCAAGGGCTTAACTCAAAACTATCCTTTAGAAGTCATTACTTTCAATTTTATAATCACAAAGACAATATGCTAAACTTTAATCAATCACGATAAAATTTATCCTTAATTACTGCATTATTGATCATTTGTTTTTTATTTAAAGAAGATACATTATGCTTTTGTGTTATCTGCTTAGTTGCTGGCACACATCCTCTCAACTTAGCAATTTTAAGTTCCATACTTTCGGCCTGAACAGCAGCATTCAACACAACATCTTTTTGTTCATTATTAAAATCCTTGCTTTCTATAATATTATCAAGAAACTGTTCGGCATAGTTATCTGTGGCATCTTTCCCTAATAATTTATCATTAGCCCTTTTTTCTTCTATAAATATAGCCATTTCAAGTATTTTATCTTCTTGTTCTTTAGTAAGTTTTCCCTCTTTCAGCAATGTATCTAGTATCACTTCTTCAGAAGGACGATTGTCTATACCAGAAGTAGCTGATACAGTGTCTGAATATTTGTCAACAACAGTCAGAGGTTTTACCTGCACCTCCTGTTCTGATGCTGATACGGTATCTGAAACTTCCTCTTTACCTTGTTCCTGTACCGGCTCGGGAGTTACCTGTTCTTCCTGCACTTCTTGTTCCGGTGCTGATACGGTGTCCGAAACTTCCTCTCTGCCTTGTTCCTGTACTGGCTCGGAAATTACTGCTTCTTCCTGCACCTCCTGTTCTGATGCTGATACGGTATCTGAAACTTCCTCTCTGCCTTGTTCCTGTACTGGCTCGGAAGTTACCTGTTCTTCCTGCACCCCCTGTTCTGATGCTGATACGGTATCTGAAACTTCCTCTCTGCCTTGTTCCTGTACTGGCTCGGAAGTTACCTGTTCTTCCTGCACTT
>JAGAJR010000016.1 GCA_017626035.1 Alphaproteobacteria bacterium | reverse complement strand
TTAAATTTAATCCTGTCTATCTACTTTAACTTAAAAGAATTTTCTTGGTTCCTTTGTTCAAATACACAGACTTCTTTTATCTTCCGATACTCACCGTCTGCGTATCCTCTTCTTTTCTCTTATTCACTTTTTATTATAACCGCCAGCAACAAACCAATTCGTTATCAGCTCGTCGCCGGTGAGTGGGTTTATAGGACACTCCCGCTCAGATGTCAACACAAAAAATCAAAAAAAATCGATTTTTTTTCACTTTTTTTATAACTCATTGAAAACTTAGGAAAATTTAATGCGTTATTTTTGACCGGAAATATTAGATACATATTTCCTTTTTTTTAACTTAATGGCGTTACTATGGTTTCAATATAACATAATAAGAAACGAACACAAGGTAACAAAAATGTTAAAAAAGAATATCTTAGCCATAACTTTATGCTTAATACTTTCGGCGTGTGCTTCAGAAAAGCCGATTTTAAACGGTGTAGACGGCAATGCGATTCCGCTTGCATTTGCTCACTTTCCGGACGTTCCGTTTCCTGATAAGGCTTATATTGATTTAAATGACACTAAAGCTTTAGGAAGCGGGGAAAACTGGATTGGCAGCCTGACATATACCTCGCCTTATGAGCCTAGCCAGATTTTTGACTTTTATATGTCTGAAATGCCTAAATTTAAATGGATTGAAGTGGCAACCGTTCGAGCCAGAGTCAGCCACATGACATACATCCGCAACAACCGGGCTCTTCAGATTCTTATTGAGGACGGATCAGATACCGTCGTTACGATTACAGCGATTCCAAATACCAATGTTATCGGACGGTAAAAAAAGGAGCAAATAAAATGCGATTCGACTTTTTTACATTAGGAGGGAGCCAATTCTGGGAAGACGTTTTCTTTTATCAAAAATGGCGAATCCAACGAAACTGCCGCTCAAAGACATATCGGCTGCTTGACAACTGGGACATTAAACGTCATGAAGGCGGTTTCGAAGACTGCCGCAGGGCGTTTGTCAAATATATAGAGATATATCAGCTCTCCCGCCAAAGGGGGCACATGATTATTATGCTGCACGGACTCGGCGACTCCAAAAACATATTTAAACCGTTATGGAGAAAAGCTTTGGAAGAAGGCTACATGGCTGCGGCTATTAATTATCCTTCGACCAGGAAAGATATAGAATCGCATGTTCGGCAACTGGAATTTTTATTGGAACATCTTGAAGATGTTACCGAAGTTTCCTTTGTTACCAAGGGAATCGGCGGAATTATCCTGCAAAAACTGATGTCGCTTGATTCCAACTGGCAAAAACGTCTAAAAATAAACAGAATCGTTGAAGTTGCCCCGCCGAATCAGGGGTGTTCATTTTTAACCAAATTAGGAAGATACAAATTCTTCAGATGGTTGTTGGGGCCGGTTATCTCTGAAATTTCCAAGAAAGATGTAACACGGATTCCTCCTTTTCCGCGTCATATTGACGTGGGCGTCATCTCTAAGCAATGTCCGTTTATGTGGTTGGCTCATTTGCTTCCGCAAAAATTAAAATCGTTTTTTCCGACATCCAATGAGGCAAAGATGAACCATGCCAAAGAAATTATCCATATTAAGACCGGAATATGGAATCCGTTTAAAAACAAAAAAATCGTAAATGCCTGTATCAATTTTATAAAAAAAGGAACTTTTGAGTAAAAAATCAAAAAACTGTAACAAATTTTTTTACTTTTATATGGTACACTATTTTTAGAATGAACCAGTGGGTTTGGGAACTGAGAGGAAAGAATGAAGGCTTTTTTAGTTAATATAGGAATCATAATCGCCCTTATCGGAGCATATTATATTGACTTATTCGGCTTGTTTGCCAGCCCTAACGCCCTCCTCTATTCCATTATTCTGGTTATCATAGTCCTGATTGCGGCATTAAAAGTACTTGGCAATCCGTTTAAAAAGGAAGACGACGATGAAAATAAGTAATCTTAAAATCATACTTCTACTGGTTCTCGGAGCTTTCACTCTGACGCTTCCTAATACTGTGCGGGCTGAGGAAAAATCAAAAGAAATACAATGGTTTGAAAAAAACATGAGAGCCGGATACATCAAGAAAGCGGGGGAAGCGGACTATAGTGCGGAAATACAAAAGAGAAACGAGTTGGAAGCAAAAATTAAAAAAACTCAAGATCTCTTTGATCTGGCTTATAACACATTTTCATTCAAAGGGGGCGGTGCCGGTGCATTAAAATATGTAAATGCTGGAGAGTGGGCAAAATGTGGGCTTAAGAAAGGTCTTTCTGATTTTATTTCTGGTTTGGGAAAATTAGGAGATAGTATTGGTCTAAGCACTGATACTGAGCTTTTTTTAAAACAACCTGTGGCATGTACAGAAGAACTATTTAACGATGCACTTAAAAAAGCTCAGCAAGATTTGACATTACTTCAGAAAGCTGGATGTCCATCCATTTCAGATCACGGAAAAAGTTATTTAAAGAATCTGAAAGGTATGGCTAAAGATATTTGGCATGGAAACTGGAGAAATGCAGGTAAAAAATTTTTGGATGCCACAGATGATGGTTTAGCTTTTCTAGATAGTGTTTATACTGAAGTAACTTCTTTTGCCACTTCTTTTGACTGGAATACGTTAGGAAACATGGGACTTGATCTGGTTAAACTTAACGGTTCCGGAGCTAAAGAAAAATGGAACAAATTAGTTTCTGACCGTCCAGATAATGTGTGTGAAGCTGTAGAATATATTATAGACGGTTATAAAGATTTTCTTACCTTTGTACAAAAATTAATACCTATGACAAAAGAGCTATATGATTTAAAAAAGAATCTAAAAACAACTTTAGATATTAGTGCCGTTAACAAAGGTGAATTGTATGTTTATACCGATCCTAAAACAGGTAAAAAATTCTTGTTTGAAAAACAAGGAGATACCATCGTTTCTGTTTCCGGCGTAACAAAAGGCTGTATTCCGATGCCGGCAAAACTGTCAGAATCTCAAAGTTGTCTTTTCTGCCCGTTATTCCAAGTAATTTTCAATGCGGCAAACGATATAACAACAGCCTCTGCGGCAAAGCTTGCCACAATCATGGCTCAGGTTCTTCTTCTCGGATTTGCCATTTATGTTGCCTTTTCCGTGCTTCAACTGGTCAGCTCCTTTACAAAACAGGATGGTCCGAAGTTCATTACCGGATTATTGGGACAAGCATTTAAAGTTCTTTTTGCCTATGTTTTGTTGATAAAGATAGACAGTGTTTATGCCTATATTATCAGTCCGGTTCTTTCCGCCGGATTAGAATTTGGTTCATCGTTGCTGTTTGAACAAGGACACAACTATGCCACGTTAAAAAGTTGTGGCAGCGTTGTTGTCAGCGGAGGCATTCTGCCATCCTCTTTAGGCAATAAGATTCTATGTTTCATTAAGGCTGTGCAAGCTGAAATTGCGGTTCCGCAAACTATCGCTTCAAGCCTTATGTGTGTTGCCCGCCACACTGCAGCTACAGAAGTTTTGTCTGTTAAATTCTGGGATTTTGGCATGATGTTCCAAGGAATACTTATTTACTGTTTCTCATGGCTGATTTCTCTTGCTTTTGCATTCTACCTCATTGACGCCACAGTTCGTCTGGGCATCGTCGGAGCTTTAATGCCGTTCCTTATTGCCTGCTGGCCACTCAAAGCAACCAGTTCATATACGGGAAAAGGTTGGGAAATGTTTATGAATTCCTTCTTTACCTATGTAATGCTAGGCTTGGTTGTCAGTGTTAATGTACAGTTAATCGGACAAGGATTAACCGGAGGCAAAGGAGGTTTCCAAGCTATTGAAGACGCTTTAAATGGTGATCAGGTTCAAGTTCTGCAAGACTTATTAGATATAGGTTTCGGAGGCTTCTTAATCCTTATTGCCTGCTGTCTGTTTGGTTTCAAACTTTGTGGACAGGCAGAACAATTGGCCGGCAAGATGGCCGCCGGAGGATATGCCGATAACGGGGCCCAAATCGGTGGTTTGGCTGCCAGCGGTGCCAAAGCGGCTACACTTGGAGTTGGCAAAGCAGGTCTGGGAGCGACATCGCTAACAGCACATGGGGTTGCTTATCTTGGTGAAAAAACTGGTGTAACTCCAGCTCTCCGTCGCGGAAGAGACAAAGTTTTGGGTTCTGTCGGAAAAGCTTTGGGATTTGGCAAAAACAGCGGTGCCGCAGGTGGAAGCAAAGCCAGAGCCGCAGCCGGAGGAGCTGCCGGCGGAGCATCTACTACGGCTCAGAGTTCTAATAAACCGACGTCACCAAACACGCCGCCAACTTCTCCAACGTCATCTTCTCAAGCACAGCAGACTCAAGAGGCTGCACCAAGAAATAATGGTAATCAAGGAGATACCAGAGGAAGTGCTGGAGGCTCTTCCGGACACACCGGAACATCTCAATCTTCTTCAGGACAGAGTGGAGGCTCTTCTGGAAACTCCGGAACATCTCAATCCTCTTCAGGACGTAGCGGAGGCTCTTCAACCTCTTCAGCAGCTCCTCAGAATTTGTCACCGGAAGATAAGGCAACTATGGATAAAGCAAATAGTTTTATTCAACGCTCGCAAAGACAAGGAAGCATGCGTGCCGGAACAGTCAGTGATGAGCAAAGACAAGCCATTTTTGATAGAGTAAGACGTGCCGAACAAGCAAATGCCAGCAGCCGAAGCATTAAAGGCCAAGGGTTCTCTTATCAAACTGATGAAGTCGGAAACGTTGATTTTAGTAAAAAAGCTCACGTAAATTCAAATGACTTATCTGAAAGTGATAAACATTTATATGATAGTATTCAAAGCCGAAAAGCTAATGAAGCATCTCTTGATGTTGACGGTACTTTCGCAATGGCTAAGGCTCATCAAGCTTTAGGCGGGGACCCTTATACTTTTGGCAAGAAAGATTAGGACTAAAAATCATGAAAACGGCCATGAACATAAATAAGCTATTAAAACTACTGATGATTATTTTATCCGTAGTGTTCATGGCTACTGCCTGCAGCCCTAATAATGATACAAACAGCATGGGAACCATGGGGGATTCGACAGAAAGCGATGCAGAAACTTATTCTGCGGAACAACGTCAATGCTGGCAGACGGGAGTTGTTGATTTATTATATAATGAAATGGGTAAAGTTGCCATGGGCAGCTATTCAAAACTGACCGGCGGAGCCCTGGCAATGATGATGATTGCCTTTGCTGTTTGGCTGTCTTTCCGTTTAATCAAGCATGTCAGTTCGTTTACTGAAGAAAACATGGCAGAGGTCTGGACGGAAATTCTAAAGAAATTATTTATCTGTATTGTTTGCGGATTACTGGCATCTTCTACAGAAAATCTGTTATTTGTGATGAACTCGATTATTTTTCCTCTTTACAATGCTTTTCTTGAATTCGGCAGCGAAATTTTGGCAAAATCCACAAATGGAGGGAAAGCCGGTCAAATTTCATTGTTTGGAGAAACATGGTCACTGGGTCAACCTGTTGTTTGTACCGTTACCGATATGCAGCCGGCAAATCTGGTAAATTTCCCTGAAGCTCCTAAACAAATGATGGACTGTATGATCTGTGCTGTTAACGAACGATTAAATCTAGGATATGCAGCATCATTTAAAGTTATGGCTGCTCCCGGCATTATGCCTGTCTTTATCGGTTTATGTATTTTAGCTTGTTTCACTTTTGTAAAGCTTGGATTTGTATTCTATCTTGTTGATACTATTTTCAAAATGACCATTATGATGATTATGCTTCCGCTTTTAATTATGGCTTATGCTTTTGATCAAACGAAAAAATGGGCAACTTTTGGTTTCTACACAATCCTGAATTCTGCAGCTTTTATGATGTTTATTGCCATTATGATGACTATGGCTCTATTGGCTATGGAACAAGTTATTAAAGATAATTCCGCCTTTTTTGACGAAGGGCAAGATTATCAAAGTTTCAAAGAATTCAGCGTTCCGTTTATGTGCCTGATTATGATTGCCTTTCTGCTTATATACTCCGTCGGTATTGCTCAGGATGTTTCCGGCTCATTGGTCGGAGGTAGTACAGATGCCAAGTTCCAGAGAAAACTTAAGGCCGTTGTTCAGTGGCTTCTGAATAAAATACCTGTTATTCACATATTCCATTCCGGAGCTAAAAAACTGCAAGAAGAAGATAAAGATGAGGATAAAGATGATAAGAATTCTGTCTCCGGAAAACTTCAACAAGGGGCTCAGGGGGCTATGGATAAATACAATAAAATTACAAATGCCTCAGATACGTTAGACAAATCCAGCCCTGCTGATGCTGCTCCAAAATCTTCTACAGAAAAAATGGCAGAAAAATCTTCGGAAGTGAGGAGTGCTTCTCCGGGAGGCCAACCATGAGAAATGCGGATTTATATATTTTAGTACATAAAATGCAAAAATTTGCGTTTAAATTGTTCTTGTGCTTTTTATTTACGGGATATTTCTTTTCTGCTCCGGTTAATGCCTATTGGAATTCAGATTCAGTCGATTGCAAGTTAGGAACCGTCAATGAAAAAAAATTAACAGAAAAAGGATTAACCAAAGAACAAATTGAAAAAGCCAAAGCCACTAAAAAAGCAGAATATGAATTTTGTTTAGCAAAAAAACAAATTGCTGATAAAGTCGCTGAAAAAGAGGATGCCGGATATATTGATTTTGTATATGAAGCAGAATTTGACCCCAAACATTTTAACAAAATAAACGAAGACGGTACAGTAGAACAAGGTAATACCGGGGATAAGATAAGCTATGGTATAACGGCCACTCCGATTTCTGCCCAACAATTGCTTAAAAATGTCCAAAAAAGCTATCCTACTATGTATAAAAATCTAGCCAACAAGGCTCAAGCTTATAATGCTTTGATGGAAGGCGGAGCTTGTGGCCCAAGATATCCGCATGGATGTCCTGCTGACATGAAATGTATGACGAAAGAAAGCGTTCAATATGCTGATTCCGTCTCTACCGTTGGACAATTACATCAGGAAGAAACTGAGTGTAGAAATATTACTGATATGAATTTGGGATGGCATAATGCCGCCAAAGATCCCAATAAACGACAAGATTCTTTAACCATGAATATTGCCGGAAACACCACCGGCATAAAGACAGATAGCCACGGTAATACTACACAAGAAGTCCATCTGGTTACGGAAAATGTTCCGGAAACACCGAAATTAATTGACATTACCAGAGTAGAAGGATCCAATGCTTCCTGCAACATTGACGGGATGAGAAAAAAATACCAATCTTCTTGTTACTCCTGCATCATTGTAAAAACACTTATTACAACCTTTATTGATGCTTGTTCCAATGCAGAGCAAGTTACAACGGAAGCTGCTGTTATTATCTTGCAAATAGGATTAATGCTTTGGATTACCTTCTTTGTATTCCAACAAATCTCCAGCTTTACCAATATTGAACCGGCTGCCATGATTAACACTTTATTTGTAACTTTATTTAAGTGCTTGGTTGCTTATGTTGTCATTGTGTCCGGTGTTGCCACATTCACCACTTATGTTATTGAACCAATTATGAATGCCGGAGCCAGTTACGGTATTGCCTTACTGGAAGCATCTCCTTCCCATTTGGAACTTACACCGAGTACGGCATACGTTACTAAAGGAACAAAAGTCGTTTCGCCTCAATTAATCAATGATATTATGGGATTTACCGAAAGTATGGATAAAACGGTTTCCACCAACTTAATTATCGGACATTCTCTCACATGTCATTCCATTAATGCCGGTGCTTGGAGATGGACTCTCACGCTCGTTGGGAAAGAAGCTTTCACTTTAGCTATTCCAAACTTTTGGATCTGGTTGTGCGGAGCTGCCATTTGGTTCTGTGGTTTTATGCTGACATTAGGATTTTCTTATTATTTATTGGATATTTCATTCAAGATGGGATTTGCGGTTATTGCTTTTCCAATTCTAATGGCACTGTGGCCATTTAAACCGACTGCCAGCAAACTAAAATCATGTGTACAAATGATTATTAAAGCCGCCGGTACATTTATGATGTTGGGAATGACAGGGTCGTATGCCTTGATTTTAGTCAGCAAATCTATTCGGAATCTTGATGAATTTTATAAAAGAATTGAAGCCGGAGATTCTGAATGGATATCAGAAACTTTCGCCTTAACCGGTCCATATTTCATTATTATCGTTTTTGCTTACTTATATTCTCTTAAGTTAATCGGTTCTACCGTTAAAGATTATGTGGATCGTTTCTTTGAAGGAGGAATTATAAACAAGACTCCTATGCATACGGAGATGACCCGAATGACGGATATTGCCAAAAAAGCAACTGTCGGTGCCGGTAAAAAAGTAATAAAGACTACAGCAAAATTAGGCGGAAAAGTTACCTCAAAAGTGGCTAACAAAGCCTTTTCTGCCGCAAAATTCGTTAAGAGCAAATTCAAAGGAAAAGACGAAAAAGATAAAGAGAATGCTCTTTCTGCTACCGGTTCTGCGGTACAGGGAGCCGGCACTGCAACCAAAAATTCCGGAAAAGCCGTAAAACAGACCGGAAAAGCAACCAAACAAACCGGAAAAGCAGTGGAACAGTCAGGAAAAGCGGTCGAACAAACCGGAAAAGCCGTAGAAGGAGCAGGAAAAGCAACAGCTCAAGGGGGCGACTCATTAATGCAGGCCGGGCAGTCCATAACCGGAGGAACTTACGGTATCGGAGCTATTGTCGGCGTTCCGATGATGATTGCCGGTGCGGCTATGAAAGCCGGTGGTACCGCTGTTGAGTATACAGGTAAAGCTGCTCAAGCTGTCGGTAAAGGAGTTCAAACTGTCGGTAAATCTATTAAATTTGCAGGAACATCAATTGAAAAAGCAGGTCTCGCCGTAGAAAAAGCCGGTGCTAAGATGGAAAAACAAGGCCAGTCTTTAAAGCAAAAGGGCAACCTGATGGGTAAAAAGAAAAATGGTTCAAACAGTGACGTCTCAAATGATGATGATGTCAACGATGATAACGATAATGCAGATGAAGCGGATAATCAGTAGCAGGTGATTAAGATGATGAAACTGAACTTAAATAGTCTGAAAAACAATATAATGCAAGCAATTATGCTCTCTGCATTACTACTCATTACCACCACACCTGTTCAGGCTGCCTGCTCTGCAAGAAATAACTGTAGTGTTACAGGTAGCGATAACAGAGAATGTGTAAGATCCAGAATGAATTCTACCATAAAAGGTGGTCAAGCAACTAACGGTAATGTTCTTATAACACCTTTGAACGGATCCACAACTTGTACTTCCGGATGCGGTTCAAGAAACGGACCTAATGGTACATTTCATAAAGGCTTAGACTTGAGCGTTAAGCAGACGAGAGAAGTTTTAGCTGCAGCAGATGGTATTGTAGCCCGTGTCAGTACTTGTTCTGAAGGCTATGGACAATTGATTATGATTGAACATCCTAAACCGGGAACAAAACCTAAACCTAAAAACAAAGATGGGAGTTTGACAAGTGGTTGTTCGTATATTACAGATGTAGACTGTTACCAAAGCCGTTATGCTCATTTATCAGTCATACAAGCACAGGCAGGTACATATGTAAAAAAAGGGCAGCTTATTGGTCAGGCTGGAGGTACCAACTGCAAAGATGGAAGGCTTTATCCAGAGAAACCTCAAAGTCAAACAGGTTATGATCCTCACTTGCATTTTGAACTTCGAGATGGTGGAAATCAAGGAGCGAAAGCAGGTCCCGTATTAGACCCGTCTTGTCCAAATTTAAGTAAAATTACGGCACCCGCCGGATATGAAACTTATGATTTTTCTAAATTTCCAGAAAACAAATCAACTCCTTTAACATCAAACATTGCTAATTATTCTTCTAAAGGGTGTGTTCACTTTTTTCCTGAAGGGGATTTAACTTCTATTTCTTGTGTTGGAGAATCCAGTTGCAATTCAACCACAACAAACTATTCTTGTTGCAATGATAAACAGATTAGAAAAGGTAAATGCAAAGCGGCTGACAAAGGTAAATGTAATTGTTATGGGAATGGTGTTTTGAAAAAAAATACTGCCCAAAAACCTAACGATACAGGCGGATGTTCTTATGGCCGAAATCAGATGTCTTGCGGTTCCGAATGCGAATCAGGAAATTGCAATCAAAAAGGGGTAAGTACTTCCGGTTCAATGGCTAGCTTTTTAACTTATCTTTCTAAACAGAATCCCGAGCTTTTTAAGAAATTATCAAACAATGGACAATTATCATTAAAACAGGTAATTGCTTATGCTTGTAATGATGTAAAATATCCTGCTCAGAACAAAGCTTTCCGAGAGGCTTGGAAAAGTTTGGGAAATGCTACAGATCAACTTCAGATAAATTTTATTTCTGATGTGTATGGAAACGACAGCAAAAATGTTGTTGGTTCATCTACCTGGAATTCTTTAGCACCTGAATCAAAAATGACAATTACTGCATGTACAATCGCAGGTGGTTCGGGTTTTACAAAAAGGGTTATAAATAAAGTAAAAGAAACCTGTGGAGCTAATTTGTCTAATTGTGATACATTAAAATTATGTCAGGAGTTTAATAAATGGCGTCATATTCTTGGATATGTGGGCACATCTAATGAACATGAACATGAAAAAAGAAGAGACTCAGACAATAAAATTACTGAGGAATCAATAAAATTCCGAGAAGAAGTAAATCAGGTATTAAAAAACAATCCAGACATGAAAGTTGAAGATGCTATTCAGAAAGTATCTCAGGATAGAGGACAAAATATTTGTAAAGCAGGAGAAAAATCGTTTAGTTCTTTCGGAGGTGCTTCAGGTGGCGGCGGCGGTTCATCAACAATCGCTGTTCCTCAGGGCGACAAAGGTGATAGAGAATGCAATGTCAGCTCTTATCGAGACAGTTATGTTGATTGCATGTTTTGCGATTTATTCGGAATATTGTTTGAGACAGCCAGCGGCGTGGCCAAGAAAGCCTTCTCTGCATTGGCAGATGCCATGTCAAAAATAGTTCTGCTTGGTTTCGCAATATGGGTTTCAATCACTATTTTGAAATTTGTTTCCGCAATGGAACAAAAAGAACCTAGAATTATGATTAAAACGCTCCTCAATCAGGCTTTTGTTGTGATTGTTGTGGTAATTTTCTTAAAAAGCGATGCCACGACATTCTTTGGGATGGCGATGGAACCAATTTTCAATACCGGCATGAAGCTTGCTCAATCCATTACTGACGGAGGTTCTTGTAAAAATGACTTTGGGTTGAATGATAATGGGGGACTTCCAATCTCTATGGGGGTTAACATTCTATGTACGATTAAGGCCGTTCAAGATAAACTTTTGGATGTAATGGCTCTTGGTTCAACCTCTTTATGTGTTGGTTTCTTTGTAGAATCGTGGAGAGGATGGCCTATCTTCCCTCATATGGGATATGTTATCGTCGGACTTGTTCTTTGGATTTCAGCTCTTTTATTTATGGTTATTTATCCATTCTTATTAATTGATGCCGTTTTACAACTGAGTGTCGCAACTGCATTACTGCCAATGGCTGTTGCCGCTTATGCTTTCCCAATTACTCGGAAAAAATATGTCGGAAAAATTTGGGAAACATTCTTAAACTGTATGTTTAGTTTTGTTTTCCTCTCTATTATTGTCTTCATTTTGTCTGAAGCATTAACCGGGCGATTGGCAGAAAGCTTTGAGAGAACCAATACTATTAACGCAGGAACCAGTTCTGATTACAAAGTTATCCTGTCGGGATTGGCATGGTGGGGAACAACTTTCCTTGAATTAGTATTTATTATGCTGATTGGTTGGGCGGTTCTTGGTGAAGCCAAATCTCTTGCTGAAAACTTCGCAGGAACTATTGGTGTTGGTAAGGACGATATAGGTACCTATGTCGGTACCTTGGCAATGAGCGGGGTTAAGGGAGTTGCCAAACCAACTGTTCTCGGTGCCGGACGATTGGTCGGCAAAGGAGCATCTGCTGTCGGAAACACTGCAAAAGAAAAAATTAACAATGCTCGTATAGGTTTCCAGGCTTGGCGGATGAAAAATAATTCTAATGCAACCTTGGACGAAGACGGGAATATCGTTGTTAATTCCAAGAGTTGGTTCTTACGCAGAAATGTTACCAAAGTTTTGTCAACGGATGCCTCCGGACGGCAGAGCATTTCCAGAACAAAAACTAAAGGCAACGGAGCATCAACAACAACTAAAACAGATACGTTCTTCAGCGTAAAAGAACAACGGGACAAAAACGGCAATGTTACTTCCAGACAAACGGAAATGAAAGCTGCCGGCGGAAAATATATGATTAATAAAGACGGTTCCGTTAACCAGGTTGCCCTTCATGCAATCCGTAATGGTTCGACTCATGATGCCGATACCGTTAATGAAGCTTTGTTAAACCAGATGTTAGCAGAAAGAATGCCTGGTATTGAAGGAGCTACGTTAAATGGTTCGTTCTCTCAACGCAATGTCAGAAGTTTTAAAGATGACAAAGGGCGGGACGTTTTTGAAGTCAGCCAGATTAACAAAGACGGAACAAGAAGCAACTTCAAGATGACCCTCTCCGGCAACCGAGCCTTAACGGAATATGAGACAATTACCAAAAAGGGGGAAGCCGTTAAATACTCATCGGATGGTATTGTTAATAAAAGGTCAATTTACCAATATAATAAAGACGGAACAAACGGAGAATTCGGTTCAGTTGCTCAAAATACGGTGAAAAATAATTTCTCTTTCACATCTTATTATAATAAAATGAGTGGACGTCCAATGGACAGCCTCGGTAATATTGCCAGCAGTGTTCCTAAAGATGAAATTATGTTCGGAGACGAAGATATGAAGGCTTTTCAAGATCAAATTGCCAGAAAGGGACAATCCGGACCATTGGGAGGATTTAAGTAATGTAAATAAAAAAGCTCTGAAACATCAGAGCTTTTTTATTAAATATTCATAAAAGAATCATTCTTCTATTGTTCTGGAATTGACTAGAATAGATGAAATATCCTCATATTTTGATGTATAAATATTATACAAACAGAGTTGATAATTGTAGTTATAAGTAAAAAAATGGCTAGATATCGCTTGTAAAGAACAATATTCCAAACAATAATTCTGCCAATTGTTATATATCTTTTGAACTCTATTACCACCTTGTTCATCGTTAAACTTTTTGAAGAAAGAATTTCTTGCTATTTTTCCATATTCTTCCTGAATTAATTTGAGTAAACGGCTATTTTCTTTGGTATAGCATGCTGCAGCTTGTTCATCATTAGTTGTACGAGAGATACAATTTCTTAACGTACCAGCGTCAGCTTTAGCCTCTGCTACACTAAAAACAGCTACTGCTGTTAAAGCTAATATTGTTTTCTTCATCATTCATCAACTCCATATTAAATTGTCTTTGAAAAGATTATGAACCAATATTCATAAAAATCAATTAATAATATAATTAATTCAATTTCTGCATATTTGTACACATATTGTCTTTTTTTGTACTATTTTCTTGATTAATATTTCTCATCTATTATGATGCAAGTAATTGAGTACAGTTGTTTTTTTACAATAAAAAAGGTGAAGCAAAATGGAAGAAATTATTTTCCCTAATCAGATTAGAATGTTCAGAAGATTACGCGGACGCTCTATGCAGGAGCTTGCGGATCATCTTTCCGTCAGTCTTTCCGCTATTTCTAAAATTGAAAAAGGATACAGACGTGTTGATCAAGAACAACTGGTCAGAGTTGCCGAATTTTTGGACTGTCCTTTGCAGGAATTATTCGTAAATGAACAAAATTCCCAACAGGAAGTTGTACAATCCTGGAGAAGAGAACAGGAAAGACGAAATAAAATCAATGAAAAAAGCGGTTTAAAAACTTTAGGTGCCGGCTTAAGACAAATCAGAAACGAAAAGAATCTGACTTTGATTGAAGTTGCCGAAAGTGCTGATATGACTTTGTCCGTTTATCACCGTATTGAAATGGGACAGAGAGAAGTTTCCGATAAAGAATTTAAAAACATTGCCAAAGCAATGAACACTTCTGTTGACGAGTTGAAAGAAAACATCAAAAACCTTGAAGAAAAAGGTATGTTGGAAGAAATTATTCAACGTAATGATGCTAAATATAAATTGCTTTCTACTCCTCGCGGTGCCATTTCCGCTTTTGGAACAACTGCTAACCAGGACGGTGTTAAAATTTCCGTTTACGGTGTTGCCGGGAAAGACGGGGATATCATTATTGATTTTGAACAGGAAACAAAGAAAGTTCAACGTCCGCCTCAACTTTACAACAAAAAAGACGCTTATGCCGTTAACTTATGTTCAAGAAGATTAGGCAGCTTATTGCCAACCCGTTCCATTTTATTCATCGACCCTCAGGACGTTGTCAGTGTCGGCGATATTGCGATTTATTATGCCAATGAAGAAGAAGCTAAAATCGTCAGTATTCGTGAAGATGAAAATGGACAATTATACGGTTTAAGGTGGAATCCTGACGAAAGGATTGAAATCGGGAACGATGATTTGAACAAAGTTCATAAGGTTGTTGCCATTTACCTCTAAAACTTAGACACCGCTTAGAAATAAGCGGTGTTTTTTTCTTTTTATTAACCTGAAATTTACGACATAAGGTTTAAAATCGGTAATATGGATGGATTTTAAACAGAAACTGTGTAGATTCGGGAAAAACATTGGCAGATACGCTGCAAAAAAATACCGGCTTGAAAAAAAGCTACTTAAAAAAAGGCAATGAAGAAGACCCTATTATTGTCGCACAGCGTTTTTTAAACATTTTCCGCCAACTTCATATTTTCAGCCCGGAAAGAAAAGAAGCTTTCAACAAAATGGTCTTGGAGCTTTCGCCGGATATTCGGGGAATATTTTCGTCCCTGCCGGGTGGTGTTATTCTGCAAGAATATGTGGATGATTTGGAACAGCAAGCCGGAGTTTCCCGAGACACGAATAACAATAATGCCGCCACCTCTTCTGAAGAGGCATCAAACTCTCAAATTTTAGCATCGGCCTTAGCCGGAGCCCAACAAAATAAACAGGCCCAAATTCAGGAAGAAAAGCCCAGAACCGTTCCGGAGGAAACTATTCATCCGCAAAGTTCCGCGGCTTCAGGAAAAATTGTTGCCGATGCCTCATTTGCCAAAGAATTTGCCTCTGTTTTCAAAGAAGCCATGTTATATACGGAAGCTAACCGTAAAAAAGAATCCGAGCAGTTAACCAAAGCCATTCTCAGTTCACAAAACGCTTTGGCAAAAATGGTTTTACAAAATAACACCGCTGCCGCCAGCAACAGTTCCAACAATAATGCGAACAACATTCAAATCAACACCGCGGCAACTTTTCCGCCGATTGAAGATATGATTTCCGGAATTGTCAAAGCTCAATCTGAACTCTTCCGAGAAATGGCAAAAACACAAACTGAGGAACTCTCCTCTATCATTTCTCTGGCTCTTAAAGAAAGCCAGCAAATGTCAACACAAACTATTGTTGATGCCATAAAAGCTTTTCAGAAGGAGAATTTGGCTCTCCTAAGCATGAATCTTTCAAAGGCTCCTGCTCCCGAACCTCCTGTTTCTACATCGTCCATACCCGTTAAAGAATCTCTTCCGGAAACGGAAGAAACAATTTTGCCGGAATCTTCCGTTGAGCCGGAAGAAGAGAACAATCCCGACGACATTGCCGTAATCGAGCAGGAAGCTGTCGTATCTCCGGAAGAAGAGCCTCAACCGAAAAAAAAGAAAAAAAAGAAGAAGAAAAAAAAGAAAAAAAAATCAGCGGATGTTCCCGTAATTGCTGAAGTGCCGACAGAAGAGGAAAATCTTTCCGATACCGATGACGGTTATGAATACGTTTACGTTAATCATGAAGACCAATTGCCGACGGATAATGAAGACAATGAAGAATGGGCATGGGAATATGAAGAAGTTCCTACCGAGAATGAGAATGAACCCTCAGTTTCAGAAAATTCTCCGGCATTAGATACATCATTATTTGACAGTGATGATAACGGGAATTTTGAGAATGACATTAATATTCCATTACCCGATGACGGCAATAGTGAAGATGATTTTGAGTGGCAGTATCAGGAAACAGATGATGAAATAGCAGAAACCGACGATTTGTCTTCCGTTATTGATGAAGATATTCCCGAGCAAAATTCTTCTGTAGAGGAACCTGTTTCGGACGAAGACTGGGAGTGGGAATATGCTGAAGAAGAAGTTCCTTCCCTTTCCGCTGAAAACGGTATCGGAACAGAAGAAACCGAAACCGTTTCAAAAACTGATGAAACAGAGACTTTTTCCGATGAACAGGAAGAAGAATGGAGTTATGAGGAAGCAGACGACCAAACTTTTGAAAATGAGGAAGAAGTCGTTCCGGAAGAAGAAATCAACTTTTCATCCACAAGCGAAGAACAGCCTGAGGATTTTAATAATCAGGAAGAATTTACGGAAACGGAAGGTACCGTTTCAAACGATACCGAAGAGAACATTGATTTTGATTTATCAAACAATGATGATGATTTTGATGCCAATCTTTTAAATACCGACACAGACGAGGAAAGTGAAGATTTGCAAGCACTTCCTTTTGAAGATGACGAAGCAAACAATACTTATTCTGAGCCGCAAACAGCGTCAGAAAACCCTGAAGCCGAACCTGTTGAAGAAACAGAAAAGGTACTTTTTGACGAACTGCCGACAACCGAATTGGTATCTTTGGATGATTTTGATAATGAGGAAACCTCTCCTATTGATTTGGATGCCGACAGATATGTCGACGAACCGGATGATATTCTTAAAGAAAATGACTCTTTAGAAACTACCGACAGCGAAGAAGAGTGGGAATGGGAATATGAGGAAGAAACAGAAGAAAACCCACCTACGGAAGATATGATACAGGAAGAAGCTCTTGCTGCTGGAACCTCCTCCGAATCTGAAAATAATGATGAGGAACAGGAATGGGAGTGGGAATACGAAGAAGATACCGAAGAGGAAGCTTCCGCAGAAGCTCCAGAGACAGAAGAAGCGACCGACACAGTTTCTTTTGAAACCGTTTCCAGTTCCGAATCTGAAAATAACGATGAGGAACAGGAATGGGAGTGGGAGTATGAAGAAGATACCGAAGAAAATGAAAATCTCACTGCCGAAAACCAGGAAACATCAGTCGCCGAATACACTGATGATAATAACGGCGAAGGTGAAGAGTGGGAATGGGAATATGAGGAAGACACCGAAGACGGCGATATTGAATATGCAGCGGCAACCTTAGAAAACGCTCAGGAAAATATGCCGGCGGCAGAAGAAAATGGAGAAACAGATATTTCGGAGGGAGAAAACACTTCATTCGAAGAAACTGTAACTAACACTATTTCCGAAGCAGAAGGAAACACTTTACAAGAACAAGCTTCCGACAATATGCAGGAAACACCTCAAACTACAGTTTCAGATCCGTATCAAAACTTATTATCCGGCAACACTGAACAGTCTCAAGATGCCGGAGAAGAAATCTATTTTCAGCAGGATATCCTCTCTCCCGCGACATCTGCTCCGAGCCAACCGCTGTTTGATAATCTTCAGGAAACAAATATCGGTATTGCCGAATTGGAGAATGATGAAAACAATGAACCTTATAAGCCCGGCAATATATAGTTGGGTAAAGGTTGGAGAAAATAATTTACAAACATCTCCTGCTAAACTAAATTAGAGGTTAGAATTGAGGAGTGGTATAAATGGAACCAAACGCAAACACAACGCCCGCTGTCAGCAAGGAGACCCTTTGGTACTTGGACAATTACATTGTTCTGAGAGATTATTACGACAGGACAATCTCACGAATTGCCGCCAGATGTGTGCGGATGGGCAATATTGCCATGGAGGAATACCCTTTTTACAGGTATATTCTTGATGTGTTGGAAGAAATCAGCGAAACGGGAGAGTTTATACTCGAACACAAAGAACTTTATCCGTATGTGGAAAAGAAAATTGCCGGAGGCGTCGAAGCTTTAAAGAAAAATCTTCAGGAATATCAATTGGAACTGAAAAATAATTCTTCTCCGGAAATGATTAAAGAAGACGCCGGGGAACTTGATAAAATGAAGCAAGCTTTGGGTGAGTTTGACAAGTCGGATGATCCGACAGCCGGTGCCGGAATGAATATGGATCAGTTAATGGAAAAACTGATGAAGCAAGACCAAGAAGAAAAGACGCTCAAAAAGGTTATTAAAATCAAAAAACCTGTCAATCCGGAAAACACACAGGCCGTTCCGCCAAAAACCGAAGGAAGCAACTAACCCTATGAATACGATGAAACTATATAATTCCGCTAAAATCTTTCTGGCTGTATTTGCTTTTCTTTCTGTCGTTTCATGCAGTTCAAAAGAAAAACCGCTTCCTAAACAAGAAGAGGTTATTTCAGCCAATATGCAGGTTATTCTTCCCGAAGATCCGAAAATGATACGAACTCCGAAAGGTGCCAGCTCTCTTGATTTGGAAACTCCGTTGCGGTGCTCCGCCAATTGGGTAACCCAAGAAATGATTACCAGCATTCCGTATAACGTAACAGCATTTAATCTGGTTAAAAACGGCAATAATGATGTTTTGCCGAGGTTTGAAGTTACAGGTTTCTCTTTTGATACCATGCCGGCAGAAAAAGCCATGTTGAAACTGGTCAAAGAAGCCGGCATCAAACTTGTGGCCAAAGATGCTCCATACGCCAACATTTCTGCTGAAAATTTACGCGGGGAATTTTCCGAAGTTGTTAACATGATTGCCGATGCGGCAGAAGTTTATTACTACTACAATGCCGACAAAAAAGTTCTGACTATCAGCCGAAAAGCAAACTTCAGCCTTTATGTTCCGAAGTCCCGCCCGATTATTCTCGGACTGCTTGACGTCCTCAGAGGTTCGGGAATTACAGACATTACAACAGACTGGTCAGACTATTCCATTACCTTTGACGCTGATTTTGAACTTCGCAATAAGGTTATGGATTTAATTAAATATTTTGAAGATAATCCGGTTTTGGTCGCTTTTGATGTTAATATTTTCCGGATTTATCCGTATAACCGTTCTCAAGATGTTAACTGGCAGAATATGCTTAAAGTTTTTGACTACGGCACAATAAAAACAGCCAAGACCGGTGTAATCGGCAGAGTATTGACTACATCTAATGAGTTAAATGTCGGCACTTTACGCGGATTTTTAGGACAACAAGCTATGGTGGTTCCGGTTGCCGAAGGAAAATTTGTGGTTCCGAACCTCTGGTTTGCCCGTTTTGACATCGGCAAATGTGCCAAAAGAGATTCCATGGAAGCCGGGTTATCAATCTTGGCTAAAGCTTCTTTGGAATATGACAACAAAATCTTTTCAAATGTTACTCTGGAAGGGGCTAACGGAGAGATTACCCAATTTAACGTCAGAAGCCGTTTAGGCGAGAACTTCCTGATTATCGGTATTCCGAATGAAGTCTTCGGGGTTAACTCTCCAAAATCAGAAACAGTGGTATTTATGGTTCCGAGAATTATAAGAACAATGAAAACAAATAAACCTATTAAAAAGAATTTATAAGAGGCAGAACAATGGACGATAATATTTTCAATAACAACGGCATGACACAGGGTTCCGCAGATCCTAACCGCCCAAAGTTAAAAAAAGTAAAACGCCCGGTAAAAAAACTGGTCAGTAATCCCAATGGAACTCCGGTTCCGCCAAGAGCACCGAGTATGCCGAGCCAAAATTTTCAACAACGTCCGTCTGCTCCGTCCGGAACAAATTTTGACGGGGATTTTAATTTAGATGAATTTTTAGACGGCGGAAATTCTCAACCTGCCGGTTTAACAAATGTTCCGGCATTAAACGAAAACAAAAATGTTTTTAATAACGAAAGTGATTTTACACCGCAATTTCTGGATGAGCAGGATTTAGCGGCTCCGCAGTATTCTGTTTCCGAACAATTTGCGGCCGGGAGTGTTTCGACCAAAATCGTTGCCATGATTGGTATTGCAATGTTTATTGTCGGCTTTGGTCTGGCCAAGCTGTTTTTTACTCAAGAAACAATTGTCAGAGACGGCTTGCAAGGCGTTGTCATAAATCCGGAAGTGCCGAGAGGCCGTGCCCGCTGCGGTATTGCCGAACGGACGCAAGGCTGTGTCTTGTATATTATGAATCCGCAACGGCAAGAACTTAATGCCCGCGATTTTTATGACTTGGCATCACAATTGACGGGACGGCAGAGATTTGTCATCGAAACCGGAAATATGCGTTATTCCAATATCAAAATCAAACCGGGCAGCATTGCCCAGCTGAATATTCCGCCGCTGCAATAAAATTGCCGGTATAAAATATTCGCCAAAGAACCCCCTCTCTTATTGAGAGGGGGTTCTTTTATATCAGTAAACGGTAATTTCTAAAAAAATTCTCAGATTATGCACTTTTTTGTTGCAAAAAAAAAAAAAGACTTAGTATGGATAGTATATAGGCTTTGGTTCTTAAATTACTATGAGGTGATACTATGTTGAAACTTAAGTATTTGTTATTAACCTCCGTTGTGATAGTTGTCAGCAATAACGTCCTCGCTTCGGAGATAAAACTTACCTTTGATGATACTGGCTCTCCTCTGGTAAATACATACACCACACACACCTATGGAGCTGAAGCCTATATCCCTTTTAATTCGGATAACGCGATTAAGCTTGCTGCCGTTTGTGCTATCGGCGGCGGCAAATGCAACAACCTCTCTTTCCTGCCCTCTTTAAAGTTGGACCCAATTGCTCTTTGCAAAGATGAAGGCTATACATATAACTCCTGTGTCAACGGAATACTCTCCGATGAATGTCCTCACAAAAAAGGATATTTCAGAAAATGCACTTTATCTGCAGACGCCTGTATTGCTGAGGGATATAAAATTACTTCATGCACTCTTCCCTCTTATCTTAGTCAACCTTGTCCATATAATGATTCCTATCATAAATCCTGTGTTAAGAACTCAGATAAAGCCTGTCAGGAGGCCGGATACTTCAAATGCGGAATCGGAGAAGTTGCGGATGGTTCGCAATGCCCTTATGATTCAAACTACTATAATGGTCCGTGTAATTGTGCCCCTTGCAAAGGCTATCAATATTCTCTCTCCCAAGCATCTTCTGAAGGTTGGGAGCCAGACGGAACACCTTGTCAATCGTGCACATCTCTTAAATATAAAAGAAAAGCAACCTCTTGCGGCACAAATTTTCATACATGCAGCAATGGCGGGACTATCGGGGCATCTTCATGCAAAAGCGGAGACGAAACCCTTTATACCGAATGTAAACCGGATATTAATTGTGCAACAGGAGGGTATTACACCGCAAAACAAATTAATAAACTATGCACGCCGATTTCCTATGAGGGGTTATCTTGCTTTGAATGTCGACAACCATCTTGCGAAGAAGGAGGTCTTCTGGCCGCAAAAGAAGCGGGGCTCAACTGTATGGAAAAAGCATATTACGGACAAACCTGTTACTCTTGCGGACTTTACACTAAAGACAATTGCGTGGAATATTCATGGGTTAATTCCGATTTTGAGAATAAGAATGGAGAAAAAGCTTCTGACCAGTGTATTTTTATTGACGCTAACACTTGTCGGCGATGTCAGGAAGGGTATTTGCCAATGAGCGGATTTTTAGGTTGGGGCTCAATTGGCTCAAACACGAGATTAGAAGAATTATGCACTGACGGAGAATCTTGTATTGGGCAATGCTTTAAAGAGTCAGATATTTTGCCTTGCAAAGCCTTGCTCTTCTCTGACGGGAATACCGCTTCTTCGGAAAATTTAGTATTAAACAATGATCAGTTACAAGTAAAACATATAGTTGTTGAAAATAATAAAGAAGTAACTCGCCAGTGCAGCTTTTACCCCTCAGAGGAATGTTATACTTATGCAAAATATCGCGAAACTATTTATCCAAGTGATATAAGTATACAGATTTCTAACAAAAATAAATCATACAGTTCAGGCGGCGGTTGTTCAGCATACTCAAATGCTCACACAATGGCTTGGGAATGGCAAAATGTAAACGGCATTATGGGGCAATATCGTTATTATCCCTCTCA
Source organism: Alphaproteobacteria bacterium (assembly GCA_017626035.1). Classification (GTDB taxonomy): domain Bacteria; phylum Pseudomonadota; class Alphaproteobacteria; order RF32; family CAG-239; genus JAGAJR01. The sequence goes on along the minus strand of JAGAJR010000016.1, from coordinate 105,860 downwards.
CTGTACCTATGGAGAAAAAGTCATAAATCTAAGCGGGCTTCCCTATGTTCAAGGCGGATTTGAAGAAATTACGTCTTCTGAGGCCTCTAATATAGCCTGTTCATATCACAACTATGTCAAACCCTCTCTGGAACCGGCTCTCGGCGGCGGTTCGGGAAAAACATCTCATCAAAGCACGGTTGCTTTTGAAAAAGCTTACGGAAGCTCAAGGCCTAATATTTGTCATGATTTTAATGACGGATTAGGAAATTATTCTGTTATGACCAAAATTTATGGGACCATATATGCCATTGGACGATATCCATACAGCGGAGGTACACCTTCTTGTCCATCCGGATATTCAGTTTCTCCGGCTTGGCTGGCCAGAGCTTATTTCAAAAGAGACGGGTATTATCCTGTTGTTAAAAGAGGCAGCGGAAGCAGTACCTATTATACTGCTAACGACACTTATTATATAACAAATGACCGAGATTACTTGGATTATAAATATCATAGAAAAAAAGATTTCGGCACCATTTTAGTTAACGGAGCGGGAGACATCTTTTTCCAAGAAGACGGATATACACCTTCTTACGTATTATGTTATAAAAAGTTGCAATAATCCAAAATCAAACAATTCAACAATAAAAAGCCCCTGTTTCAAGGGGCTTTTTATTTAAGTTACTTCGGTAATAGCACGCAAGTTGCCATCACGATTAATTTGAACAACCCGCAGTTTTTTGTGCATTTCTTCAATTGTTTTTACCCTGTCAATTGTCGGATAAGTATGCAAAATACGGTCGGTAAACGCTTTATAAGCCGCTTCGGAGCTCTCGGCATGGATAGTTGCCAAACAGTTATCGTGTCCGGATCCCATCAGCTCCCACAAGGCTCCGGCGTTACTGGTGGAAATCTCACCGCCGATAATGGCATCAGGTGTAAAACGCACCACCAAGTCGATGATTTTGCTGTAATCCATCGTATTGGTTTGTTCGGTACGGGACAAGACCAAATGGACGCGGTTCGGATGCGGAACCAATAATTCTCGAGTATCTTCAATGGTTACAATACGTTTATTGATGTCCAAAATCTTCAGCAAGTTGTTTAAGAAGGTTGTTTTACCGGTTGAAGTCGCACCACTCACCAAAATATGATCACCGCGTTTCAAACTCAACAACAGCCGTTCATAAGGATCTTCCGGATCTTTAATGTCTTTTAACGGGTTAATCTTGTGCAATCCGGAACCCTGGCTCAAACCATAGTCCTGTAAACCAAAGGCAACATCTTCACTATGGAGACGGATGGCTATGGCCACACCGCCGGTCAGATCGTCTTGGTCATACATAACGTTACGGCCGGCAATCGCCGAAAAACGATGTTCGCCCGGAATGGTCGCATAGACAACCGGAGTTCCCTGAACCGGATCAAACGGCAGTTCATACGTATTGGCAATAATATAAAGCAAATCCACCAAATATTCTTTAGTTAATTTCTCATCTTTATACATAACCCACGGATAAGCCCTTTTACCGCGAAGACGCAGCCAAATCTGCCCGGAACGGTTGATGGCAACTTCCTCGATATTATCCTGATTATACCAATAAGATAACGGTCTTAACACTGATTCCAATACTTTAAAACTCATTTCCCATTCTCCTGTCAGAATAATTGCGGGACACTGCTGTCGCTGTTCTGGTTACTGTTGGAACTTCCCGAGGAAGCATTATTGGCTCCCGGCGTTGTCGAATACGTCGGCGGCGGAGGCGGCGTGCTGCCGCTTACCAAACCCGGATTTGTAGGCTGTCCTTTGGCCTTCTTTTTATTTTTAACCGAGCTGTCATCAATCAATTTAGGCGGAGCATCCACAGCCTCAACACCGGCATCATCAGCCTCATACAGAACATTTCCGGCCTGAGAAGCAGAGCTTGCACTGATATTAACCGCACGTTTGTTTTCTTGCAGTTTTCTGTCATTTGAAACTTTTTCATCATCAATGAAGACGTCTTTCTTACTACCCTGTCCGGTGCTTGCCTCAGCATCGCGTTCTTCGGTTCTCATCCACAAATCCACATTCGGGAAGACAATAATTCTGGTTCCGGCAGGAACATAAGTCAAAGGCTTAATGTTGGTTTTATCCGCCAAAATCTGTTCAAACACTTGGTTCATCTCATTTAAGAAGTTTTGACGAGCATCATTAGCCGCCTGCTGTCTGGAGCTTTCCGTCTCGCCGCTGCTCTTGTCATCTTCAGCCATTAAGTAAGAGGTATAGCTGGTTAACGCCGTTGTCATAATCGGCAGTGTATATTTCTTAAACAACTGTTGATCCAAATAACCCAGAGCACCGCCTCGTCCCTGTGCGTCGGCCGTAATACCAGCAAAAGTAAACAATACGCCATCCGGACGAATCAAGCGTTCCCAGGAGATTTGAACTTTTGCAGACTGAGAAGTAGTTTCCGTGGTTCCGGTCAAGCCGCCCAAAGTTCCGACCAAACGGCTTCCCGCCGGAATAATGATGTTTCGCCCCTCTTCCGCATAAATATTTCTCTCCACAAAAGCGGTAATCGGGGTAGGATTGTTGCTGTCGATAGAACGGGATAATACGGCCGGAATAGGCTTATCCGCAAAAATCATCTCGTCTAACTTAACCCGCCATGAAGAAATAGCCTTGGAAACGCCTTGTTCATCCCAGTTTTTCTGATAACCGTCAAAAGCTTCTTTACGGACATTGGTACTTATTTTGCCGACAGCCATTCCCTGACGACGTTGATTTTGAGCAGCATCCAAAGCAGCCGCACGCTGCGGATCGTAACGTTCTCCCGGTCCGAAACCGCCGCCCGGTCCCAAATTAGTTCCCGAACCGGCTCCTACGCCGTAAGCTCCACCACTGCCGAAAGTTCCCGCCGGAATAAACATTCCGTCCGTATTCGGCTTACTGGCTTCTTCAATACCAATTAATGTTCCGTCGTTATCAATAACCAAACCATCCGGCATTTTATGCCCTAAAACGTTGCCGCTTTTATCGACCACATTGCCGTCTTCCATAATTTCTCCGAGATATTCTCCATCCGGCGTCAAAGCTATTCCTAAAGACTTACGGTATTTTTCCTTGATTTCCTGATATTCATTAACTCCGACTTCCGGCAGTTTATTGTCTTTCGGAGCAGTTTGAGGGGCTTTTTCATACCAATCCAGAGATGTGCCGCCGATAATGTTGCCGTTGGCGGAAATAACGATACCGTCATCATTAACCAAACCGATGAGTTTGCCGTTTTCATCAACAACGCTGCCGTCTTTATTGACATAGCCGATTAAATTGCCGTTTTCATCATATACTTTCTGGCGATCAAGCGTCAGATTATAAAACTGCAACGGTTTGGCCGTGGCAATGGTTTTGCCTTCGGCATCCAAAATATTTCCCTCTTTATTGATTGTTCCGAGAACTTCGCCGGACACATTAACCAACTCGCCGTCCAAACTTAATTCACCCAAAACCAAATTGCTTTCATCCCTGATATAAAAATCACGATTGCCCCGGCCGATGACCTGTCCGCCCCTGTCAATCAGAAAACCACGATCCAAGGTTCCGAGCTTTTGCCCCAACAGGGAGAGAACTGTGCCGTCTTTGTTAATATATCCCATAACGGAGAAGTTGTTGTCATAGATATAAAAATCATACAAAGCATACCCTATTTTGGCTCCGTCTTTATTGGAAACGTAACCGACAAAATCAACTTGTCCGATTTCCTCATTTCCGGCATTGACAACTTTGCCGTTTTCCAAAACGCGGCCGATAAATTTGTTATTGTCGTCAAAAGCGACTTTATATTTGAACAAACCACCGACAGGAACACCGGTTTTGGAATTAACGTTACCATCCGGCTGCATATAGCCGATAACCATACTTTTATCATTAACGACCGAACCGTCCAAAATACTGCGGCCGATAACCGTTCCGTTAAAATTCATTACCGGATAATATTCAACACTGCCGCCGATGATTGTATTATCGGCATTTTTCAAAAGTTTTTTCTTGTTCAGACAACCTAATTGTTCATCCGCATAGTTCAAAACCCGGCCTCCGGCAGAAGCGACGCCGAGAACATTTCCGCTGTAATCGACTACGGATTGGGCATTTACCGCATAACCGATATAATTTCCGCTTTCAGAAACAGCCTGACCGTTTAACAAAATCCGTCCCATACTGACATTGCGGAAGTTTTTGATTTCGCCTTTCGGGTCGATTACGCCAATCATCGTGCAATCATCGTCAATAACCGTATCATATCCTATCAGTCCGCCGATAACCGAACCGTTATTATCAACAACCATCCCTCGACCGGAAACTTTACCCAAACGGTTGCCGTTAAAATCACGAACACTGCCGTCATCATTGGTATATCCTAAAAGGTTTCCAGTATAACTTATCACGATATTATTTTGATAGGCATTTCCCGTTTTCGGGCTTAAATCAACAGAATCCTCTTCAGAGGCAGGAACAACGGAATTATCAGGCAAAACCTTTGCCGTTATTTTTAATCCCTTATTTAAAACCAAATTTCCTTCCGATAAATTTCCCAAGGAACTTCCGCTCTCATCTACAACAAACAGCGGACAAACATTTTTACCGAGTATCCGGTTTCTCTCATCAATATTAACGCCGCTTTGCGTCAACTTGCCAAGAGCCAGGCTTCCTTTATTATACAATTCTCCGTTCGGGGAAATTTCCGAAACAGGAATACCGCTGATGTTATAGATTGCCCCCAAAGGCAAAGCGGAACCGTTAATCCCTCCGTCTGTATTAAAAACATATCCGAACGGGGAAACAATACGGCGATCGTCTCCGTCAAAAACAGAAGCGTTAATACCGACAATTCCCAATGCTTTATTATTTCCGTTAACCACCAAAAGTTCATCAAGCGTCGCACCGGTTAAACGGCCGTTGTTGTCATAAGCCTTGTTGCCGATAACATATCCCGTCGGCGTTCCTTCCAGCAAAATAACCTTACCGTTTTTCAAAGCATGAGCAACCAAAGATCCTTTATAGTCAAAAACCGGACCTGACCGGACAATCTGCCCGACGGCATTTCCGTCTTTATTATAAACAATACCTTTAGCCCCTAATACTCCGGCTTCTTCTCTGGCTCGATAAATTTTTCCGTTCGGCATAACACGGCCTAAGAATTTTCCGGTAGAATCCGTCGCCGTTGCCGAAATGTCAACACTAAACCCGATAATCTCGCCTTTTTCTCCGGCAATCTTACCGTCAGAACGTAAATGTCCGACTAATTTGTCTTTATCAAGGACTTCTCCGTTGTAGGTTACAAAGCCGATATAGCGGCCAAAATTATCAAAAGCGTATCCCGAACGAACAATACGGCCGATAATCGTATTGTTTTCATTGTAAGCAAACCCGTTTGCCTTAATAAAACCGATTGTTACGGCGTCAAAATCAGTAATATTCCCTCCCGGGGTAACACTGCCGATAAATTCTCCGCTTTCGGAAACCACCATTTTGGATGAAATCAAACGGCCGTCGAGCACATAATCCGTTCCAACCCGGCGATAAGCGTAACCGTCAGGAGAAACAAAACCAATCTCCTGCCCCTGCAAATTAGTGTATAAACCATCACCAGTCAAACGGCCGACTGTCCGTCCTCCGTCGGAATAAACCAATCCCGGAAACAAAACCGCACCGATAACGTCAAAATAATCGTCAATTACCAAACCTGTCGGCAAAACTTTTCCGATGATTTTTCCGGATGACATACGCACGGAACCGTCGTTATTAACCTTACCCAGCAGTTTATTGTCATTTCCGATGGCAATTCCCTGAGGAATAACACCACCTATCAATTCTCCGTCAAAGTTTACAATCAAGCTGTCGGCGGTAACATTACCAATCAGTTGGTTATCCAAGCTGACGACTTTACCGTCCGGAATAACTTTTCCCAGCAGATCGCCGTTAAAATCTATCGCCGTAATTTCCTGAGCTTCGGCATGAGAAACAGACATAAAAAAGCAAACTGCCGCAACCGTAAAGGTTTGGGCAATTTTACCGAAAAGACTATAAAAATTATTCCGTTTCAAACTCAGTTCCTCCGGTTTTTAGCCACTTCCTGAAGGGCGTACCCCGATACTTTTTTATCCAAATCTATAAAAGAGCCGTTATTTTTGATGTAACCGATATTTTTTCCGTTAACATCGACAACTTCGCCTTCCGGAGACAATCGTCCGACATAGTTTCCGTCGTTTCCTAAAATAGTAGCCCCTATTTTATAAATTCTGCCCAGAATACTGTCATTATTGTCAATAGCCAAATCTCCCGACAAAGCCCGGCCGATAACGCTCTTGTCCTTGCCGATGATTTTACCATCAAAATTAACATATCCCACAACTTTATCCGAGTTATCAATAACAATATCACCTTCAACCACTTCCCCGATTAATTTTCCGGCTCGGCTAATCACGTTTCCGTCAGACAGCACTCTGCCGATTGCCACGTTTTCCGTGTCAATTACCCTTCCGTCCGGAGCAACGGTGCCAATGACGTTTCCGCCAAAATCAATCACGGCTCCTCTTTTCAGAAGGCTGAGGTTTTTATCCGTAGAACCACCCGGCAAAATGGCGGTAATATTGTCGTTTTTCAAATCAAACACATCGCCCAAAGAGTTGATACGCCCTTTATAATTGCCCCAGATGTCTACCACAATGTTTTCCGGAAGAATTTCGCCGATAACATTATTTTGAGCATCAAGAACTTTGCCGTCGGCACTGGCTTTTCCTTCGTTCTTTCCGTCGAGGTTGATTATGCTTCCGTCTGCCAGACTATATCCCAGATAAGCTCCGTCATAGCCGATGGCGGCACCGCGAAGCAAAGCGGCTCCCTTATATTCGCCTTTGTAATCAAGCAGGTTTCCTTTGGCATCGATTTTACCCAGAGTTTCGCCGAAACGGTTAACAACCGTTCCGTCTCCGCTGACTTTACCGAGACGCTTTCCGTTAAAATCAACCACTTCGCCTTTCGGCATCGGACGCCCGATTTGTTTGTTATAAAAGCTCATGCCGTCTCCGTTGATTTTTCCTACGGCCACACCTTTATCACTATAAACATAACCATCCGGGAACAAACGTCCGAGAACTTTGCCGTCCGGACTGACTATCGCCGTTTTTTCGCCCATAGCCATACCGATAATCGTGTTATTATCATCCACAATAAGATTATTTGCCAATAATCTGGCCGGAGCCTGTCCCGCAACATAAACCTTGCCGTCTTCGCCAACCATATTCAGAAAGTTTCCGTCCAAGTCAAAAGCATATTTGTTTTCGAGAATTTTTCCGATATATCCGCCGTTACGGCTGAAAACATCACCGTATGTGCCGACACAGCCGACCGGAAGCAACGCCGGAGATATTACCAAACCGTCAGGTGAAACTTTGCCCAGATATTCTCCGTCATAAGAAAGGGCTATCCCGCTTTTAACCGTACCACCGATAATGTCTCCCTTTTCATCCAAAACCGTTCCGTCCGGATTGACACAGCCGACATAATTATTGGAGCCGCCGCGAACAATTCCGTCTGTTCCGACTTCACCTAAAAGTGTGCAGGAATTATCAAAAACTTTTCCCGGAGAAACGACCTCACCGATGTAAGTTCCCGAACTGTCGGTTACAATTCCGTCGCTTCCGACTTTGTATCCGGTATCCTGATTAGATTTGCGGATTTTTCCATCCCGTTCCAGATACCCGATGTTTTTACATCCGTAACCGACTACCAGGCCGCCTCGCACCAACCGGGCAATGACTTTGGAACCGGAAGGATCTTTGACCAACCCATTGGAAAGAATTCGTCCGACAATCTGCTGTCTTTCATTTTCAACGGTACCGTTATTATTGACTGTTCCCAAAATTTCTCCGGAAGCCATGACCGGAATCATCTGAGTTTCAACCAATCCGCCGATTTTATAGCGTTCATTGCTGACAATATTTCCGCTTTCATCAATATAGCCTATTTCATTACCGTTAAGATCATATACTTTTCCGTCGGCACTGACATAACCAATAACTTTTCCGTTCTTGTCCAAAGCCAGATTGACGTATTCTCCGGCACGACCGATGACATTGCCGTCAGCATCCACTAAAGTACCGTCTTCCAACATTTTTCCGATAATATTGCCGTTAAAATCAACAACATTACCGTTTTCATCAATATAACCGATGACATTGCCGTCTTTATCATAAGCCAGACGACGTTGCGGCCCTACCGTCATATCGGAGACCTTACCGATGACGTTGCCGTCTTTATCGACAATTGTTCCGTCCGGCTTTACATAACCAATCACATTGCCGTATTTATCCAAAGCCAGATTTGCATATTCCCCGGCCTTGCCGATAACATTACCGTCCATATCGACTAAAGTACCGTCTTCCAGCATTTTTCCGATAATATTGCCGTTAAAATCAACAACATTACCGTTTTCATCAATATAACCGATGACATTGCCGTCTTTATCATAAGCCAAACGACGCATCGGACCGGCCGTAACATCTCCGGCCTCGCCAATTACATTGCCGTCCAAATCAACAACGGTGCCGTCTTCCAGCATTCTGCCGATGATATTGCCGTTGGCATCAATTACATTGCCGTTTTCATCAATGTACCCGATAATATTACCGTCTTTATCATAAGCAAAACGCCGATTGCTTCCCAAAGTTTTATCTTTAACGACATTACCGTTTTCATCAACATAGCCGACAAGGTTGCCGTTGGCATCCACAACCGCTCCGTTCGGCATAACCACACCCAAAACATTACCGTTTTCATCGACAGCCACCCGTCCCGGCTTGCTGACATAACCAATCACATTGCCGTTGGCATCAACAACCTCGCCGTTTTCATTCAGACGCCCGATAACATTACCGTCCATATCGACAACCGTTCCGTCCGGAAGAACTCTTCCGATAATATTGCCGTCCTTGTCATACACATAACCGGCATCGACAGCTTTACCGATAACATTGCCGTTAGCATCAACAACCGTCCCGTCCGGCAACATTCTTCCGATAACGTTTCCGTCTTTGTCTACAACCGTTCCGTCAGGATTAACATAGCCAATCACATTGCCGAATTCATCATAAACAAGTTTGCGGTTATCGGCCACGCCGATAATGTTGCCATCTTCATCAACGGCCATTCCGTTGGCATTAACACGGCCGATAATGTTGCCGTCCTTATCGCGAACATAGCCGTCTTCATCCGCATAGCCGATGATTTCTCCGTTCGGTCCGATGATTGCCCGTAATTTTGAGGCACTTTTCTGTTCAACCTCGCCGTCTTTCGGCAAAGCCGTTTCACAAAAGTTACAATCTTCTTTACGGATGGCATTTCCGTCAACCGGAATTTTTTCCGATTTTGCATTGCTGACGCTTAAGTTTGATTCATGCCACGAAACAATAAAATTGTTTTGAACATTTCCGGCGACAATCGGCACCCACGACATGGTAATATCGCAATGTTCATTACCTCTCAGTGTTTTTCCGCTGCAATCATCATGAAAACTGAAACCGTCAAACGGAGGTTCCGCCAACTGTACGGAACTAATCGTTATGGAGGCCTTGCCGTTTGTTCCGATTGTCAATACATTACGAGCATCAGTTCCCAAAACCACTTGCCCCATATTAACGGGATTTGGCGTCGTTGTAATCGGAATCTCGCCGTCGTCAACATTTCCAAACTCCAGATTATTCTCCAGAGGTTTGACTTCTCCGATGTTTAAGGCATCATCATTATCCGTAAAAACAGGTTCCTGATAGTCATCAACAACTTCGTTGCTTTGAATAAGAAGCATAACACCAAAAACAAAGATTACAAACGAAGTAATACCAACCGCAAGAATAATGCGGTTGGTTTTTCTTACATAAGTTTCGGAACGTGTTAATACTTCTTTGCTCATTGCGTCCTGACTACACTACAAAATACACCGTTTCGACCCAGTTTGCTGCAGACAGAATCTCCGTCATCAAGAGAATTAACCGGTCCGACACGCAGGTGGAACAACTCTTTTCCCTGTCCGTCCGCCGGAGCATCTACAGAGAAGAACGGCTCATACCGATTGAGAATATCCGGATATTTCTTAGTCAGGCCGCTCCATAATTTTTCAAGATTTCCGACATCAGCATCCGTTCCAAGCTCGATTGAAATATTCGAACCTCCGTCAGAGAAACCGGAACCATAGCTGAACTGACCGTTACCGCCCAAAGCACCGCTGTTATAATTATGATTATTGCTAATCCGCTGCATCTTTGAGTAATCAAAGTTTCCGGACGGTTGTCCCTGACCTTGGTAACCGACACTGACATCACCGCCTTGAGCATTGTTCCGAGCAATAATTTCACTATTGCCGACTTTGATGTCATATTGTCCCGGAGCTCCCGGATAATTTCCGTAATCTCCCGGAGAATCACCGCCGACTTCATCAAATCCGTCATTAGAACCGGCACCGCCGAAACCACCGTTACCGCCGTTATATCCGGCTCCGCCCTGGCTGTTACTCTGACGTCCGCCCGGCAATTTCGGAGCAACATCCCACGAACTGTCTTCAAAATCAGTTGCATAAGTTGCCATTTCCATTCCATAGTCATCAGAACGACGCATTTTCAAGCAGATAATACGCTTTCCGTTTCTCATAACCATATCGCCGATACCTTCAACAATAATCAAACGGTTATTCGGCCCCTTGGTTCTAAAGCCCACCGGCACCTCAATTCTTTCGACAATAAGGGTTACAATCGGACGCTGTGTCATATTCAGAGCCTTTTCGCCCAAATCAATATAAGTAAAGATATCATCTCTCCAAACTCTTTCCGGTGCAATTACCACATCATCCGGGTTTGGAACATAAACTTCAATGTCAAATCTAAACTTTGTCGGATCCAAAGGAATTTCTTTAATCCAGTCATTTTTACCAAAGCGTTTGGTAAAAGTAGAATCTACAGAAAGCCCGCTGCCGCCTTTGAGAGAACTGGCATTAACCCCTGATCTTCCGCCATTGCTGCGGGCTCCGCTTACTCCGGCACCCCGCGACCCCGAGGGTCCGTCAATGACATCAATATCAATAATGGAGTTTGTCAACCTTTCGGTATTTACACCTTCACTCTTAACATAGAACACATAGCGGTTTCCGGAACGACCAAAGATGATAATGTTTGTATCCACACCGACATTCGCCCCTTTCCGAGGATAGAGCAAGATCGTATTAGGACCGGTAATCTGACCGTCAAAAGATGAATTATCACCGATGAACATATCCTCAACCATTTCCCATTCCGGAAAGTTAATCAATGTCATCATTCCTTCGCGGAGACGTATCGGCAATACCAAATCCGGAGACCAATAATATCTGGAATAAGCAGGCTTAGACTGTCCTTCACCCAAGTTCTGAAGCGGATCCAGCCACGCACTCTGCACCATACCCAAAGAGTTAAAACCGGCGTATCCCATATTCATCGGCATATACTGTCCCTGGCTTTGATCGGCATTTTGATCAAGACTTCCCATCGTTGCCTGAGAATAAGCATTTTTTCCGGCAACCAACAGCATTACCGCCCCAACAAAAAATATCTTAACCGCTCTTAAAACCATTACAAAATACACCTTTATTTTACTTTATTATATGTCAGTGAGTAACGTACCACCGTAAAACCGACCGGATTTTTTAATCTTTCGCCATACTTTACGCTCTTCCGACGATAAGCCACCCGCAGAGATGCCGTCCAATAATTGATTTCCGGCGTTGACGAATCCGGATACATATCCTGCGTTTCGTATTCCACCTGCCACAAACCTTTTCCCAGTTCATTTACGGTCAAAATACGAACATTTCTTATCATACTTTTTGTTCGAATAATCGTCAGTGCCCTTTTAGCCGTTTTTTCAAGGAATTCGGAATAAACCGCACCGGAAGACATTTCCTGAACCGGCCCGCCCGGCATCCAACGGGCTTCCATTTCCGGAATATCCAAATCGAACGAGCTGCGGAGCAAAACATATTCTCGGACAAACACTTCGGTAATTGCTTTTTCGTCAGCCAAATCTCCTTTGACCGGCTGGATATTATACACTTGTTCCTGCCTGTTTTGGAATGTCAGCAAAAACGGTTCAATACGATATAAAGGCAAAACCTGCATAATCGCCAAAATTAAAATAACATTACAGCATAAGCTGATGGCCGTAATGATTGCGAAAGCACGAGCCGTCCACAAATATCTTTTTTCGGCCACATTGGCAACAAACACATCCGCATTGGCACGGGATGTATTTCTCGGAGCCGCTTGAGCCCTGCTTCCAATCAGTCTTTGTTCCGTATTATTTCCGCCGAGAGCATTTGCCATTATGAATAAAAACCCTTATCTTAGATTGTTTCCACAAACCAATCCGGCAAATCTTTCGGCAAATCAAGCTGCATACAAGCACAAGGAGACAGCTTCAACTCATCCACACCTTTACCGACGCCGACAGGTTCTGCTTCATAATACGAACCGAAAATACCGCAGGCCGTCAACAGCAGGATGAGGAAAACCATCACAAATCTTTTATACATTAAAGGTCCCTTTCAATAATTCTATCTATAGATATGTTGAAGTTATACTCTTTTAAATTAAAAGTCTAACATCATCCCAATAAAATCCCCAACTTATCAACAAGCTAGAAGATTTCGACCTCTGTTTGTGAATATCTTGTAACTGTAAAACCTAAAGGATTGATTAACCGAAGACCGACAAATACGCGTTCCCGCACAAAATATGCCGTAACGGAAGCCGTCCAATAACGCACCGTTAAAATTTGTGCTTTAGTTTTCTGATCTCTGTCTACCGCAGACAAATCATACGTTTTGAAATCGACTTTCCACACCGGGCTTCGTTCACCGCCGAGTTTTCCGATAGAAATAATCTCGACTTCCCGAACTTGTTCATCTTCACGCATTTTGTTCCAGACGCTGTCGCGGTATTGTTCAAAATCGGAGAAAACTCTCGGAGCAGAAAGGAAATTCAGCATTCCGCCGCCATACCAACGGGTCATCATTTCCTTTTCATCATAAATAACCGTATTTCTGAGCAAAACATATTGACGGACAAAAGTTTCCATTAACTGATTTTTTGAAGCCATATTATATTCAATAGGTTCATTACGGACAATTCCGTCGGAAGAATCCTGCTGGATAATTAAAAAAGGTTCCACCGTAACCAACGGTGCCAATTTGAACAAAGAAAGAGACGAACTCATAAACAACAGAAGAGAAGCCACGGCAAATAATACAAACAAGCGGGATAACCACATATAATATTTAAGTTTAAACCCTGATACTTCCTGTTCCACCTCACTGGCAAATTCTCTATGAATTCCGTTGGCGTCGGTTATGGATAAAACTCTTGTCCCTTCTAATCTGTTATTTGGTTCGTTCATTCACGCTCTCTTCTCAATAGGATGCACAATAAGGTCTAGGGAAAGCCGCCAACTGTTTTTCGAAAGCTTCTTTCGCCTTGTTAGAATACTCGTCATTGACTTTCTTGTTAACCTCTTCGGACTTAATTTGTTCGTCCAGTTCGGCATCACTCGGCGTCATTTCCGAAATGGAGATTAACTCATCTTTATCTTTTCGTAAAGCCCCCAAAATTCTTTGCAATTTTTCAAGACGTTCTTCAACGACGGCATTATCTGTCGTTTTAATTTCTTCCATTCCGTCATAACCATCGGCAACCAGTTTGTTTTTCAAACGATCCAATTGCCCTTGAACCAACTCATAATCGTCTTTATTGGCCAGATTCAAGTTTTCATTCGGTGTAAATCCGACCTTTTTCAGCGTTTCAAACAAAGTTGCTTTCGCTTCTTCAATGCTGATGGCCAATTCTTCTTTTGCCTGACGGTATCCTTTTTCAAGTTCCACGAAGTTCAGGAAATTTCCGATTTGGTTTTGTTTCAGAAGCGAACGTTTGAACGCTTCATCTTCAAGATTAGCCTCATATTGATTGCCGGCAGTACTCATTTCCTTCTGAGCGGATGCCAATTTTTCAAAGACTTTGGCTGCAGAAGTATTAAAGTATATATTATTGTCTCCGGCCCGCAAGAGAACACCAAGTTCACTCGGATTTACGGAATCCGGCTGCGGCGTTATCCATTTCGGAGACAAGGTTGTGCCGATATTAACCGCTTTATCTTTGGCAATGGCCTGCCCTTTTACATTTTCCGCAATATCAATCACGTTATAAGACGTTTTTCCGAGAAGGCCGCTCTTGCCTTCAAGCTTAAGTTCTTTACATTCCGGAATGTCGCTTCCGTCATCCTTATAAACGACATACATTCCGTCCGGATTGATATCGAGTATTTTTCCTTCTGTGCGGCAAGGCAGAATACCGCCTCTCATAAAGGTCAGGTTTTCTCCGCCGAGAGCCAATGCCGTGCTTAAATCAATATCTTTTTCCACAAAAGCATGCGGACGAAGCATCAGTTTCCAAATTTCAGGCATTTTGCTGCCGCTGTTAATAAATCCGTCTTTGGTAATGGAGTTATCGGCCAATCTGGTAACATTGTCATAATCCGTATCATCAAAGAAAGTAAATTCTCTCAACGGCGGCAGATATTCTTCCGGAATGGCCTTCGGAGCTTTAAAATCGCGTTCTTTGCCGACAATACCGACAAAATATTCATCATCCGCAGATTTACAACTGTCTCCGCCACACGCCTGATTAACCATTGCCTGTTGGTATACTCCCGTTACCAGCCCGATGATATCCGGTTTTCCGGAAATTGCCTTAACCGCACCGGAAATACTGCTTAATTGTTCAACCGGAAGATTTTTCAGTTCATCCATTAATTCGGCATGGCGTTTAACCACCAATTTATTGCTTTTCGGCGTATAAAGCTCATCCCCGAGGTTCATAATGTCGCTTCTGGCTTTTTCAACAGCGGAAACCGCATAATTCCTTGTATCTTCCACAATTGTATCGGTTTCGCTCAGAATACTGAGAACCGGAGAAGGCACTACCAAACCCAAAGCATTTTTAAATGTCGTTTTAATGTCATTGTTATAGAGTTCCAACAAAGACACAACCTGTTTAGCGGCACGTCCTTGTTCAATTTTCTCTTTAGCTTCAGCCACATCCGTCGCATAATTGCTTTCAATCAACTGAACTTGAACATTATAAGCCTGTTCAACGCTTTTAATTTTATCTTCAACAGACTTCAGTTCTTCCTGCAGTTTTGCGATTTCGGCTTCTTTGGTTTTGACATCCTTACGCAGGCTTTCTTTATTTTTACCGGCAGTTGCCGCAACTTTTTCACTCTCGCTTATGCTTTCCTTGGCCGTTTTCATTTGCAGGCCGTCTTCATCATAAGTGTAGCTTTCTTTCTTCTCAACCTGACGAGTATAGGTTTTTATTTCTGCTTCCTGAATTTCCGTTTTTGTAATCTCTTTGGTTATCGGCGTATACATTTTTTGAACAGAGGCCTGAACAGGCGATGCCTCGGTTACACCGGCTAAGGAAACATTTTCAGGCAAAGCTTTTTGAATCTTGGTTATCGGTTTCCCTTCAACTACCGCCGTTTCCAATTTGGTAATGGTTTTATATTCCGTTTTGGTCGGAACGGCATCCGAAGTCTGCAACGAAATTGTCGTTGCCGTCTCTTTGGCAAACGGACGGCGGCTTGACAAGGCGTCTTTCAACTCTGCTTTAGCCGCATTTCTGGCCTGAGCCTCTTCATTAATTTGCTCAACGCTCTCCAAAGCATTCATTTTGAAAGCACTAACCTGATCCCGTTTTAGAACGTCCGCCAGAGCAATCGTCTCAAAATGACGATAAAAAGACTGCTTTTCCAGCGGGCTGACAGCTCTTTTTCTGAAGCTGTTATTTACTTTGCCAACTGCTTTTTCCAGAACCGGAGCCTTCGCTTCCAAATCATCAAATTCAGAATAAGAAGCATTGTCTTTAGCAATCGCGTTCAGTTCGTTTTTCATCTGATTTTTCAAATTCTCGCGGCGTTGAAGCTTTTCCGTATCAATGGATTTTACGGCAACTTTTTCCGTTTTCTTAATTTGCTTCAAATTTTTAGAGGCCTCGGTCGTTACTTTTGCCGCCTTCTGAGCCGTAACAGCCGATGCTGCCTTGGCAACGGAAGCCGCCGCCGGAAGTTTTGGAGTATTTACTTTTAACTCCGTTTCATATTCAACCGTTTCTTTTTCGGTTTCCGGAGTGATTTCTACATCAAACTCTTCTTCCTCTTTAACCGTATAATAGAGCTCCTTATCGTCCTCGGCTTCCTCTTCTTCCATTCTCTTGACCAAATCATTGAGTGTTTCCTGCTCGTTTTGAGCCTCCATCGCTTCTTGAGAAAGCTGGTTAATTCTCTGGTTATATGTTTTGATATACTGAGAAGCTTTGTCAATTTTGGCGTTAATCGCCTCTTTTTGATTCAACAGACCGGCCAAGCGGGTTTCTTTTGACTGTTTGGCTTCCTCCAAAGACTTTTCCTTACTGTCCAAAAGCGTTTGCAATGTTGAAGCAGAAACAGTCTCTTCTCCGTTCCTCTTTTGGGTTATCAAGGAAGACAGCTTATTCAACTCTTGTGTATTATAGGCCCGTTCTTTGGCATCTTGCACCAAATCATTCAGCTTAAAAGCAATTTCAATGGCAACATCATTCACATCGACATTTTTCAGATATTCTTTAATATTATTATATTTGCCGTCAATATATTGGGTATAAAATGTTTTTTGGTCATTCCAAATCGGAAACTTTTTGCTCGGCGTTCCCCATTGCGGCTTGCCGCCATATTGATCTTGAACAATCAGAGAAGCGGCCTCTGCACCGATTTTCCAGTTCATCATTGATGTTTCGCGATTGACTTTTTCCAGTTCTTCTTCCTTACTCGGATTTGCCAGTCCTCCGGTACTCTGATTTTCATATTTACTTTTGTTTTTCTCGACAGAAGCCAAATCCGAATTGTCAATATCAACGTCAACTTCCGTTTCGCCAAAATCATCCATGGAAACCGGAGAGGTTTGTTCGGCCTTTGCAACTTCAAAACTTTTAATTGCCCAGCCGGAAATTCCGCTTCTTAAGTCATATTCGTTAATCTGGTCGTCTGAAATTGTTTTGCCTGTCCAGACTTTTTCCGGATTATTATAATAACGTCCCAAAAATTGGATACTGCACTGATCTGCATCTTTCAAAACTTTCAAAGACTGTTCATGCAGTTTTTTCATCTGTTCATATTGTTCAAACATTTCCCGATAAGACGGAAGAGATTTCATCAGGTTATGGACTTCCATTGCTTCCTGAGCTTTTTCATACACCGGATTTAATTTTTCAAGTTCGGCCATTTTTTCTTCATTGCCGGCAAACGGGGACTTCATATTAGAAGGCGGAGCGTCGACAAAATCCATAAAACCGTTATTTGCCGGATCATATTCATAATCTTCGTCATCCTCTTCTTCCTCTGCAGAAGACGTATTTAAAGAAACAGTCCGGGTCAAATTATTTTCCGCTTCAAAATTTATCCTCTGCCGTGCCAAAGCATCAGCTTCCTGCTCTGCCCGGCTAGCCGGAGTCCTCATAATCAATCCCAGTGCAGGAGAGGATGTTGTTTTCAATGTTCCGGAAGTTTTTACTGCAGTTGCCTTTTTTGCACTTGTTTTACTGCTTGGCATTTGTATTGAAGTCTGTTTTGCAATATTACTTACGCTGCCAACCGTTGCAGAAACATTCTTTGAAGCTGCAGACAATTTTGTTATGGGAGCAGCATCAGCAGAAAGTTTATCGGCTGAAAATTTTTCTGCTTTTAAAGGTTCAACAACAGTAGCTTGTTCTAACGCTGATGTTGTTGCTAAACCGACACCATCAGCTTTCAGTGTTGCTAATTTTTTGGGCTGTTCGGACTGTTTCAAAAGCGGTTTGGTTTTTAATTCTGCTGTTTTTGTCAAATTGCTTTCCGTTTTTGATAAAACGGCTGTTTCTGCTTTATTTAAAACCTTGTTTGCCGGTTGAAGAGCAACACTCTTCGTTGCCTGAATTTTTTGCTGTACAGTCTGAATTGAAGCCGATGCTTTTTGCTTTGCTGTTCCAAAGCTTTTTCGGCTGCTATTCAGCGTCTTAGATGCCGCGGTTTGAAGTTTAACCGCCGATGTATTTTTAGACAGAGCCTGAGCTAAAACAATTTTCTCGCCAAAGGTACGAACAACGGCTTTATTTTCAGCCAGCACGATTTCATTATCGGCAATTTTACCGTCAAGCAGAGAACTTTGTTTATCTCCTTTAGCCGCTGGTTCAATGCTTTGAGAAACAGTTCTTGCCGCTTCATATTGGGCTTTCATCGCCATCAATTCTTCCGTAATCTGGAGCAACTCGTCCATCGTTTCAAAAGCGGTGTAATAGTTTTTCCAAACTCCGATATCATCTTCATTGCTTTCAGCCCCATCTCCGCCTTTGCCGGCAACCAACTTTTCAGAGAGGCCGTTTATTTCCACCTCAAGTTCTTTTAACTGTGTTTCTAACTGTCGAACGGAGGTATAAACCTCAATAACGGTATCCTGATAAAATTCCACGGATTTATTACGATAACAGGTCATTAAATCCTGTTTTTTGCTCGGATAAGCCAAAAACAGTTTATACATTGCCTTGTAGACAGATTCAGGATCATAAATATCGGCAATTTTGGTTTCTTTAATTTCTTTAGTTCCGGCAATAGCCTTCTTTTCCTTTTTCTTGAACAAACCGCCCATAAAGCCGGTAAATTTATCCATATATTTCTTTTTTGCCGCTTTAATGAGTTTTGTCTGTTCCTGCATATAGGTACTGGCCTGAGCTTGAATATTAGTTGCTGCCGAACCAACCCCTTTTAAGGAAAATTGAACATCCGTCGGACCGTCTACCGTCGGAGAAACAGGTCCCGGCGGAAGCAAACCAAACGCCCAAGCATTTTGTTTTAGAAAAAAGCTCAAACAGAGAAAAACAATTAAGAGAAAAAATATCTTATATAATCTCGTCATCATTTCTTTTCTCCCGCTTTAGCAGAAACCGCAACTTGTGCCGTTCCAAAACTCTTTCTGCCGCTTGTTTGCGGAACTGCAGAAGCTTTTACCTGTGGTTTTGCAGATAATTCCCCCTCTTCCCCGCTATCCTTCTTTTCAACAGCAGATGTTTTCTTATCAATTCTGAAATCCGAAGCAACACCGGCACTTCCGGCTGCCCGTGCAGCTTTTTCATATTCATCCTGCGTCATGGCATCTGCATCCACACCGGCACCTGCCCGGGTTCTGGCTTCTTTCTCATAACTGCCTTCCGTTTTTTCGGCAACCTCATTTTCTTCCGTTTCTTCTTCCTCAATCGGATTTCCGTTCTCATCATATTGAATATCATCAACATATCTGGTTATGTAAGTTACTTCGGCAGGAGCTTCGTCCGGCTGTTCATATTCTTCTCCGGCATAAGAGTAAGACGGAGCAGCGTTATAATATTCCGTATTTCCTGAATATCCTGCATCGGAAGAACTTCCTCCGGAACTGCCGCCGGAACGTTTACCTGATGAGAAAGAAGACGCCACATCTTTGCCGACGCTCATGGCTTCTTTAGCCAAAGCCCCGTACTCCTTAGCCTCACTCATTATATTTTTAGCCTGTTTGTATTTATCTTTGGCTTTATCCAACAGGGATTTTTTCTCTTCGCCTTCTTTCTTGTTACAATCAGACTTACTATATTTATAGTCATCCAGATTAAATGATGTGATATCCTTATCCGGATTTCTAAGTTTCATAACCTCACTCATTCCGGCCAAATCTGTCGCTGTTTTCATTTTCATATCAGCCATCAACAGCTTAGTGTATTTTAGCAAAGCCTTTATTTCGTCAATTTTAAGCTGAATACCCATTGCCGGTTTGGTCGAAAATCCTTCGCTGGTATCAGCTTTTTCTTTGGTTTTATCTCCCTGTTCATTACTGGCATCCAAATCTTTTTTGATGAACAGGGCGGCATTAACCGCTTTTATCGTATCCAAAGCCTGTACTTTTTTTCGATAATCCATTACTTTTTTGCGGCTTTCTACCGTAATCGGAGTATCTGCCGGAATAAAGTTATTGTCTACGGTTTGATTTAATTCTTCGGCCGCAGCATCTCCGCCTAATAAACCTTTTAATTTATCGGCATTGTCACTTAACGCTCCCATTGCTTCTTCCGAGGCTTTTGATTTTGCCGCGGAGATTTGTTCATCCAAAGCACTTAATTGTGAACTATACTGTGATTTTACATTTGTCGAAATCTGCTGGGATTCCTCATTAAGTTCCTTTATTTTGCTTTCATTGGCAACAATGCTTGCCTCATATTCCGATTTCTTGTCAGGTTCTTCTTGTATTTTTTGTCTGAGTGCGGCATTGTTTTGCTGTAAAGCATTTATTTTTCCGGTAATTTCCGTTACCTGAGCAAAAATTTCCTGTTCAATCGTATCTTCCAGTTCTTTTTTCTCATTCTGAAGTTTTAAAATCTCTTGGGCACTTTGCGTTTTGGACGTTACGTTTCCGACAGCACCCGTTGCCGTACCGGCGACACCGTTCACTTCTCCGGCCACATCTCCTACCGTCGAATTAACATCTTCTTTCATCTGATTAGCGGCGGAAGTTACATCCCCAACCGCTTGCATGGCATCATTTTTCATTTCCTGCAAATTGGCTGCCGCTTCTTTCGCCGCTTTGCCATAGGTAATCAAAGTTTGCAGGGTAGCATTTTCATCCATCATTTTTTTGGCTTTGCCGCCCCATTCGGAAACCGTTTCCGTTACTTTACCCGAAGTTGCACTTACGTCAAATTTAATCATTGCGGAAACAGAACCTGAAATTCCCAAAACCAGAACAGATATTGCTGATATGTAATAGTATAAACGTTTCATGCCAGCCCCCTATTCTTCTTCCTCGTCTTCATCAACCTGTTTTTGATAAACACCGGCCTGTTGAGTAATTCCCAATTCAAAAATTGCCAGCTCCAAACCTAAAATACGTCCCATGCGGCGAGCCGTCGTATCAGCTTTTTCTCTGATTGCCAGTTTAACACAACGCGTATTGGAATTGCCATCGCTTTGTTTAGAACATTCTTCCAACACATCTTTCTTTTCTGCCAACCGTTCTTTGGCCATATTTGCTCGAATAGTGAACGCTGCCGAGTACAGTTTGGCAAAATTATCCCGCTGAATGACCATAAATTTTTCATTTTGCAACTGAACAGCCTGATTGGTATCCAACTTTCCGTCAACTTTAGCTCCGCGTTGAACCATATAGTTGGCAACAATCGCCTTAGACGTTTCTTCCTGATCATCCACGTCTTTAATGAAACTCGGCTGTTTCAGATTCAAGGACGGCAAAGATAAGCCTCCGTCTACGGCAGACATGGCCGTTCCTGTCGGATCAGAAGCCATGGACTGGGCTTGAGCGGCAGCTGATTTGGCCTGGGCAGCGGCATCCATACCGGTTGCCACGGCCTGTTTTATCGGCCCGGCCACACCTTCCATTGCCGAACGCATTTCTTCCTGCATCTTTCCCAATTCATCTTTGATTGCCGTTGCTTCTTTCACACCGGATTCAATCTGTCCAAAAACCGCCTGAGGAGCTTCAATATCAGCAGCAGCGTTCTTTATGCCCAGAAAGCTGACAGATGATAAGAAAAAGAGAATTAATATATTTTTTTTCATCATCCCTGTTCTCCCACTGCCGAAGGTAGAGCCTGACTGTTTAATCCGCCCACATTTGAAAGGGAATCAAGAAGCAGTTGAGCTGAAAAAATATCTAATACTTTATTGAATTTAACCAAAATCTCTTTATTGGAAAGCGTTAATGCTCCGACATCCGCCGTAGCGTTTTTGGCATCTCCGGCTTCCTCTTCAATCTTTTCGACTTTGGCATCATTATATGCCACTTCTTTTATAGCATCCAAAGCCACGGGAACCATACCGATACTGGTTCCTCCTCTGACTTTATTATAATTTTCCAATCCCTCTGCGGCAATTTTCATATCAGGATCGTTCTTATCTTGAACTATCTTTTCCATACACTCGGTTACTTCCGCACTATCCTCGGAAACATCCTTGGCACTAAACTCACAAATTTCATACATTGCAGGAGCTCCGGCAAATTTGCCGTCAAATGTTGCATCAACCATATCATGTTCCGGATCCTGCATTACTTCTTCGGTATCCGTTACTTTCACAAATGACAGATTGGAAAAACTGTCCAAAATCAATTTGGAGGCATATACTCCCAATAAGCCATCGCCTAAGACCTGAAGCTCTTTATCATTCATGACCAAAGCCGCTGTATCATCCCTTTGGTTATCTGCACTTCCGGCCGTTTCATTCAATTTATCCTGTTTTTCATCGTTTCCGGCAACGTCTTTACGATTTTTCATCCCTTTGGCAGCCATACCGATAACCGTTTCCGAACCAAAATCACTGAGCAATGCCTGAGCAGTAGCGGCATCCTGTTGGTTTTCACTTTCTGCGGCTTCAATAATCTTTTTAATGCAATCGGTAATATTTTCCTCATTGGCATCTTTGGCATTGAAACCGCAATAATCAAAAAAACTTTCGGACGCGACAAATTCCCCGTCAAACGTATTATCTGTCATTCCGACGGCTACATCAGCAAAACTGACTGTTTCGGAAAAGGAACGACTCACAAATTTATTCTTACTTTCCAAGCCGATATCCGAACGTTTTTGGAAGGCCTTTCTTCCTGAAACTTTCGGCTGTCCGTTTTTATTAACACTCGGAGCGGCCTTTTTCTCCATTGCAAGAGGAGCCGCAACGCTTGCTTTTGACAATGCCGGGGCCGCAACTTCCGCCTTATTCAAACTTACACCTGCTTTATCAAGTTTTTTCGGCATTTCAGCAACGGCAGCCTTGCTTATTCCGTCTGCTTTGCTCAAAGCTTTAACCGGAGCGACATCTCCAACCGCTTCAACAGCCGCTTTCTTATCAACTTTGAAATCTGCAGAAACACCCATACTTCCTGCTGCTCTGGCGGCTTTCTCATATTCATCCTGCATCATGGCATCCATATCCACACCGCCGTTATTGGCAGCTGCGGCACGAGCCATTTCCTCATACGCATTCTGATTAACCGCATTTCCGCCCTTCGTAAAGAATCTTTCTCCGTTCGGAAGTTCTATGCCTTTGTCATCCAAAACCTGTTGATATCCCTGTTTCATATCTCTCAGACGACTTTCTGCCTCAGCCAAAGCCTGTTCAGCTTCGGAAGTATCTTCACCGTTAGCACGCAATTCTTCCAATCTCGCCAAAGCCGCATCTCTTTCGTTTTCGGCTCCGCGGATATCCTCCATAAACTTACCGGCAATCTGTTGATTAATCTGGCCTTGAAGTTCAGGATCAAGGTTTGCCATACCAAAATCGTCATCGCCATAAACTTTATCATCCGAAGTGATTTGAAGCTGGTCATAAATATCATTATCAACGGCATCCGCCGTATCCAAACCGGCCTGACTCTTGACCGCACCCAATTTGGCTCCGGCAGCACTTTTCAAATCTCCGGCCATACTGGTTGCGTCGGAAGCCGTACTTTTAACATCAGCGGCAAAATCTTTAACAGCACCAACTCCCTCTGTTGCCAAATCTTTATAACTCATAGCTTCGTCTTTTAGAGCCATCGCTTTGGACTTTTGCTCTTCAGCCCAGGCTTTTGCCTCTTCCAACTCTTGCTTTTTCTTCTCGGCATATTCTTTAGCTTTGTTATATTTTTCTTTCATCTTATCAAGACGACTTTTTTCTTTCTTGACTTTTTCTGCTTTTTCCTTGGCTTTTTCCAGGTTATCGCCGGCATACTTAGACATACTGGCTTTGGCATCGCCGATGCCGGAATTGATTTTTCCGGCCAAAGACGTTGCATCCGTTACGATTTTTGATTGTTTTACCAATTCAATATTGGAGGTAATGGCTTGTTTAATGGCAGCCACATCGAATGTCGGCCACTGTGCTTGTGCTTTCAAAGGAAACGACATCAGCAAAATGCCTCCTAACAGGGCCAGCAGATTCTTACTTTTATTCTTTTCCATTTTGACCTCCACCTGACTTTTGCCGTTACTTCTATGATAGCAAAAAATCACTTATTTATAAATGGCAATTATCTTCATTACGCAATATTTAAATATTTTGTAACAAAGTTGTTTTCTCCGTATTCTTTAATCAACTCTTCTACCAACAACACATTCTTACGGCCGGAATTGTACAATTTCAAATACGGTCCCAAGCCGCTTAAATCCACATCCAAAATTACAGATTCACCGGTCGCCGGACGAGAAAGCAGAATGGCATACGGAAAATCGCGGTAACTTTTACCGAAAATAAAGTCAATTTCCCTTTGTGTCAGGTTCCAGTTGGCGTAGTCTTCAGGCATCGCCTGCGGGTTTCTGAAGAACAAGACCGTTTGACACTGACCGCGAATAACCTCACCGACGCCCAGTTTATCAATAATATTCGGCTGTTGGAATGCACAAAGATATGCCTGGCGTTTTTTACGTCCTTCCTGCAAACCGATGATAAAGTAATCTCTAAACATCGGGTGCTTTAACATTGGTGCGGTCTCATCGATCATAATCAGAGACGGGACACCGCTGTCGCCGGTTTCAGACATAATTCGGTGCATGATGTAGCTGATTACCGCCGGAGCCAGGGTTTCATCTTCAAAAATATGCGTAAAGTCAAAGGCCATAAAACGTTTTGCCCGCAAGTCCAAACTATCGTTTTCCGCATTGAAAATATTGCCGTACTGATCCGGATTGACCCAGCGGAAAAGCTCACGACGCATATTTCCGGTCGGGGAGAAGCAGCTTTTATACAGATTTCTCAAAATACGCTCTTCCGGCTTCAAATAATCAAATGCCGTTGTTACCGCACGGCCGATTTCTTTTTCGGACAAAGCGTCATCCACCATGGTAATAGCCTTCAGCCAACGGCGGAGAAATGCTTTGTTATTGGCGTTTGTCTCGCAGTCAAACGGATTTAAAGACACGTTTTTCTCATCGCCGTCAAAACCGACATAAGCTCCGCCGACAGCACGGGTAAAAATTTCCGCACCACGGTGACGGTCGAAGAAGAATACTTTCAAATCAGGATGTCTCATTGCCTGCCCGGCCAAGAACGTCAGCAAGGTTGTTTTACCTTGTCCGGTCGGACCGATAATACAACAGTGTGCCACCGCGGCATCTTCCGATGATACATGGAATTGGAAACGATAAGCCGAACCGGATGTGGTACGGAACACGGAAATGGCTCCAGGCCCCCAGTCGGATTTGGAAAATCCTTCCGACGGTTTATCAAAGGAAATGGCCATAGCTACCACTCTGGACAAGTAGCGGTAAGTTCTCGGATAAGTTTCATAAGTCGGGAACTGGTTAAAGAACGCTGCCTGGGCGACCCAGCCTTCACGCACCGGCGTTACACTGAACAAACGGCAGATTCTTTGAACTTCGCCTTCTCCAAACTCAATTTCTTCCTGACTGTCGCCGCGGATAATAATCGTCATGGCATATTCGGTCAAAGCCTGATAATCGGCATCACTATCTTCAATTGCCTGCAAGGCTTCGCTGTATTGGTTAATCACATCCGGAGAAAAACTGGTCATGGCCGCCATTCTTTGTTGCTGCATTAACAAACCGCGGGCATAAGGCTTAAAAATCGGTTTAACATTGTGCAAAAGCGTCAATTCGCAGTCAATAGACAACAAGGAAGCAATCATTCCCTCATCCATATAGTCTCCGGAACTGCGGATACCCATGGCAATTGCCAATTTTTCCTTTTCTCCGGAGAAAAAGCGAATAATTCCCTTTTCACCGGTAAAGTGAATATGGTCAGATGTTAACAGCTGATTCATCTGGAAACCTTCTGCTCCGCGAACTTTCGGAGCCGGTTTGGAAATCGGACTGCAAATTTTGCTGAAAACGCTGAGAGGGCTGTCGGATGCCGGACTGTCTTCCGTTTCATACATCGGCTTTACGCCATAATCGTTCAAAGTCGCCAGCAAAGCCTGAGAAGCATAGTTCAAATCTTTTAACGCTTCCGGACGATCCGCGACACTAAGGATAATATAATGTTGGTTGCTGTAAACCCTATCCAGGTTATTTTTCCATGTTTCGGAAATTTGCTCCAACAACTGGTTGTTAAAATCGCCTTCGCTTTCCTCCAAAGGAATACGTTCCCGCAGTGTAATTACCCGGCAGACAACTTGCAAATCGGACATTCCGTCAATCCATGACTTGCGAGCCTCCATCATGGAAAGGTTCTTCTCGTCGGTTACAAAGGACAAGTCAACACCTTCCACTTTGAAGACGCGGGCAAAAGAGTTATTATAGCACCGGATTGTAATTCCGTCCGACATCAGCTTGTTAAACGGCAAAAAGTCCGCAACCCGGGATTCATGCGGCTGCGGCAAAATCAGATTTCCCAGCTTTGTCGCCCACAAGCCGGCAAAAGCCGCTGCCGAAACAAAACCGATGACGGCAACAGCAACTTCAATATTGGTCAAGCCTTGTACAAACGTACTGAAAAAGTCAAAATCAGGGTGCAAATTTGTTCCCCTTTTCTTTATAGAGGTTAGAGGTTGTTTTGTGCGTTTGTCCGTATGCCTGAATCATGGTGGAAATGTGCGGATCGCGAACACCTAAAGCCACCGCAGCTAAATGCCCCAAGACAATACTTACCAAAAACACAATCGGGTTGACATCCATAACACCGATAAACATAAACATAATCGGAAATTGAACACCGAGATTCATGAGCACAGGCAAGAACGGCCCCCATAAGATTTTTGGGGGATTAGCCACGGCTTTTAATATCATTTCTCTCATTCGCAACAATCCCGATTTGTGTTTATTTGATTCTATGGCAGATGTTTTTTATATGCAAGAAAAAGCATATTTTATTCACTTCCCCGCACATAAAAAAACAGAGTATACCTTATTATAAAGTATACCCTGTTTTGGTTAATGAGTGGTTAAAGAATTAACACAACCGCCTTTTACTTCGCCTCTGGTTTAGTTTCCGGCTTAGTTTCTTCCTTAGGTTTAGTCTCTTCCTTAGTTTCAGACTTCGGCTCTTCTTTAGGTTTCGTGCTACTATTGTTTGCACTACTACCTGAAGATGATTTCTTCGCCAAATCAGCAAGGGAGGCCGTACCACCATGAGTTACTTTGGTGTTGCTTTTATCAACATTAACAACTTTACCATCTTTATCGTAAGTTGTAACAGTACCATTAGAGTTGGTTACGACTTTTGAACCATCCTTGTTTTGAACAACTGTTGAACCATCCTTAGTGGTTGCCGTTTTGGTACCATCTTTAGATGTTACCACTACAGTACCATTATCATGAGTGGTTTTAGTACTGCCATCGCCTCGGACTTCAGATTTACCGTCTTTACTTTTAGCAACTACATATTTATCACTGGCCTTATAAGCGGCTTCTTTTGCGGCAGCTTTTTCTTCACGTTTTTTAGCCTCGCTCTTGAAGTTGAAGTTTTCATCGCCCATCATGCCAATACCTTCTCCGACACCGGTTGCAGCCCCCATAGTGGCACCTAAGATATTACCCAGAGCTCCGCCGCCAATATCATTACCCATTGACATACCGTTCTGAGCCGCGTTAGCCGTTTTGGTTACAGAATTAGTTACGTTATTGGTAATATTGCCGACTTTGTTAATTCCAGCCATAATGGTTGCACCGCCACCTTTACCATCATTATCAAGCCATTTCTGAACACCTGTTTTTTTAGATGCTGCACCCTCTTCTGCCGCTTTTTGCAAACTTGCCAATTCTTTTTTCTGAGATTCATTACATTTTCCGGTTGAACACTGATCTTCCAATTCAGCTAATCGTTTCTGATTTTTAGCTCTTAATTCTCTTTGTTCAGCACTCAATCCTGCCTGTGTAATATCCTCAGCTATTCCTCCGACATTAGCTGCAATATTATTGGCCAACAGCTGTCCGGAATTCATAATGTTTCCGGTTGCATTGGCAACAGTTGTCATTGTATTTAAGATACCATCCAGACCACCTTCTCCGTTTTTAATTGCATTACCGATTGTTTTTGCGTTACTGACAACATTTTCAACCGTAGATTTAGCCGTTTGATATGTACTATGAGCTTTTTTGACCGCACTGATACCTGATTGTATTGAGCTCTTCAAATCGCTTAAGCTCCATTTTTTTGCTGCTTTTTCGGTTTCTGTCGCATCAGGAATATCAACATCTCCACTGGCGTTACCATCAATGAAATTACCGCTTCCATCAATTATTTGATGACCGTCTTCCAAATACTGTCCAAACTTCAAAGCACGATAGCTGCTATCATATCCAAAGTACCCAATAAACGTACCCATCATAGAAAGCAAGAACAAAGCTATACAAATCTGGGCAAAATGCTTCCAGCTAATCTTATTAAAAATCGCCGACCAAGCAAATGCAATCAAGCCAAAACCAGCAATGATATACAAGATAGTACGCAAATCCGCCAAGGTTGTGATTGCTTTACAAGCGATAATCTCAAAGATACCATTAGCCCCTTCACATCTTTTCGGAGCAGAAGTTGCTTCAGCCACACCAGCTGCATCTGCATCAGAAGCAGCATTAAGAATATCACCATCATCACCGGAAGCCCCATCAGCTGCAGCTTGTGCAGCGGCCTTATCAGCTTCAGCTTGTTCTCTGGCAGCTGTTGTACCGTCAATATCTTCACGCTGTTTTTTTGCAGCAGCGGCAGCAGCTGTCGCAGCCTCCTGCTTGGCAAGGGCTGCCTGTAATTTATCCATATCACATTTTGTTGGATCTTTTTCACATTTTTCTTGTAATTTTTTTACTTCTTTATCAGCTTTTGCTTTATCTTTATTCGCACTCTTTTCTGCTTTCTCTGCCGCATTTATAGCTTTTTTCTCAGCTTTGGCTTCTGCTTTTTCAGCTTTTTCCTTTGCTTTTTGAGCCTCTTTGTCAGCTTTATTTTGAGCTTTAACAGCCTCATCATAAGCTTTTTGATCCGCCTGAGCTTTAGCTATATCACTATTAGCATCCATCATAGCTTTTTGTGCCGCTTTAGCTTCTGCACTATCGGCTCCATGTTCTTTTAATGCTTGAGCCAAATCTTTACTAGCCTGCTCTTTCTTTTTATTCGCATCTTTTATTTTTTGATTGTTTGCATCCGTAACCGCTTTGCTGGTTTCTTTTGAATTGATTTTACTTCCTTCTTTTATTACATTTCGATTTTCACTATCACTATACCAAGCATTACTTTTTGCATCTGCTTCACCCTGTTTTTTACCCGCCTTTGCATCTGCTTTCTCTTTTGTTTTATTAGCTTTTGCATTTGCTTTCTCTTGCGTCTCATTAATTTTATCAGTCGCTTTTGATGCCTTTTCATTCAATGCCTTTTGCTCTTCACACAGCATTTTTTCATAGCCGGTTTTAGAAGAACAATCCAATTCTTCCGCAAATGACGGAGAGGCATAAACAGCAATTGCTGACAACACAACGGCTGCTGCTATTACTTTCTTGATTTCCTTAAAATTAAACATAGCACCCTCCCAATCAGTTCCAGACATTCAAAACATCATTATTTATTCAAATTATCTTGATTTCCAGTGATCAACGTATCTCTTATCATATCATCCGTTATGGTTTTATCTCCAACCATATAATTAATGATTGCACCGGTTGTAGCAATTACAAACAAACCGATTGCAATCGCTGCGAGCCATTTCCAGTTCAGGTTTCCAAAGAAACCACCAATTGCAACGGCAGCC
This sequence comes from Alphaproteobacteria bacterium, assembly GCA_017626035.1. Lineage (GTDB taxonomy): Bacteria > Pseudomonadota > Alphaproteobacteria > RF32 > CAG-239 > JAGAJR01. The sequence continues at coordinate 76,053 of JAGAJR010000016.1, read as the reverse complement.
ACACCAAAACCGGCAACAGCGTAAATAATTTCACGCATACCGGAGAAAATACTGCCTCCTTTGGCAATCAAATCAGAAAACAACCCCGTGTTTTCAGCTGCAAATGAATCTGTTGCAAATAAAACTGAAGAAACCACGAACATCACAACAGCCATTATCAGGAAGTTCTTTAATTTTACGCACAACATCTCAACATCCTTTTCTTCTATAATACTTACCGCTTTTTTCAGCAGATGAGCAAAAGGGAGAGATTGTGGTCTATTTTTAATTAAATTTTCCATTTTTCCCTCCCTTGTCAAACTATGCTCTAATATCCGGTCTAAGACTAGATATCACCGAATGTGGTTTCAAGACCAGCATCTCTTGAACCTGTTGCGTATTCAACGATAGAACCAGCAGCAGCCAAGATTGCCAAACCAACGGCCAAAGATGCAAACCATTTCCAGTTTACTTTACCGAAAATAGCAGCCCAAGCCAAACCTACCAAACCGAAACCACCGACGATGAAGATGATGGTTTTGACTGAGGTAAATACGCTTTTAGCTTTGGTTTTGGCAGTATCCATCAAAGTGTTACCGTCTGCGGCAGCGGATGCATCGCCTACAAAAGCCATCGCCAAAATGAGTACCATGCAGCTCAGTGTCCAAATGTTTTTCTTTAAAAATTGCATAATCTTTCTCCTTAAATTAATTTAGCAAAACTTCTTATACTCTTTTAGGATAGCTAATTTTTAACTTTTTTACCAGCAATATTCTTCTTCCTAAAAAACGGATAACAAGCTGATTTACAATAATATTTTTCCCTGTAACAAAAAATTCACAGTTATTAAAGAAGTATAAACATCCTTATTCTTACACCCCTAATGGTAAATATTTCTCTAATAAATCAGAATCATATCAAAAAAAGAATCCACAGATTTTGTGCATAATTTTATATCTTCTTGCCAAGAGTCGCATATTGAATTATCAAGGGTTTAGAGGGGTTTTGATTTTGATGAAAAAGACAAGTTTAAAAACTTTTGTTTGCAGCTTTGTTTTTTCTCTGTTTACAATTTTTACGGTAGACGGAGTGTATTTTCGTAACCGCTTCGTTCGCACGGAAGAACTTAAGATTTCGAACAAAAACATTACCCTTTTCTTGAAAAACGAATTAAAAAGTACCGTTTCCTCGAAGGTTATTCCGGTAAAAAAAATTGCTTTAACCCTTCCTGACAAAACCTCTTCATCTCAAATTCTTTTACAGGAAGACGCTTCTTTGGCACTCGAAAGCAAGAGCGGAAAAGAAACTTTATTTGCATCTGCGGACCAAACCCCTCAAACGCAGAAAAAACAAAGTGCAAAAGAAGTTTCATTGATTCCGTTGGAAATCGATCCGAGATTAAAAGCAAAGTCTCAAAAAATTGTCGAGGATTTTGATAAAATCATCAACAATTCCCCTCCTGTTGATGAAACGGAAATTATCATTGCCAAAGACGAAACCGACTTGAACATTCTTTCTTCGGAAAACGAAAAACCGGAATTTGTTAACAAATCTCCGGCTGATTTGCTTCCTGAACAAGCCGGAGAAATCAAACCGTTTCTTGTTGCCGAAGCAAAAAGTCCGAACAATCTGATTTCAAAAATTTCAGCATCTTCAGCCCAAGCAAAGCAAGAAGACTTTTCCGAACCGCTTATTCCGATTGAAAAAGACGGCGTACCGGCAAAATCAAACGGAAAAATTGAAATCATCAATTCTCCGGATCAAAACCAATTAGCCATGGCCGAAAAGAATATCCCAATCAAAAGCATGATTTCATCCTCTGCAAAAGAGGGGGCTGGCAACACTGAAAAGCAAGGCAACCGCTGGACAACCATGGCAGAAAAAAACGATATTGACGAGCCGTGGGTTGTAGCAAAAGGGACTAAACACCCTAAAAACAGCAATGTTCTGGATCAGGAATATTATAAAAACGGAGAAAAAGAAAATATTCGAAAAGCTATGGGTGTTTCCTCGTCATATTCTCAGCAGGACAATGAAATCCAGCTGGCTGATTCAGGCATGGTCAAAAATATCCTTATCCCTATTCCGGAAGATATTCTTAATGATGAGAACCTTACCCCTCAACTGGTTTCTCCAAGCTCGGAAGAAAAGGCCAAACTTGAAAAAGAAGTTACGGAAAACGAAACTGTCCCTCAAAATCAAATTAAGGTGGAAGGAAAAGAAACGCCTGCCACACCTGCACCCAAGACCAGCAGCTTTCTAAAAAGCATAACCTCCATTTTCTCAGGCAGTGAAAATAAAAATACCGAGCAAAGCACAAAAGAAAATGCCAATGTTCAGGATGACGAAATAGAAGACAACTTCTTCAACAGAATATCCGGAAGAATAAAAAAATTCAGCTCGTCGCAAAAAATCCTGCCGACAGAAATTCGTTTGTCTTTTCAGCCTAACCGAGCCGAAATATCCGGGCAGACCCTGAAATGGATACAAGCTTTTGCCAACAAAACTCTGGAAGATTCATCTATCGGGCTGGAAATCCGCATTGACGGAACAAGCTCATTTGCCCTGCAGCAAAAAAGACTGAATCTTTTACATAATATATTAACCAATAAAGGCGTAGAATACAGCAAAATCAATACTGTATTCACGACCAGAGAACCTAATTCATTTATTATTCGAACAGTAAGGATTAATAACAACTTTAACAGGAGCAAAGAAGATAATAACCGCAGCATACAACAATATTACCAACAATGGTAACCTTGGTAATAACTGAAGTGTCGTGCTTGATTATTTAATTTTCAATATGTATGATAGGTAAAAATATGACAAAATACAGCTTAGGGATTATAAATATGGACTCAAAAATAAGGCTAGCCTCTTGTTTTTTCGGATTGTTTTTAGCCGCCGCCTGTGCCGGTTCCATGGCCGAACCAATGGACGACCTTCCTGATAATGTCCCTTGTCCCGATGCAAGCTGCCAAGGCGGAAGCTTTGATGCCGACGGTTCGTCTGACCGTGATTTTGTAAACTACACAAGAGTTGCCGCCGATTATAAGGAATACGGCGAAAGATCCCCTCGTGATCAAAACATTGTTCATGCGGGAGCCGGAAGCAATATGTCATCTTCCATTCCGCCGGCTATTGAAGATGAAGTTGTCGATTATGAAGAAGAAATCAAAATTACCGAAAACAGCGGAAACGGCGGAGACAGCTATTCCGCAGAAGACCCTGTTGAAGACTGGCTGGCTGAAGAAGGCCAATCTTTGAAAACTTTGCTGACCGAATGGAGCGAAAGAGCCGGCTGGAGACTGATTTGGAAAAGCAACAGAAACTATACTTTAACAGCCGGAGCAATGTTCAGAGGACGTTTTGCCGACGTAAGCTCCGCACTTATCAGAGCCTTTGCTCGGGCACGGCCGGCTCCGATTGCAACATTTTATAAAGGAAACCGCGTCTTGGTCGTAGAGACAATGGAGGATGAGAATGCATATGAATAATTGGGCAAAATGTGGTTTAGGAGCAGTTTTTGCGGCGTTAATCGCCTCTTGTTCTCTCTCTACCAGCTTGGATGCAACAATCGAACGGGAAGTTGAGGCTACCACTCAACTGAAAGAAGCTGCAAAAATCCCAGGGAAACCGGCTACGGATGACGTTGTACGGGTAAAAAACGATATTTGGCTGGGCGATACCAGTGAAATTGAATATGAAGGAGAACCGCTTCCGTCTTATCTGGAAGGGAAAGACGGTATTACTTTAATCAGCAACCGCCCGATTACATTATATGAAATCGGAGATATGATTAATAAAATCACCTCTTTGAAAATCAGATTTTCGCCTGACTTGGAAGAAGACGCGTTAAAGACGGCAGCTTCTAACAAGCCTAATCCGGAAACAATCAATGCCGATTGGACAGAACCGAGCAAAATGCTGGTTTCTTATCAAGGTCCGTTAAGCGGTTTGCTGGATGAAATTTCATCCCGTTTCGGTATTTGGTGGTCTTATGAAAAGAAAGAAATCTATTTCTATAAATATATTACCAGAACATTTGTTCTTTATTCTCTGCCGACAAAACCTACTTTAAATGTCAATGTCGGCGGTTCGTCTTCGGGAAGCGGCGGCAACTCCACCATCGGATTGTCCAGCTCTATTTCCATTGAATTATGGGGTAATATCGAAAAATCCATTACTTCAATGATTTCCAAAGATGCCAAACTGACTTTGGATCCGGCAAACGGAACAATTTCGTTAACGGCAACGCCTAACGACATCCGGAAAGTTGCAAAATTCATTAACGAGCAAAATGCCCGCTTGTCCAGACAAGTTGCCATCAGCGTTAAAGTTTTACAGGTTAATATTGAAGACAGCGACCAATACGGCCTGAACCTTTCCGCTATCTTTGACGACAAGAACAAACTTTCGGGTACGATTGCCAGTGTTCCGGGATTGGGCTCTGACGTAACCAACAATTTGAGCATGAAGGTTTTATCCGGCGACTGGACTGTTGACGGTGCCATTCAGGCCTTGTCTACTCAGGGAACAACAAACCTGATTACCAGCGGTACGGTTACCACATTAAATAACAAACCGGCACCTATTCAGGTTGTCAGAAAGCAAAACTACATTTCCGAAATTACCAAAACCAACAGCGGCGGCGATGCCAGCTACTATGATATTTCAACGGAAACCGAAGAAATCGAAACCGGTTTTACCATGGATATTCTGCCGCGTATTTTGGAACACGGCCGTATGTTGTTGATGTTTAACCTGACATTGTCCGACCTGATTCAGCTTGAAAGAGTTGATTTGGGCGGCGGTACGGACACTACGGACGGACAATACATTCAAAACCCGGTTATCGAATCACGCGGCTTTACTCAGGAAGTTGCTCTGAAATCAGGAGAATCTTTGATTTTAACCGGTTATGAACGTGTTGAAAACGAAGCCAATAAAACAGGTGTCGGTTCGGCTGAAAACTCCCTGCTCGGAGGAACGGCAACGGCAAACAAAACAAGAAGCATTTTGGTTATTATCTTAACTCCGGTTGTTTTGGATTCACCGTTGACACCGGAATCCAGAATGAAAAACTAGCTTTAAGAAAAGGATAAAACGGTGCTGGAAGAAGCAAAGTTATTGGATGAAGATTACGAAAACGGTAAACAGCGTTCTTGGGGAACGAATATTACCGTGGGCGGCGTATCTTATGCAACCAGCTTGTTCTGGCAGCCTTTGCAAAACAAGGATGATCCGTTTAACGAAGTTGAAGAAGCTTCGGAAGGCATTCTGGAAGGGGCAGACTTATTCTGTATCAAGCCGGGAAAAGCCCCGCAGTTTGGTATTTGCGTTTCAAGCGAAGGTTATAAAAAGGGCGATAACGTTGCTGCCGTAACATTGGCTACGGCTCTTTCAGACCGCTCTTCATTCGTTGCCGTATTCAAAGTTGACAACGGGTGGTGGTATACTTGTATTCGTAATGATATTATCTTGTCTGACGGTGATATGTTGTTCTTGTCCGAACAGGAAGCCAAAGAACAATTTATGTCCATGCTGGCCGTACCGGACTGGGGACGTAAGATTGCTCCGCCGGAATGGGGCATTGAGGAAACGGAATATCCGGATCTTACGCAGATATTAAATAAAGGCTTGAGAGCCAAACTGCAAAAAATCAAAGCTTTAAGAGGTACAAAGCTTTTGATTGTTGTCGTGATTTCGGCAATTATCGGTTTGTGGCTGTTATCAAGCATTATCAACGGAATTTTTCTGGCTCCGCCGAAAAGGCCTATTATCGCCCCTATTCCGCCGAAAGTTGTCAAAGAAATTGAAGTTCCGCCTGAAATTAAACCGTGGGAACAAATTAACCGTCCGAATGACGTTATGAAATGGTGCTATTACGGTGTTGAATCTTTGAGAAAAATTCTGCCTCCGGGATGGACTATTAATAATTTGACCTGCACTCCGGAAGGCATTACCACATCTTGGAAAAGAGATATCGGCCGCGTTTCTTGGATTAACAAGGCGTTGGATAATTCCGGACTGATTTTCTCCAGCCGTTCGGTTTCTGACAACGGCGAAAATATTATTGCATCCGTTCCTTTGGGAAAAGTGGATGTCATCTCTTCTCCGCCGATGAAAAGTGATGAAGATTTAAAAGTATTACTTAACGATTTGTTCCAGGCTATCGGACAAAAAGTGGTTTTAACCAGCTTTTCGTATGTTTCTCCGCAGAATAATGTATACAGTTCTGTACAATTTAAGTTTTCATCCAACCACAATCCGCTTGTATGGATGGATTTATTAACAAAATTTTCAGGACTTACCATTAATATGATTAATTATAATGTCGGTAACGATATGTGGGATTATGAGGGAGCAATCTATGTTTTATAATTTAAGAAAGATTTTGTGCTCAACAGCTATCGCTCTTATCTGGGGTTTTGCCTCCGGACAAGCCGCTTATGCACAAGGAACGGTTACCTTGGCTGATGAAGCCCCACAACTCAGTGATAACGACAACGATAATTTTCTCGGTGTTGATACTTCAATTCCGGATGAAATTGCATTGTTTGAAACTAACAACAGTGATGAGGATTCCGCCGCAGAACCTTCCGACGGATTGATTAACCCGGCCGGAAGCATGATGGACACGCCTCAAAACGATTTTGACGCCAATGCTCTTGATACGCCGGCCATGCCGGGCATGGAAACTCCGGCTGATGACGCTCCTATTTCGTTACCTGCTCCGGAGCAAGATGAAGATTCTATGGGGAGTGCTCAGGAATCATCCCGCACGGTATCTGCCATCGATACATCCGGCGACATTCTGCTAAACCAAATTGACAATGAACTGTTTACCCAAATGTCTGATTTGGAAAAACAGACCGCTTTGCTGACATTGGAATTGAGACGCGAAAAAATCAGAAACGAAATTGAGGCCATTAAGGCTCAGCGTCAAAAAGCCATTGATGAAGTCAAAACCAAAGAAGAAGAAAAAGAACGCAAAAAGCTTGAATGGGAAAAAGAACAGGAAAGAAAGCTTTTGCAGGAAAAACAAAAGCTTAAAGAAATTTCTCTGGCTTTGGAAAAACTTCGCCAGGAAAAAATTCTGAATGCTTACAAAGAAAGCATGCTTTCTTCTACACAAGAGTGGATTAAAAACAACGAAGGCATTTACGAAGAATTGTCCAAAATTGAAGAAGAGAAAGAAAATCAGATTAATGATTTTAAGAAAAAGATAAATTATCTTTCCACTTTGGCTGCAAAAACCAGTAAAGACGCCGAAACGGCTCGGACAAACTATAATCGGGAAATTGCCAACCTGCAAACTCAGATTTCTATTTTGAAAGCCCGTTTGGAAGCCGAAAGAGCCGAAAAGGAAAACAGCAAGGCTAACCCGTTTGCTCAAGCAACAACGGAAGAAGCCGCTAAACCGGTCGTAGAAGAAGTTGTTGTCAAGCTCCCTGAAGAATATGCCGTTATGGAAATTATCGGCAAAGGGGATGCTTTAGCCGCCAAGTTGATTAACAAAGGCGGGGATTCTTTCCTGGTTCGTAAAGGAACGTCTTTACAAACAGGCCATGTCGTTGATGAAATTACACAAACATACGTCAGGGCTGAAAAAGGAGGAGTGAAGGATTATCTTTATTTTGCGGCCGGCGGTATTCTTGAAAAAGAACCGGCCCAGAAACCTGCTGTAAAAAAAGATAAAGATAAAAAAGGCTCTACCAACGAAGAAGGAAGCAACTTACAAGTTTCAGACGGTATTCCTAGTCTCGGAAAGGGCATGTTTGTTAGGTAATTCGGCAAATGGCTGACGAAGAAGAAAATAATGTTGCAGAAGAGGAAGAAAAAAATCCCAATTTAGCAGAAAGCGGCGAAGAAGAAAAAAAGCCGCAAAACCTGTTTGAAGGATATTTCGGAAACGGCAATCGTTTATTGACTCTTCCCGGTTCTTCTCTGGTTATTAATGATGATACCAGACGACTTGTTGCATTATTCTCCGACGGACAATATCTGGTTTCGGAAACGCATAAGTTTGACGGACGCGTTCTCAGTTTCGAAGTTCTTGCCCGCAAGAAAAAACTAAACCTTCTCAAGCCAAAATACGTTTCCCAAAACGAACTTAACGCCATTTATGCTTACGGCGAACGCAACCAGACGGTTGTTGAGAACGACTCAGATCTTGACCAACTGCAAATGCAGAAAGACTTTGTCAACGTAGTTGCCAGAGCCGCTTCGCAGAAAGTGTCCGATATTCATATTGTGGTTGCCGACAGTACCCAGATTATGTTCCGCGTCAACGGTATGATGCAGACGGAAATGGAATATAATAAAGAATGGGGAGAATCATTCGTTCGTGCGGCATTTGCCTCTGCGGACATTTCAGATGCGAACTATGCCCAAAACGAATTTCAGGGTGCCCAAAAATTGGGTTCCACTCCGCTGAGAGGTTCTAAAGGAAAGTTAATGCTGCCGCACAACGTGCTGGCTATCCGTCTGCAATTCAACCCTATCGCCTTCGGTTCGCAATACCTGGTTATGCGTCTGTTATATGCCGATGACAACCCGGACGGAAGCGGCGATTTGTCGGCTTTGGGTTTCGGAGAATATGAAGAAAACCTGTTTTACCGTCTGCGGGCGGTTCCGGTCGGCTTAAACATTATTGCCGGTCCGACCGGTTCGGGAAAATCAACCACCCTGCAAAGAAATATGATTAAGCTTTTGCAGGAGAAAAACTATGAGCTTAACCTTCTGACCGTGGAAGACCCTCCGGAGTATCCGATTCCGGGAGCAAGGCAAATGCCGGTTACCAACGCCAATACCGAAGAAGAAAAAGCCGAACAATTTACCAAAGCACTGTCTGCTGCCCTGCGTTCCGACCCGGACGTTATTATGGTGGGTGAGATTCGTGCCCTTGCGGCCGCACAATTGACTTTCCAAGGAGCATTATCCGGACACGGAATGTGGTCTACCCTGCACGCTAACTCGGCACCGGCAATTTTGATGCGTCTTCGCGACATGGGCGTTGAACCATTTAAACTGGTCGACCCGGAACTGATGAAAGGGCTGATTTCACAACGCCTGTTCCGTAAACTTTGCCCGCACTGCCGAATGTCCGTAAAAGAAAAACTGAACGATCCTTCCGTTCAAAGGCTTCGCGTCGCTTTGGGCGATTTCGGCGTTGAAAATACCTTTGTCCGCGGTCCGGGCTGCAAATATTGCGACAACAGAGGCGTTAAAGGCCGTATGAGCGTGCCGGAAATTATTTTGCCAGATGCCATGTTTCTGGAACTGATGATTAAAGGCGAAACCAGAAAAGCCATTGACTACTGGACAAGCGATTTGAACGGGCGTACATTAAAAGAAGCCGCCATTGAGCGAATGTTAAAGGGATATATTGATTTGGACGAGGTCGAACGTTGGTGCGGCCTGTTGGATCAACGCCCTGCCTACTAGTTATTTTTAAGGAGCAAAATCAAAATGGCCGAAGAAGAGCAAAAGAAACGTCAAACAGCTTCCCTAGCCAAAGCAATGCGGCAACTGAACACGATTGAAGTTTATTATGCCAAGATGATTTGTCAGTTTTCAAACGACACCAGACTGAAAATTTATCGTAAACTGGCGTCTTTGATGCGTAACCGCTTTTCATTGATGGATGCGTTGGATTTGTTGCATGACAGTGTGAGCAACGGGGGCAAAAACCCAAGTGAACCTTTAGCTATTGCCATTGCCAGCTGGGGTAAAGCCCTGCAAAACGGTCTTACTTTTTCCGATGCCTTGAAAGGCTGGGCACCAAACCGTGAACGACTGATGCTTTCCGTGGGCGACGTTTCTGACTTGGAAGGTGCTTTGCTGAACCTTATCCGCGTTACCGAAGGTTCCACCAAAATGGTTCGTCCGATTGTCGGAGCCATTACTTATCCGACCTTCCTGTTTATGATGGCAATTTTGATTATTTACGGTATCGGCGTTTACATGGTGCCGCCGATGATTGACGCTGCTCCGACCGTCCGTTGGCGGGGAACGGCCAAAACATTGGTGGACATTTCCGACTGGATTGCCCAATATTGGCTTATTGCCTTCTCGGCTCTGCCGGTGGTTATGATTATTATTTACGGAACCATCGGTATTTGGACCGGAAAAATCAGAGCCTTTTTTGACAGCATTCCGCCTTGGTCATTATACAAAGTCTTTTCCGGTATCAGCTGGCTTTTGGCTCTTTCCGCACTGGTCAAGAGCGGAACGCCTGTTTCCACATCATTAAGAGCGTTAAGAAGAGACTCAAACAGTTATTTGAAGGAACGCATTGATGAAACACTCATTCATATCAATAACGGTGATAACTTGGGTCAAGCTTTGGCCAAAACAGGCTTAGACTTCCCGGATGCCGAAATTATCAGCGACTTGAAGATTTATTCGGAATTGGATAACTTTGAAGAGGCCTTGGAAAAGCTTGCCAACGACTGGCTGGATGAATCAGTCTATATGATTGAGCAGAAAGCCTCTATTTTGAACATGGCGGCACTGCTTTCCGTGGGCGGCGTTATTGCCTGGGCAGTTATGGGCGTGTTTGAAATGCAAGACCAGATTACCAGTTCCATGGGAGCGGGTTAATGAACGAAAAACTGAAAGAAATCATAGAAATACTGAAACAACGGATTAATTTGAAGGTTGCGGCCGGATGTGCCGGCCTGCTGTTTCTCATTATCGGAGGAATAGTTTGGGTATCTCGCCCTAATCCCAAAATTATCTTGGCGGCAAAGGAAGTTATGTCCGTTGCGGAAGAAATCAGAAAATTTTATCGCAATCGTCCCGGATATTGGGGATTAAATACGGAAAGCGTCTTAAAAAACAACCTGCTGCCGGCTTCTTTTATTCAAAACGGCAAAACGGTTAACGCTTTAGGTAAAAATATTCTTATCGGGCAAGGGGCAGAAGGAAACCTTGTCATGCCGGGAGCAAGAAGTTTTGATATTGTTTTTGCGGATTTAGATAAAAAAGAATGTGAACAGTTAGCGGAATTTCAATTTACCGAAAACCAGTCTTTAGGCCTTTTGAGCATTACAATTATTAACAACGGGCAACAAACAGAATTCTCCTGGGGCGGTGAAAACAAACTTCCGATTACGGCAGAAAACGCTCGCAGATATTGCGGCAAGCAAACATCGCTGTTATGGACTTTTGAGTAGTTTTTTGTGTTTATGACTAAAGACATAATTGAAAAATAATAAAAAATCGTTCATTCTGTAAGTGTGAAGTTATATTGGGTGTTGGAGATTAAGCGTGAAAAGAATATGTACTGATAACCAAAACGGTCGTTCAATGGTGGAAATGCTGGGCGTACTTGCCATTATCGGCGTCTTGTCTGTCGGCGGTATTGCCGGTTATTCCAAGGCTATGACCAAATTCAAAATCAACAAGACCATGGATCAGGTTTCCATGTTGGTTGCCAACATCAGAACTTTGTATTCCGGACAGAGAAACTACAGCGGTCTGACTAATACAACAGCTGTTGGTTTTGGCATTATCCCGAATGAAATGTATTCTTCCACCTCTAAAATCGTTAATGCCTTCAATGGTGAAGTTATCATTGCCGCTGCGGACAGTTTAACTGCAACCAGCGGAACAAAAGCCAACAAAGCGTTTCAAATCGTATATAACGGCTTAAGCCGTGAGGCTTGTGTTACCATCGGCACATCCGATTGGGGCAGCGGGGCGGCTTCCGGTTTGGAAGGAATATTTTTATCCGGCTCGGAAAGCAATTCAACTACGGTTCCGAATTACACAACATATAATAAAGACGTTGCAACTGACTTGCCTGTCGCTTTAACGCAAGCCGCAACCAAATGTGCCTGTGAAAATTCACCATCCTGTTCCGTGGTTTGGCGTTACCAATAATTAAAGTTATTTCTATTATCATCAACGGAGATTTTCCGTAAGATTTCCCCAGAGTAAAACATTTGTTGCAAAATAAACAAACTCATTATATAAGAACGAAAGTTGGATATATATAACCCTATGCAAAAAGTTATAGTCAAAAAATAAAATTATGCCTAAAGACAGAATTGTTAAGTAAATATAAATCTTTTATGATTAAGGTATAAGCAAAATGCTAAAGAATTAGCAAACAGATTTATAAGGAGAGGAGCAATGACAAATTTATATAAAAATGACCAGAGCGGTCGTTCAATGGTGGAAATGCTGGGCGTGCTCGCCATTATCGGTGTCTTGTCTGTCGGTGGTATCGCCGGTTATTCAAAAGCAATGACCAAATTCAAAATTAACAAAACCATGGACCAGGTTTCCATGTTGGTTGCCAACATCAGAACCTTGTACTCCGGACAAAGAAACTACAGCGGTTTGAATAATGCGGCAGCTATCGGTTTTGGTATTATTCCGAACGAAATGTATTCTTCTACCTCTAAAATCGTTAATGCCTTCAACGGCGAAGTAACTATTGCCGCAGCATCCGCAGATAAGAATGATGCAGCAGGAGTATATGCCAATAAGGCTTTCCAAATTACCTATAACGGCCTGAGTAGAGAAGCTTGTGTTTCCATTGCCACGGCTGACTGGGGTACCGGTGCCGCTTCCGGTCTGGTCGGTATGGCTATTTCCGGTGCAACACAAGCCTCTACAGTTAAGCCTGCTTATACAACTTATAATGCCGGTAATGCAACGACTGACTTGCCAATCGCTTTGACGCAAGCTGCAACAAACTGTGGTTGCGAGACAAGCCCTACATGTTCAGTCTCTTGGAGATACCAATAATTTAGAACGGAACATTGCTTCAATCAAAAGAGCCTCGGAAAGAGGCTCTTTTTTTATGGTCTTTTCTTTAGTGTATAGAAAACAGCTTTAGTCGTTCCATGTTTAAACAAAAAGCCTTTTTTCAAAAGAGATTGTACCGATTTTTTTACGGTTTCCAGATTTTTACCCAAAGTATTTGCTATATCGGCAACGCTCCATTCCGTCTGAGCTGCAAATAAGTTTAAAATCTCCCGAGCCGTCGGCGGCAACTTATCCCAACCTTCATTTTGGGCTTGTTTGATTTTTTCTTCCAAATGCCTTTTTTGCTTTTGAAGAGACGTAATAAAAAATGTCAACCATGGTTCATAATTTACCTCATCCGTCCAAATGGATTTTTGTGTTCCTCGCAAAGCTCGGTAATATCCTTCTTTACTCGCTTCAACAACCGATTCCATTGAAGCATACGGCATATAATCATATCCGCTTTGCAACATCAGCATTACCGTCAAAGCTCTTGACATCCGGCCATTCCCATCCGTAAAAGGATGTATGGCAAGAAAATGTACAACAAAAACACCAATAACAATTATCGGATGAAAATAGCCGTCTTTAAAATTATCATTGGTCCATTCAACCAACTCTCTCATCAGCTTAGGTGTATCAAACGGGGATGCCGTTTCAAAAATAGAACCTAGCTCCCGGCCTGACGCATCAAATGCGGCTACTCTGTTTGTGTCCTTTTTATATTCTCCGCGATGACGCTCATCTTTATACGAATAACGCAACAATATTTGGTGCAGTTGTTTAATATAATTTTCAGAAAGCGGGATATCTTTATAATTATCAAAAATTGTATTCAATAAATCAGCATATCCGGCAACCTCTTCCTCATCTCGAGATTTAAAAGATTTTTTATCAATCAGGCTAAAAAGTTTTTCTATTTCAATATCGGTCATTTTATTGCCCTCAATACGATTGGATGAACCGACAGATTCAATCGTGGCAATTCTTTTCATAAGATTCAGCTGTTCCCGGCCAATACTTGCAAAACCACCTTGCCAAGTGCCGTTAAAACGATCAATTTCCGCAATTTTAGTAAGCATTTCCGGAGTAATTTTAATATCTTTCATATTGGGCATGAAACATTCCTTATTACCTGTTTTCATACTTTTATTACCTAATATTACCTAATAAAAGTAATAAACGCAAGAAAAAAATTACCTAATATTACCTAATAAGCAAACTGAGCTACCTAATTCGGTAAAATTCTCAGTTCTAAAAGCTTTGCAGCAATGTTTTTATCTGCGGCGGAAGATTGTTAAATTCCGCATCCTGTTTCAATTTGAGGGATTGATTTTTGCCATAAATCAAAAAAACCGTTCTTTTATCCTCTGTTATTCCGCTGTGATGGTCGGAATAAATGATAAACAAGCTGTCTTCCGGAGCCTGCTCAACCAACATTTGCAGTGCCTCGTCAACATAGTTTAACGCATTAAAATATTTGTCTTTTAAGTTTTGCGGCTCCGCAACAAGCTTCTTGTGTCTTTCTCCGATATTGAAGCTTTCGTGAGAACTGACCGTAATCACAAAGTTAAAGTTCTTTTTTTCCGTCTGCGTTTTCAAAACATACGCAAACAAGTCTTTATCATCAAAGCCCCATTCCCCTTTCTGAGATGTTAACGGAAGATTGTCTTCAAAAAAGACCTTATCAAATCCCATTTGACCGATGTGTTTTTCGCGATTAAAAAACCAGCCTTTATAACCGTGATAAAAAGCGGTATGCCAGCCTTTTTCTTTTAACATTTGCGGCACGGAACCGATTTTTTCATAAACGGAAGGCGGCAGCAACATATAAAATCCCGAATAAGAATCGTTATATACGCCGGTTCCCGTCAACATACTGAAATCCGAATTTGCCGATGCTTTCTTATCATGAGGGAGAATTGTATAAAACAAGCTTTTTTCGCTAAGCTGACGCAGAAAAGGCATAACCGCTTTCCCGTCTATTGTTTTGAACATCCCCTCTCTGTCTAAGCTCTCCACCTGAACAATAAACACGTTTCGCACCGGTTTAATTTGGCTTAATTCTTTATTTAATTTCTCTTTCGGACGGGCGGCATTGCTTAAAACCTTTCTTGTCAAAGCTTTTTTATCCCAATCCATCATCGCCTCATACCACCAGCCCTGAGGATACCCCAATTCTCGCACATAACGATTAAAATCATTAATCGAAAACCATTGTCTGCCATAATTCTTATGAGTCATAAAAACAAAAAACAACAAGAGTGCCGTTATTCCTCCTCTTATTATCCATTTATCCGAAAAAGGCTGATAATATTTTTTGACAAACGCTATCTTGAACAACCATAATGCCAAAACAGCCATGCTATATCCGTTAAATAAACTTAGCGGGGATTTTACGGCAAATGCCGCCCCTTCGTTTATCTGTCCGAACATGGCAGACAGGGTTAACGGATCGGCATAATATTTATGGTAGGCAATCAGTGCCAAAAACATTAAGCTTTCCAAACTAAGAAATACGGCAACCGGAAGCCGTTTTAACGTCAGCAGCAATGAAAAGACAACAAATCCCTGAAAAAATACAATAAATGCCGAAAGCAGCGAAAATCCTTTATCCGCAAACAACGCGTGATGAAACCAGACAGGTTCCGCACTCAGTAATACCCAAAAGGCCAAATTTTTAAGCATATTCTTCCTAAAATCAAAATGTTTTCTTTGATGTTACTATAAACTTTAGTATTTTTTAAGACATCGGGAGTAAGTTATACTCAGGATTATACTTACATACGAGGCTTCTATGGTTAAAATTAATGACGTGCCGTTCTCCGATATTTATATTACCCCGGACAGAACCGCTTATATTCCCGACAACAAAACCGCCAACGGGTTGGCTGTTCTGGCGGCGGAAGATTTTGAAATTTTTTATCAAATTCTGGAAAATGCGTGGGATAAACAAAATCCAAGCTATTCCCTGCTTTATGAAGACGTGTTTTACCGTGTGGAAAGAACCGTGTCAATTTACGGAATTCAGTATTGTGCCCGAAAAATGCCGAAAAAAGTTCCGCCGTTCGGAGCCTTAGGATTTCCGCCGGAACTGGCTCAACATTTATTGTCATTGTCCACCGCATCCGGCCTTATTCTTTGGTCCGGCCCTACCGGTGCCGGTAAGACCACGTCCATTTCCAGCCTGCTGAAAGAATATCTGACCTTACAGGGCGGTTTTGCTTATACGATTGAAGATCCGACCGAAATGCCTTTGGACGGAGTTTATCACTCCGTTGCCGGCGGTTTGGGATTGTGCAAACAAACACAGCCTCCGCACGGAAACTGGGGCGAAGGATTGAAATCGGCTCTGCGTTCCAAACCGCGTTATATTCTTGTGGGCGAAATCCGCACTCCGGAAACCGCCAGCGAAGTTTTGCGTGCCGCAACTTCCGGACACCTGGTTTTATCCACCATTCACGCCAACAACATTACCGACGCCATTAACTCCGTAGTCAAATATGCCTCTTCTACCAGCATGAGCGAAGAGTTGGCTTATGACTTGTTCTCCCGCGGTATGCTGGGCGTTTTACACCAAAACCTTCAAGGTTTTGAGAGAAAAGCACCTGCTTGCAGTTTTCTGTTTGCCAATCCAATCAGCACCAAAGGCGACCAGGTTCGAGGCATTATTAAAGGCGGCAAGCTGAATCTGGCCACATCCATCGAAACACAAATGACCCGTTTATTCCGCGGCATGAATATGTTTCCGGACTTGTAACGTTCATCCAAACAAAAAGAGCCGAAATAACGGCTCTTTTTTTGTGTCTCGTTGAGGTTCGCTAACAAGTCTGCTCTAATCCCACGGAAATACTATCCATTCATCCGGCATTGAACGGGCATAAATGTCAACCACGGAGCGTCCCTTTTCCTTTGCATAAACTGCCACATATTTTGCCTGAGGATAAATCTTCCGCAGGATACGAAAGGTTTTCCCCGTATCTGACAAGTCGTCCACAATCAGCGTTTTTTCATCAACTTCGCCGACATTTCCGAATATTTCAATATCTTCATCAGCCCGCTGCTTGTCTTCATCATAGCTGGATATATTAATTGCCTGAGAATTGCGGATATCCAGTTCATACGCCAGTATTCCCGCCGGTATCAGGCCGCCGCGGCTGATTGCCACAATCTTGTTATATTCTCCGCTTTGTTTGATTTTTTCACACAGTTCTTTGGCATGGTTGTGAAACTCATCCCATTTTATATACAGTTTCTTTGTCATCATTATTCCTTAGTTATACTGGGATTTGATTTTGTAAATATATTCGATGACATCCTCGTCATCCCATTCCACGGCTCCGCGAATACGCCCGATTTCTTTGCCTTCCTTATTTATCAGAACCGTATTCGGAGATGTGAAAATTCCCAAACTTTCGGCCACGTCGCCTTTAACATCGACAAAGCTTTCCAAATCACCGCCATGGAATTTTTCTATCAAATGTTCGCGTTCTTCCGTGGTTTGCCATTCTCCCGACGGAGAAATGATTATTACCCGGATGCCGTCGCCTTTTGTTTTATTGCTAAACTCGTTCAACCCGTCCATTTCCCGCAGGCAGGGAGCACAATATCTGGACCAGAAAACTGCCAGAACAAAATCGCCTTTGAAATCACTCAGCTTGAACTTTTTATTGTTAGAATCATAAATCGTTTTTCCCGGCAAATCTCGCGGAGAATCGTAAAGATTCAGCGTTGCGGCGGCCGTTCCCGCATATCCGGACAAAAACAACAGCAAAGTCAGAAATATGTATAAATTTTTTTTCATAAGCCTATTAATAACTGAGTTTTAAGTTTTGTATTTACCCGCTTTTCGTACTATATAAGTATTATATTACTTGATACAAGGAAAAGGTTAAGAAAAATGAAATATTTGATAAAAGCTTTTGCCGCTGTCCTGCTTTTTGCAGCTGTCATTCATCTTTCGGCCTGCGGAAAAATGTCAAATCCGTCTCCGTTGGAAGGAACCGGATATCCGCATGATTATCCAAGACACTAAAAAATAAGGAGTTTATTATGGCTGCTGATGATGATTTTCAAGAAGATATGATTCCTTATGTTGAGTTTGCCGACAACGCAAACGAACGAACTCCGTGCGTTTTGGTTCTCGACTGTTCGGGATCCATGCGGGGCGAACCGATTAAACAACTTAACGCCGGACTGAAAGCTCTTGAAAAAGAACTCAAGGAAGACATTGACGCCAGTTCAAGAGTGCAATTGCTTATTATCAAAGCTTTCGGCAAAGACGAGGCTCTCATTTCTTCCGACTGGATTGACGCCATGAACTTTACCGCTCCGACCATGGAAGCCGGCGGCTTGACCCCGCTCGGAAAAGCCATGGAACTCGCCTTGCAGAAAATTGAAGAGCAAAAATGCCTTTACGACAGCTGCGGCATTACATCCAAACGCCCATGGATTTTCTTAATCAGCGACGGAGAGCCTACCGATTATGACTGGGAAATTATTGCAAAAAAATGCCGTCTTGCCCAACAAAACAAAAAGGTTGTCGTTCATGCCGTCGGTACTCAGGGTGCTAACCTTGACAAGTTGGCCAAGTTTTCCATTATGTCGCCAAAACGGTTGACCGGACTGAAGTTTACAGAATTTTTCTTATGGCTCAGCCGAAGCGTATCCTGCATTTCCAAAGCCGCTCCGAATGTTCCGGACTTACTTGAAGATACAGGCGATTGGGATGAAGAATAAGAAAAAAAACATAAAGGTCGTTGCAACCAGTATTATCGGCCCTCTGCACGAGACAAAAAAAATGCCGTGTCAGGATTATTGCCGCTATTCCGATAAAGGCAAAAACTTTGTCGCCATCGTCTCTGACGGAGCCGGTTCCGCCAAATACGGAAAAATCGGAGCCCGCATTATTTGTGAGACAATGATTGATTTGCTGGAAAATATCCCCTTCAAAAATATTAAAGAGCGAATCGTTGAGGCAATCGAAATTGCCAGAGGGAAACTGCTCCGACACCGCTTGAACAAGACCAAAAACGAAGAAGGAATAACTGACTTTGCCGCCACAATCGTCGGTTATGTTTCCGACAAAAAGCAAGGATTGTTTTTCCATATCGGAGACGGTGCCGCATTGGCCATTGATACTGAAAACAATAACGAATTTATTGTCTCCCGCCCGCATAACGGCTTGTTTGCCTGCGAAACATTCTTTTATACCATGGATGATTGGAAAGATTTTTTACGTTTTACCAGCTTTGAAAAACCCGATACTGTTTTTTTGATGAGCGACGGGTTGACCAATTTTGCCTTTTCAAATGATTTTTCCAAACTGGAAAAGGGATTTATTTTCCCGATTAATGATTTTTTGATGAACGAACCCTGCAAAAACAAAGCTGTCCGGGCCTTAAACAACACTTTTAATACGCCGAAAGCAAAAAAACTGAATTCTGACGACAAAACGCTTTTATGGGTCAAAATGTAATGGAAAATACGGAACCGGTTTTTTATAACGCTATCTATGGAGACGGACATTTTGAAAAAGTCCGATTAGGGCTGCTCATCAACAAAGGCGGAGCCGCCGGAAAGATTTATCTTAACCAAAATCATCCCAACAGCGTTATCAAAATTTTTCATAAACGCAGCAAAAGCAGTTCCAACCGCCAGAAACTGGAAGCAATGCTTCTAAACCGTCCGATTTTTCCCCCTGCTCTTAAAGACGGTGTGGAATATGTTCAGATTGCCTGGCCGGAAGCCATCCTTGAAGACGAAGCCGGATTTTGTGTCGGTTATACCATGCCGCTTATCAATATGAGCGAGGCGGTCTCTCTCGACCACCTTATGCAAAAAGCCATTCGTAAAAAGCTGCAATTATCGGAAAAATATGCTTACCGTATTTATGCCGCCTACAATGTTACATCCATGGTAGCGGCATTGCACAAATGCGGGCACTATATTGTCGATCTTAAACCGTCCAACGTTTCCGTTTACAAAGAAACAATGATGGTGGCAATGGTTGACTGCGACGGTTTTTCCATTCAGGGCGAAAAAAACCGCTATCCGGCGGAATTTGTCAGTGAAGAATATATCTATCCCGAGGGAATGGAACTTTCCTGCGAAGAAATGGGCGAGGAACAGGATAAGTTTGCTCTGGCCGTCATCATCTTCAAATTATTAAACAACGGCATTCATCCTTTTTCCGGCGTACCTCGCAAAAATGACGGCGATATGCTGACAATTCAAAACCGTATAGAACAATATCATTACGCTTACGGATTGTGGCCGGACATCTACCAAGCCCCGCACCCTTACAGCCTGCATGAATATTTTGACAAGAAAACCCTCGAACTTTTTGAACGGGCTTTTGTTAAAGGGCAAAACCGTCCGACCGCTAAAGAGTGGCAGGATCATTTATGGCATCTGCTGCATAATATGAAAACCTGTAAAAAGAATCCGAACCATGTTTATTTTACCTCCAAGGGGTGCGGACAATGTATTGCCGAAGAGCGTTTTCTCGGCACAATAAAAGATATTCGAAAACAAAAAGAAACCCCGCAAAAAATCCGGGGAATGGAGATTTCTTCCCTTTCGGTTGAAAATCTTCAAAAAAATAAAGAAGAAAAAGCTCTTGAAAACCATAAAATAAAGAATATATCCCTCGCGGCAATTTCAGCTTATATGCTGTTCTTTACCTTTTTATATAAAATGCTGTCTCCGATGTCAGAAAGCATTATCAATCTGGGAATCGGGCTTCAGGCAATTATTACGACGCTTATTATGCTTGGGATTAACAAGATTTTTAAGGTTTATGCCGAAAAAGTGCCTTTGCTGCAAAATAAAGCCCTGACGCAAATGTTACAGGTTTATGCCCTTATCTGCATTATCATCGCTTTGGTCTCAATAAACGACATTCCGCAAAATCTGTTATCTTTAACCAGATAAATTTTATAATGTAACATTTGTTATTTTTTTCTCTACAAATAAAATATTTTATGTTACATTTTCTTCGTTTAATAGCTATTAAGGAAAAAAACAGTGAAACAATTAAATCCAATTATGATTTCCGGAAAGGAAGTTTTACCGCTGATTGAAGGCGGAAAAGGGATTAACGCCAGCGACGGACGCAGCTCCGGTGCCTGGGCGGCAGAAAACTGCGTCGGAACCTTCTCCGGCGTCAGCCCTGACTTCTATGATAATATGGGAAATGTCATTATTGAAAAATTCTCAAAGAAGCTTCGTCAAGAACGCCATGAAGAAATGGTTGAATATGCCATTCGCGGCGGGGTTGCCCAAGCTCAGGTTGCTCACGAAGTTTCTAACGGAAAAGGCCGTATTCATATGAATATGCTATGGGAACTGGCTGATTCCGAACGAATTTTGACCGGTGTTTTGGAACGTGCCAAAGGTTTAATCCATGGTGTTACCTGCGGTGCCGGGCTGCCTTATCATTTGGGAGCATTGGCTTCCAAATTCGGGGTTTATTATTACCCTATCGTTTCTTCTGCCCGTGCTTTTCAGGTTTTGTGGAAAAGAGCTTATGCCAACTTTAAAGAGTTTCTCGGCGGTGTGGTTTATGAAGATCCGTGGCTGGCCGGCGGACATAACGGGCTGTCCAATGCTGAAGACCCTGCCCAACCGCAGAGCCCTTACAGCCGTTTGGTTGAACTGCGTTCCGTTATGAATAAAATCGGTTTGGACAATATTCCGATTATTTTGGCCGGTGGTGTCTGGTCTTTAAAAGACTGGCAGGATTATATCGACAACCCGGATATCGGAAAAATCGCCTTCCAATTCGGCACTCGTCCGATGATTACCAAAGAAAGCCCTATCAGCGACGCTTGGAAAAAACTGATGCTCAATTTGAAAAAGGGTGATGTTATTTTGCAGAAATTCAGCCCGACAGGTTTCTTTTCTTCCGCAATTAAAAATACGTTTTTGGAAAAACTTATTTCCCGCAAAGATGGGGAAATTGCTTTTTCAACAGAGCAAAACAGCGAATTTTCACATCCGTTGGAAATGAGTGAAACCAAAACGATTTATATTCGTCCGGAAGATGCCGGAAAAGCCGAACAGCAGATTTCAGCAGGATTAACAGAGATTAAAGAAACGCCGGACAACACTATTGTCTTTATGACTCCTGAAGATTGGAAACAAATGAAAATCGACAGGGCCGAGTGTGTCGGATGTTTGTCTCAATGCCAATTCTCCACTTGGTCGAAAGCAAACGGAACAACCGGACGGCTTCCAGATCCGCGTTCTTATTGTATTCATAAAACCTTATATGATGTTGGACATAACGGCAGCATTAAAGATAATCTGCTGTTTGCCGGACATCAGGTTTACCGTTTTGCAACAGATCCTTTGTATCGCAACGGTATTCCTTCGGTTAAGGAATTGATTGAAAAAATCAAATCCGGTGAATAATTCTAAAAAAAACCCCGTTCAACACGGGGTTTTTTATTACTCAATAACTTCTCTCGGATAAATTCCATATAAATTATTCTTAGATATCCAGCCTTCAATATTTCCAAAGCCAACCAGACAGAAATCACTTCCGGCCGGGCATTTTTTTACGTCTCCGACCACTTCGTCTTCAACTTTGGCAATAACTTTGGAATTATATTCCGGTTTGTCATAGATATTGTTTTCGCCGGGAGTGGTTACTTTAACGGAACGACGTCCGGAAAGCATAGATTTATGAACCCAAGATTCAGAACCTTCCCAATCTTTGATTTTTCGCCATAATTCAAATTCGGCAACAATTTCCACCGGAGCGGTCTTTTGCATATATACCCATTCTATCGGGTAACGGGCTCCCGGGCCGGAACGGGCATTGATTAAATTGGAACGCAAAGAAACCATTCTCGGCAAAGCCAGGCCCGTTTCTTCGCCCTCTTCCGCCTCTTGGGCAAATACATTGCCAACCAACAGAACAGCACTTAAAAATCCCCAAAAAACTGCCTTCATTTTTGTTCCCTTTTAATTATTTATTATTTTATTCAGCGATATTATTATTAAATATAATAAACAAAACTGAATAAAACGTAAAATTTTGAAAGATAAGAAAATGGATTTAATAAATACCGTAAGCGACCTCATCAGATTCAGAACAGAAACAGGCAACACCAAAGAAATCAATCAATGCTTGGAATACTGCAAAAACTTATTTGCCGGAACATCCGCTAAAATCGATGTTTTCCGAAAAGACAACATTGCCCCGGTTCTTTTTATCCGTAACCATGACGTTGAAGATTTCGATGTTGTCATTTTAGGGCATTTAGATGTCGTTCCTGCCGAAGACCATATGTTTGAACCTAAAATCGAAGGTTTACGCATGATCGGACGCGGAACACTGGATATGAAGTCTTTTGCAGCCGTTGCTTTTAATTCGATGTTTTATGTTTTGGAAAACAACCTTGATTTAAAATTCGGCATCATCCTTTCTACCGATGAAGAAAAAGGCAGTGCCGGAACGCACGCTTTTATGGACGCTCATCCGGATATTTCCGCAAAAATCGTTTTGGATAACGACGTCGGCGGCGATATTTTGAAAATCGTCAACAAATGTAAAAACCCGGTATTTGTCAAACTCATCTCTGAAGGCAAGGAAGCTCACGGTTCAACCCCTTGGGACGGCATAGACGCCAACGAAAAACTCATGCAAACCTGGGTAAATATCCGCAAAATTTATCCTTACTTTTCAAAAGAACAGCCGATGCCTGACAATACATGGATTGATACCGTGCATTTTGCCAAAATCTCCGGCGGAGATGTTGCCAATGTTATTTCAAATTATGCCGAAGCCTTGCTTGATTTCCGCTTAACGGAAGATTCCTCGGTAGAAAATCTGGAAAAAAACTTACAGAAATGTATGGTTGACGGCGTTACTTATAAAATCGTTTCCTCCAGCACGCCGGTAGTTATGGACCCAAACAATCCGTATATTCAGGATTATAAAAAGTTTGCAGAACATATTCTCGGACGGGAAATTGAATTTGAACAAATCGGCGGAGCAACGGATTCCCGGTCTTTTGCCGTTAAAGGTTCAACAGTTATCATGCATTCGGGAACAGGCGACGGAATGCACGCAAAAAATGAATATGTGGAAATAGATTCCGTGAAAAAAATTGCGGACATCCAAATTAAATTTTTGGAAAAGCTTGCAAAAAAATAATTCATGTGCTAATCAATTTTTTGCGTGTCCCCGTAGCTCATCAGGATAGAGCAACAGTTTCCTAAACTGTGGGCAGGAGGTTCGAGTCCTCTCGGGGACGCCAGACTTTTTATTAAAAGTCTGTCATCCGGAGCGGACTATCACTTTGGTATCTAGTTTCGCTGCGGTCATTTTTTCCCTTGCTCAACAAGATTTTCAAAGACCTTGCAGACAAAAATAATCTCCTGATTATTTTTGCTTAGCGGTTCTCTCGGGGACGCCATAAAAAAACACCCTAAGACGGGTGTTTTTTTATGGCGTAAATAGACATAGTTAACGAACGAGCCAGCGGCAGCGACGCGAAGAGAGTTTAAGATGTCTTTGACCGAAGCGAAGTTGTTGAGCTTTTAAAATAAGCGAAACTTACGCAGCAAGACCGCCAGACTTTTTATTAAAAATCCATTATTCAAACAGAACCATCACTTTATGTTTTTTGTAAAAAAATAACCACCCCGGCAGGAGTGGCTATTTTTTTTACATACTTCGCTGAAATCCTCCCGGTAAACTGGAGAATTTCTATTTTAATGATACGATGGCCTACACACTGCTATTATCGGTGCAAATAGAGCTATTATTAAAGCCATCATTAAAAGACGGAAAACAATGTCTTCTCTATTTTCTCTATTTACATTTTCCGACGTTATTTTTTCGCTGGCAATGTAATAATTCCCATCTCTTTTATATAAAAGCACTTCGTCTCCCGGATGAAACTCTTTAAGACGGAAAGCTTTATCTTCTGTAGAAGCGAGTTCCACTGTTTTTACTTCATTGTTTTTCATATAGACTAAAACATTAAAGTTATCACCTGGAAGCTCCGTATTCATAAAGATTGGGGTGTTGTTTACAAATATGAAACTACTAGCACAACCACCTGAACTATTATGGGAAAGAATAGTTTCTATTTTGACGGTTTCAACATACTCGTAGTCTTGCACATCAGAGCAAGAAGACAAGATCCCTGCTACCATACCCAAAATCACCCATAAATTTTTTTTTGTTTTCATAATTATTATTGTTTAGTTATTTTATATTCTCGTGAAAAGAAAAATATTATTATGAAAACCGGCTGATAAATCACACCCATATAAAAGTTTCCATAATAATATTTCTCATACCATTTATAGTATCATATTTTTCATATGGGAGCAATAGAGAAAATAGACAAAACTCAGGAGAATTCCAGCTTCGTCAGAACGGCCTCAACACCGCCCCGCTGTGGAGAACAGGTATAGGCTCCGGCTTTTACTTCGGGGGTATCATTAATTAAATGCAACAAACGGATTTGTTCAAAATGTTCTCCGTCCAAAGAGTAAAAAATCAAATAATCGCCATTGTTTCGTTTAACTCGATACCAGACTTCGCTGACACCTTCCGGTATTTTTTGTGCCGCCCAATCCGAATATCCGTTGTTGGTTACACAAGAGCCCAGCATCGGACGGCTTGGATTATCATACATCACGGAAGCTTTAAACCAATTACGCTCATCTATCCGCACCATAATTCCGCATTGGTCAAATCTGCCTTCCGGTTCAAAAATCCATTTGACATCCAAAGTAAAATTTCCGGTTCGACGCGTGAAAAAAAAATGTCCGTCATCCTTCTTGAAATTATGGTGTTTGCTCTGCCAGAAATCTGTTTGGTTTTTGGTTAAAACAGCCATGCCCCTTTCTTCGAAAGAAACATCTTCCGGTTCATTATACCATTCAAAATCCCGCAAGTTTGTCAGAAGCATTAAAAGGTCCTAATCGTTTCATCCGGCAAAGAAGCCAGCACTTTTTCCAGTTCGGCATTTTTATTTTTCGGCGAGATAATTTTCAGCGTAACAATCTGGTCTCCTTGACCGCTGCGGCTTTTAATTCCTTTTCCCTTCAACCGCAGCTTATCACCGCTGCCGGAATAAGCCGGAACATTTACCGCCACTTTGCCGCTGATTGTCGGAATGGTAATTTTTCCGCCCAAAACCGCCTCTTTTACGGATATCGGCAATTCCAACTCGATATTATTTCCGTCAGCCGTAAAATAAGGGTGTTTGTCCACATTTAAGGTAATCAGGACATCGCCGTTTTCTCCGCCGTTCGGGCTTGGATATCCCAGTCCTTTTAAACGGAGAGTTTGCTCATTCTGGCTTCCGGCAGGAATTTTTACGTTAATATTTTTCCCTTGAATAATAACGCTTTTCTCCGCTCCTTTAGCTGCGTCCAGAAAGTCAACTTTCATGGTATAGGCGATATCTTCTCCCTTCCGCGGCCGTCTTGATGTTCCGCCAAAACCTTGGAAACCGCTGTTCCCGCCGCCGCCAAATTGTGAAAAGATATCCTCACCGAAAATTGATGAAAAGTCAAAATCAGCACCGTTTCCGCTATAAGTATATGTTCTTCCGCCGCCGAAAGGATTGCCGCCGTTTCCAAACGGATTACCCCCGCCAAAACCGGCTCCGTAACCGGTCGGTTTACCGTCAGCATCTATTTCGTTATTATCATACTTTTTCCGTTTTTCCTTATCGCCCAAAATATCGTAGGCTCCGGACACTTCTTTAAACTTTTCGGCAGCGTCTTTGTCATCTTTATTTAAATCAGGATGATACTTTCGTGCAAGTTTGCGATATGCCGATTTGATTTCGGCTTCGCTTGCATCTTTGGAAACACCTAATACATGATACAAATTTTTATTCATTTTTTGCAGCTTTCTAACTAAATCCCATTAATTTTTATATAGGAAGAGGAAATTAGTTTTGCAACTCTACACAATCAAAAGTCGCCCGTCTGGAATAATTGCGGTATAAAATCGAGTTGTTAAGCACAGCCTTCTTTCCGCCCTGCTCATGGCAGTATCTGGAAGCCAGAAAAGCAATCTCGTCAATACGGACGTCTTTATATTCATAGGTAACATAATGCGGCGTTTCTTCCTTAACACGCACGTTGCTGACAATTCGGTCATAGTCAGAATCATAAACATCAAAAACATCATCCGTCGAATGAGAACACGCCGTGCAAAAAAAGGCCAAAAAGAAAAGAAAATATTTTTTCATTACAATTCCATTACATCCGTATTTTTATTGCATCCGGCAGGGATTGAAAGCTTTTGTTCCTGAACAGGGGTTATATTTTCTACGGGAACAAATCCGTCCACCCGGTGTAATTTATCCCGCAGAGACTGAATTCTTCCCGAAAAATCCGTTTTATCCGATTGAACTGCTTCCATCTTAAATATCCTGCATTCCTTTGTATTTAATGTATAACTTTTTCCTTAAGCAATTCTTAATCCAGAAGTTTATAGATGTCTTCCCCGGCCTTTTCCAAAATTTTCAAAACCTGACGATTGGTCGTATTTTTGGTTCTGGCATTGCTGAGTTTGTTCAGCATTCTTTGCAGTTTTCGGTTAAAACTTTGGTTTTGACGCAAAGCCTCCACATTTTTAATATGTTCTTCATCATCGATTTTAAAATTGACTACCGCTTTCAGCGTTGCCAGATATTGAGCATCCTTTTGTGAGGAATACTGGGCAACAGCAGAGTTTGCTCCGAAAAAAACCGCTGCAGCGATTAAGATACCCGTTAATTTCATCTATTTACTCCTCTGCAAAAAACATTTGTTAATTCCTTTAAATAAGATATTATCATACTCGAATCGATTTACTATCTAATTTTTAGAGTTATCAAATATGAAAAAAACAATTTGGCTTTTAATAGACAATCGTGCCGGAAGTGCCGGACAACTGCGTGGCGTTGCCCAGGCTCTGGATTCAAAACGCTATGAAATTATTGAAAAAAAAATCGAATATACTTGTTTGGCCAAGCTTCCGAACTTTTTGAAAGGAGCTTCCCTTCTCGGTGTCAATAAGATTAAAAGCTCGGATATTTCATATCAATTTCCGGACTTGGTTTTATCCGGAAGCCGAAGAACCGCACCGGTTGCCCGCTGGATAAAAAAGCAATCAGACGGCAAAACAAAATTGCTCCAATTAATGCGAATTCAAAATTTTGAAGCCAAAGACTTTGATTTGGTTGTGGTTCCGGAACATGACAGACGCCCGCAGCATCCTGAAAATTTTATGTTTATTACCGGAAGCCCGCATCGTGTTACCGAAAAAGCCATGGCCGAAGCAAAAGCTAAATGGGAAAGTTCTTTCGCCCATCTTCCGCGGCCTTTCACAACCGTTATTATCGGAGGAGCCATCAAAGGGAAGCCTTTCTCTTTGGAAAACGCCAAACGGCTGGCTGACGAAATAAAGAAAATACACGCTCAAACCGGCGGCTCCATTCTTATTACAGATTCAAAACGCACCGGCGAAAAAGCAGAAACATTTATTATGAACGAGTTAAAAGGCATTCCTGCTTATACATATCTGTGGGGTGAGAAGAAAGAAAATCCGATTATGGGATTTTGGGCCTGCGGAGACAGAATTCTGGTTACGGGAGATTCCGTTTCCATGAGCTGCGAATCCTGCGGTTCCGGAAAACCGGTCTTGATTTTTACCGGAGAAAAATGGCTGACGCCGAAACATCTGCGTTTTGTTCAGTCATTGTTTGATGACGGATATGCCATTGCCTGCGACGCTCCCGACGCTTTGGATTTTAAACCGCAGAAACGTTTGGATCCGGCAATGTTTGTTGCAGAAGCTATCAATCAGCTATTCAACTAATTTTTGTTTTTTTATTGCAACGGTTTTTTGGTAAAAACCACCAAAAAACGTGGTTTTCTTCCAAACAAAACCTCTTGTCTTGGTGGCATAAGAGTGGATTTCCCTATCCCACATTTTTTCGGCAAAAGGCTGATACAGCCGGTTAAACATCCGAACAACATATCTCAAAGGGTGCCAAAAAGACGGATTATGATAATCCACAAATACGACTTTTCCTTTATCTGTCAGGCTGTTCAACGCATTATCAACCACTTTTATTTTTGACAAGATTGGAAGTTCATGCAACAGATTATAGCAAATAATGACGTCATATTTGTCTTCAAGGGCCTTGGTTCCGTCTTGATGAAGAAAGTGCATATTCGGAAACAAATATTTATACTTTTCTTCACAGCGGCGAATTTGTGTTCCGCATACGTCAATCAAATCATATTTGCCGGAAAAACCGATTTTTTCCGCGGTTTTTTCAATCTGATCGCCAAAAGTCGCCCCTATTTGAAGAACTTTGCTTTTAGGAGCAATTTCTTTTAACAAAGAAGCTTGCAGTTTGCCATAATTTCCCAAGGTTAAAAGCTTTAACAACCAAACCCTGTCAAAAAAACGGCTCATTTGCCAATTGCAATACAACCAGCCATAAACGGCTTTAACATACGGCGGGAGTTTTACCGTTTTTCTTTCTTCTTTATCTTCCATTGTCGCTCCTACTTCAGAAAAGTTACAACATCAACAAGTTCCTGTTCATAAATCTGACGGCTCAGTCCGATAAATTTATCCAGTTTTTCCGATGTTTCGCCGTCAAGAATCCTTTGTTCAATATCTTGGCAGGCAAAAGAGAAACCCATCATTCCGAAAACTTGGGAGGAAGAACGCAAACTATGGTAAATCAAGCGAAGTTCTTCCGTTTTTTCGTTTTTCAGAAGTTCTTCCGTCCGAGACAAATCAGTTTCGGCTTTTTGCCGATATTCAGAAAACAATCTCAGCATTTTCTCTCTGCCGAAAATTTCATCATACTGACGGAGATTATCCAAACTAAAATTTTTACTGCTCATCTTTTTTTATCAACCCCAAACGTGTTGCTTCCATAACAGCTCCCGTCCGGTTATAAACGTTCAACAGTTTTAATATCGCCGTTACATGGAGTTTAACCGTTCCTTCGCTTAATCCCAATTCATAAGCTATCTGCTTATTCGAACAACCCCGGGCAATACATTTGACAACATCAACTTGTCTCGGGGTTAAAACCTTGGCCTTTTCCTCCGAATGTGCCTCATTTTGGTTTTCGACCTGCTTCAATGCGTCAAATTCATTGCTCAATTCTTTATTATTAAGCAATTCCGCAGGGATATAAACTCCGCCTGACATAACCAAATTGACCGCACTTAAAATAACCGCGTTTGACGATGTTTTCGGGATGTAGCCGGAAACGCCGATTTCAATTGTTTTCTGCACAATTTCCTTATCAAACACGGCAGAAAGAATAATAATCGGCGTATCGGGAACCAGCTGGTGGATTTTGGCAATTGCATCCATCCATTTTGCTCCCGGCATCGCCAAATCCGTTAAAATCAAGTCAAAAGACTTATCTGTTTCCAAAATATCAAAAATTTCGGTATAATTCTTGGCAAAAGACAATTCTATTTCCTTGTTAAGACTTTGCAGAACAAGTTCCAAACCTTTCAAAAACAATTCATGATCATCGGCAACCAGTATTTTCAATCCGTTTCTCCTTTAATCCGTCCAATCCCCGCTCAACGCCTGCCAACAGGACAAGGCCGCAGCAACAGCCGTTTCGGCTCTTAAAATTCTTTTACCCATTGTAACAGCTTCAGTATAAGGCTGTTTTCTTAATTTTTCCAATTCTTTTTCTGAAAATCCGCCTTCCGGTCCCACTAAAACCGCGGCAGGAACAGCAGCTGAGACAAACGCCTCCCGGATATTTTTTCCGCTGCCGGTTTCATCCATAAAATACAATTTTCTTTCCGGGTTCCAATCGGACAAAAGTTTATCCAAAGGAACGGCCTCTTCAATTTCCGGAACATCAACCCGTCGGCACTGTTCACAAGCTTCCACCGCCTGCAACATAAAACGTTCTTTTTTTACTTTATCACTGATGGTTCTTTCCGTTATTACCGGCACAATCTTTCCGACCCCGAGCTCCGTCGCTTTTTGGATAATAAAATCCGTCTGGTCTTTTTTGACCGGAGCAAACAAAAGCCAGATATCGGGACAGGCATAAAAATCCTTAGTTTTTTGCAAAACCTTTATCCGACAGGCTTTTTTTCCGCATTCAACAAGCTCGCATTCATATTCGCCGCTTTTCCCGTCAAAGCAAAGAATACGGCTGCCGATATTCTGCTTCATAACATTTTGAAGATAATGGCTTTGTTTTTCAGGTAAAAGAATTTGCTCTTCAGGGCATAAAGAGCTCTCTTCAACAAACAATCTTATTTTGGCTGTTTTTTTCAACGTCATTTTACTTTTACATTCAGTATTTTGGATTCAAGAACATTTACGGAACCGTCTTTATATTCCATACTGTCAAAATAAAATTTTTCCGTTCCGGGTTTTTCCGCTTGGTAAAACAGCGTCAGCACTCCGTCTTCCTGTTTTTGATCCAGATATTTCAACAACGGAGAAGATTTTTCATAATGCCACAAAACACCTTCCGGAGCATTTAATTTTATTTCAATCTGCCGGCCTTGTTCTACAATAGCATTTTCTGCCGTCCCCGAAAACCGGACAACATACGCCCCTTCATCTTCATCGGCATCCGGCGTACCGAACAAATGCTTGGCAATGGCGTCGTTATAATCTATTGCCGGAGCGTCATCTTCCGAAGAAACGGCAATAACCGGTCTTGTCGGCCCTTCCAGTCTATTATTTTTTACCGGGTTGGAATAATCCGGTTCCGGAAATGTTATTGAAGCAGGATTTTCATTTTTATTTCGCTGAACTTTTCGCTGTTGTTTTCTTTCCTGATACCCGGTTTCCCACATTCCGTTTTTTAAAACCACTGTTGCATCCTGAACTACCACAGCCTCGGATTTGCAAGGGGAAAATATGCTCAAAAGCCCTGCCGCCGCAATTATTTTTAATTTTCGAAACAAAATTTTCTCCTTTGCCGATGTTAAAAACTCTGTATAATTAATCATCTTACTTTTACAGTTTACATTAGATATGTTAAGGAATAAATAAAATTTTTGTTAAGTTTTAAGAAACGGACATTGATATTATGATTATCACAATCGACGGCCCGGCATCGGCCGGAAAAGGCACTCTGGCTTCTACCCTGGCCAAAATTTATAATTTGGCTTATTTTGATACGGGAATGGTGTATCGTGCCGTCGGATTGGACTTGCGGCTTAAAGGGCAGGATGTCCATGATGAAACATTGGCGGAGGAAGCCGCAAAACAACTTACCTTTGCCAAGATGACAGAACTTTCAAAAAATCCGGAATTTCGCAGTTCCGAAGGTGGAGTTGCCGCTTCAATCGTTTCCGCCCATCCGAAAGTTCGGGCCGCATTGCTTAAAGTTCAGCAGGATTTCTCAAAAAAACCGACTTTTGCCGACGGAACACCTGCTGCCGGAGCTATCTATGACGGCAGAGATACCGGAACGGTCGTTTGTCCGGAAGCAGACATTAAATTTTTTATTACCGCCTCTTCCGAGGTACGGGCTCAACGCCGTTTCAAAGAACTGCAGGAAAAAGGCATGGACACGCCTTATGAAAAAGTTCTGGCGGATATTATTGCCCGAGATGAGAGGGACTCCAGCCGTTCGACTGCCCCTTTGAAACCGGCAGAAGACGCTTATATTCTTGATACCTCCTCTCTGAGTATTGACGATGTTTTGAAAAAAGCCTGCGAAATCATCGAAAATCATTAGAATTTGCTTGAAAAATAAATATTTAAGTGTATAAAGATACCCGACTGTAAAGTTCAGGGTGCGATGATTTACAGCGAAACCAACCCCGCACAAGTCCGCTTCATTTAAGGACAATCTGTTCCGAAGCCGGCATTTTTTATGAAATACCAATAATTTATGATTAATACAGAATTTAAAATCCCTGAAATGACTGAGAGTTTTGAAGCTCTTCTTAACGAACAATTCGGTGATAACGGAATTACCGGTTCAGTTGTTAAAGGTACAATCATCCGTTTAACTCCTGACTTCGCTATCGTTGATGTCGGATTGAAGTCTGAAGGCCGTATTCCTCTTCGCGAATTCGGTCAAAACAGCGAACTGAAAATCGGCGACCAAATCGAAGTTTATGTTGATCGTTATGAAGACAAAGACGGCCAAATCGTTCTTTCCCGTGAAAAAGCACGCCGTGAAGAAGTTTGGCAGGATCTGGAAAAATGCCTCAACTCCGGCGAAAGAGTTAACGGCGTTATCTTCGGCCGCGTTAAAGGCGGTTTCACTGTTGACCTCAACGGTGCAATTGCTTTCTTGCCGGGCTCTCAGATTGATATCCGCCCTATTCGCGATATCACTCCGTTAATGGGAATCTCTCAGCCGTTCCAAATCTTGAAAATGGACAAGGTCAGAGGCAACATCGTTGTTTCCCGCCGTGTTGTTCTTGAAGAAACAAGAGCTGAAGCTCGTGCCGAATTGATTGACACTCTTAAAGAAGGTTCTATTCTTGACGGTGTTGTCAAAAACATTACCGATTACGGTGCATTCATTGACTTGGGCGGTGTTGACGGCTTGTTGCACGTTACAGATATTTCTTGGAAGAGAATTAACCACCCTGCAGAAGTTCTTTCTGTCGGTCAGACAGTTAAAGTTCAGGTTATCAAATTCAATGAAGACAACCAACGCATTTCTTTGGGTATGAAACAACTCGAAAACGATCCTTGGCAGGCTGTTGCCGACAAATTCCAAGTTGGCGAAGTTTACAAAGGTAAAGTAACCAACATTACCGATTACGGTGCATTCGTTGAACTCGAAGACGGTATTGAAGGTTTGGTTCACGTTTCCGAAATGAGCTGGACCCGCAAAAACGTTCATCCGGGTAAAATTGTTTCTACTTCTCAGGAAGTTGAAGTTAAAGTTCTGGAAGTTGATGCCGACAAGAGACGTATCTCTCTGGGTATTAAACAGTGCACCCCGAATCCTTGGGCTGCTTATGTTGAAGAACATCCGGTCGGTTCCGTTATCGAAGGCAAAATCAAAAACATTACCGAATTCGGTTTGTTTGTCGGTTTGTCTGATGAAATTGACGGTATGATTCACTTGTCCGATATTTCTTGGGACAAGTCCGGTGAAGAAGCCGTTAAAGACTTTACCAAAGGTCAAGACATTCAGGCTAAAATCATTGACGTTGACGTAGAAAAAGAACGCATCAGCCTCGGCATTAAACAATTGTCAGAAAACACTCTGGCTAATGCTCTTGACGCCGTTAAAAAAGGTGATGTCGTAAAAGCTACCGTTACTTCTATTGACGACAAAGGCGTTAATGTTGAAGTTAACGGCGTTGCCGCTATGATTAAAAAAGCCGATTTGTCTAAAGAAAAGGCTCAGCAGAACCCTGAAAACTACAAAGAGGGTGATGTTTTGGAAGCTAAAGTTACTTCCGTAGATAAGAAAAACAACAAAATCGGTCTTTCCGTTAAAGCTCTCGAAATCGAAGAAGAAAAGAAAGCTTTAGAGGAATATACCACAACATCTACCGGTGGTTCTTCTTTAGGCGATGTATTGGGCGAAGCTTTGAAAAAGAACGCTTAATATTTAATCTGTCTTTGAAAAACACCCTGAGAAATCAGGGTGTTTTTTTATGGAGATAACGAAATAGTAATCTTTCTTGCCTATTATCGGTCTTAAAGATTTTAGGAGAAACCATATGTCAAAATTTTTGATTTTATTTTTAGCTTTCTTTTCCGTCTCTACGGCTTTGGCGGAAGATACTTCCGTTAATCTGCCTCAACCGGATTTATCCATAAAAACTCCGCTTATGCAGGCTCTGGCAAAAAGAAAATCTACAAAAAAATATGGTTCCCGCGGCATTACGGAACAAAGTCTCGGAAATTTGCTATGGGCAGCTTCGGGACAAAACCGCGACAACGGCGGACTGACCATCCCGACATCTATGAATTCTCAAGATCTGGACATTTATGTTTTGAAAGCAGACGGAACTTGGCTCTATATCCCTAAATATCATCGCCTTAAGAAAATTTCCGACAAAGATTTGCGTTTCCTGACAGCTAAACAGGATTATGTTTTAGATGCGGCAATGGTTCTGATTTATGTTTCCGGACAAGAAGATATGACTGCCGGAATGCATGCCGGTTCAGCTTACCAAAATGTCGGGCTTTATGCGGCGGCAACCGGTATGGGTACCGTTGTTCGTGCTTTTTTTGATAAAGATGATATGGCTCGGGAATTAAAACTTCCTGCCCATAAGAAAGTTGTTGTCTCTCAAGTTTTGGGCTGGCCGAGAAACTAACGACAATGACTAAAAATAAACTCCTTATTCTATTGGTTTTATATTTGGGCTTTGTCAGTTTAGGGCTGCCTGATCAGGTACTGGGCATTGCCTGGCCTTCCATGCGGCAATTTTTCAACAAACCTTTAGACTGGGCCGGAATATTGGTCTTTATTACCGCCATCCTTACGGCTGTTTCCGGTTTTTCCAGCGGTTATTTTATTCGTCGCTATTCCATTTCTGCCATTCTAATTACCAGCGGGCTTCTGACAGCCGGAGGACTGTCGGGCTATGCTTTTTGTCAGACATCACTTTTTTTAATTTTGGCGACCATTCCTCTCGGAATCGGTGCCGGAACCATAGACGCTTCTCTTAACGATTATGTCGCCCAAAATTATTCTCCTAAGCATATGAACTGGCTTCATGGCTGCTGGGGCATCGGAGCAACTTTGGGGCCTGCCATCATGACCTTTTCCCTGGGACATCATCTGGGCTGGAGAATCGGCTACGGCATTATTGCTGCTTTACAACTCGGCTTAGTCATCATTTTTATTGCAACAAACAGCTATTGGAAAAGAAACAAAGCCAATCAACCTGCCAATAACAATGTTCCTCAGAAAATCCATAAGGCTGCGGCTTATCTCAGTGTCAGCCTGTTTTTCATTTATACGACTTGTGAAAGCAGCATTGGCTTGTGGTTTTTCAGTGTTTTGACCGAATACCGGCATATTTCGATTGACACCGCCGGGAAATTTATTGTTTGTTACTGGGCTTTTTTGACTTTCGGAAGATTTGGCGTCGGATTATTTGCTAACCGGCTCGGCAACAGAAAAGTTTTATTCTACAGTTTTTTAGGCTCCGTTGCAGGCTTGCTCATGTTGTTGAGTGAGGAAAAAGTCGTTATTTTAACCGGATTATGTTTAACCGGTTTCAGTTTTTCCGGTATTTATCCGTCAATGATGCACGAAACGCCTAAACGTTTCGGCAGTAAAACCGGAGCGTATTTAACCGGATTTCAAGCCGGGGCGGCATCTTTGGGCGTTGCGTTGCTTACCCCTCTCATCGGCGTGTTTATCTCATCTGCGGGAATGGCTTTTTTCATTCCGGCATTGTTGTTTCTTACCCTTTTAATGATAATCTTGAACAAAAAATTGAATGAATTAACATAATTTGATAAAAAACACTTGCTAAAAAAACAATAATATGGTTATTAGGTAACCGAGATATGGATAGATGGCCGAGTGGTCGAAGGCGCACGATTGGAAATCGTGTGTACCCCCAAAGGGTACCGTGGGTTCGAATCCCACTCTATCCGCCATTTACAAGAAAGCCCGCCCTTGTGGCGGGTTTTGTTTACAAATTTTTTCTGAACATTCTGCATTTTTTATTTGATTTTTCAGTCAATCTGTATTTGATTTTATAAAAACGCATAAATTTTTGTATTTTGCTTTATTTGTTTCAGGAGATAAATTATGAATTTGGAAAAATTAAAAAAAGGTTTTAACGACTATTTCGTTAATGTTGTAAAAACACAATATACTAATATCAAAGGCCGGGCTACCCGTTCTCAATATTGGTATTATGTTCTTTGTTATTTCATTGTCAGCCTTCCTTTTGCTATTGTTGACGCTCTTTTCAATATGCGTCTTTTCTCTACAATTTTAGGGTTGGCTTTGCTCGTTCCAAGCATTTCCATCGGTATTCGCCGTTTGCATGACATCAACAAATCCGGTTGGTGGTATTTGATTGCTTTGGTTCCGATTGCCGGCCCGATTGCTTTACTGGTTATGTTCTGCCTGCCGACACAAAATGCTGCGGAAGATACAAAATCCAACCAGAAAAAAGCCGCTTAAGCTTATTTAATACACTTTAAGACCCTGATATTCTCAGGGTCTTTTTTTATACTTCATCATTTACATTTTTTGAAAAATTAACTATACCTCCTATATTGAAAATGATTGTTTGGAGAATGTTTATGGCCAAAAATTACAATACATTAGCTGAGCTTCCGGCCGGAAAAAGTGCCGTTATTTCATCTATTGAATGCGAAGACAAAGCCTTACGCTCTCACATTATGAATATGGGAATCACGCCGGGGGTTCGGATTACCATGGTCAAAAAAGCCCCCTTGGGCGACCCTCTTGAAATAAACGTCCGCGGCTATGAACTTACTTTAAGAAAAAACGATGCCGCCAAGATAAACATTACCGATGCCGGAAAATTCTGCCCCCTTCCCCCAAAAAGCCAAGACTTTTCAAATATAGAACATTCTAAAATCGGGGAAAGCAGCACTTATCAGAACAAAAAAGATTCTCCCGATTATCCCGAACGGCCGCTCCGTCTGGCTCTTGTCGGCAATCAGAACTGCGGCAAAACAACATTGTTTAACAAACTTACCGGGGCAAACCAACATGTCGGAAATTTTCCCGGCGTAACAATCGACCGGACAGACGGTATTGTTAAAAATCATCCGGAAGTTACTATTACCGATTTACCAGGAATTTATTCCCTTTCCCCTTACAGCAAAGAAGAGATTGTTTCCCGAAACTTTATTCTTAACGAAAAACCGGACGCTATTATCAACATCGTTGATGCCGGAAATATTGAACGAAACCTGTTTCTTACCATGCAGTTGATTGAACTGAACGTGCCAATGGTTATCGCTCTCAATATGATGGATGAAGTTAATAAAAATGGTGGTAACGTTAATGTTAACGCTTTAGAAAATGTTCTCGGCGTTCCGGTTATCCCGATTTCCGCAGCCAAAAACGAAGGGGTGGAAGAGTTAATAGAACATGCGGTCAACGTTGCCAGATACAAAGAATTCCCTCATCGTCTGGACTTTTGCGATGCTGACAGCAAAACAGAAGGATGTCTTCACAGATGTATCCATTCCATTGTCCATCTGATTGAAGACCATGCCAAAAGAGCTAACCTGCCTCCCCGTTTTGCCGCTACCAAACTTATTGAAGGCGATATGCCCATTATCAATGCCCTTAATTTGGATAAGTCTGAGAAGCAAACCTGCTCCAGAATTATCTCCGACATGGAAAAAGAACGCGGACTCGACAAAGAAGCCGCTTTGGCAGATATGCGTTTTTCATTTATTGAAAGATTGTGCGAAGCCTTCGTTTTCCGTCCGGAAGAAACTATCGGACACAAACTTACGATTTACGCCGACAAAATTTTAACCGGAAAATATACGGCCTTATTTGCATTTATTGCCATTATGGCTTCTATTTTTTATCTGACATTCGGCTCTCTCGGTCTGTTTCTTTCGGATACGACTGAAAGTCTGATTGCATATGTAACCGACAAAACAGATGAGGCTCTAACCGCTTACGGGTTAAATTCCGTGGTTCACTCATTGATTATTGACGGTGTTTTTGCCGGGGTCGGCAGCGTTTTAAGCTTTTTGCCGGTTATTGTCGTTTTGTTTTTCTTCCTCTCCATTTTGGAAGACAGCGGATATATGGCTCGGGTGGCCTTTGTTATGGATAAACTGTTAAGAAAAATCGGCTTATCCGGACGAAGTTTTGTCCCGATGCTGATTGGTTTCGGCTGTTCGGTTCCCGCCATTATGGCAACTCGCACCCTGCCGTCGGAAAGAGACCGGAAAATGACTATTTTGTTAATTCCGTTTATGAGCTGTTCGGCGAAACTTCCGATTTATGTTTTATTTACTGCCGCTTTTTTCAAATATAACCAAGCAGAAGTGATTTTATGTTTGTATCTGATCGGCATTATCGTCGGTATCCTGTTTGCGTATGCCATTAAGTTATTCGCATTTAAAGGGCAGCCTGTTCCTTTTGTTATGGAACTCCCTAACTACAGAATGCCCGGTGCCGTAAATGTTTACCGTTTGATTTACGCAAAAGCCAAGGGATTTGTTACCAAAGCTTTTACCATTATTTTCAGAGCGGCAATTTTAATTTGGTTTCTTCAAAGTTTTGACAGCCGTCTTAATCTGGTCAATAACTCTTCCGAAAGTTTGCTTGCCGCATTGGGAAATATTTTAGTTCCGGTATTTGAACCGCTGGGAATCGACGATTGGAAAATCTCCACCGCCTTCCTTACCGGATTTATGGCTAAAGAAAGCGTTATCAGCACATTAGGGGTTCTTCTGGGCGGAGACATTGAAAAGCTTCCGTTGCTGTTTACACAACTGACCGCTTTTGTCTTTTTGGTCTTTTCTTTATTATACACGCCTTGTGTTGCCGCAATTGCCACGGTTAAACGGGAATTAGGCAGAAATTACGCCATACTGGTTGTCTTTTTGCAATGCGGCATTGCCTGGAGCGTGGCTTTTCTCGTATATCAGGCAGGACTTTTATTGGGAGCCTGAAAATGAAACTCTATCACTATGTTGCCAAGGGGAATAATGTTCTTCAACAGGGGTTATTGTCCTTTTCGCAAAATCCTCAGGCTGATTTAAGCTATTATTTTAAGCGTTCGGGAGAAACAACCCATGCCGGTATTACCCAATGGATGGAAAACTGCTTTTCCGGACGCAGCCGCGGCATTCGCTGTTTTTCCGAACCGATTAAATGGCATGAAAAGTCCCTGTCTTTGAAAAATTTTATTGAAAACGCCGATTTATTTGCAATTGACGTCGACAGTTTAAATAAAGACGGCTTAATTGAGAGCGTTTATGTCAGTCCGTCGGTAATGGGGCGGCAAGATTTACAAAAGCGGGGATGTGATGAAGTTTTAAATAAAATTTCTCTTCCTGAAATAGATTTTTCCCCCGTAGACTGGTCAATCTGTAATGACGAAAAAGGCTGGAGATTTGCCTTCATCCGCTATTATTTACTGATTATCAAAGGTGGAATCATTCCGTCCCGTTATCTTTCTTTGATAAAAAAATCAGAGTTTCCCGAGTTTTTTCAAAGTATTTAAAACATTTTCTTTGTTACGTTTTTTTATCGGGCGTATCGGCCGTCCGGCATAAACCGTCCACGGTTCAAACTTGTAATTGGACGGAACGAAACTCAAAGCACCGATACTGACTCCTTCAGGAATGTGGTTATTCGGCATAATTACGGAATTTGTCCCGACACCGGTGTATTTTTCCATGGTAACATTCCCCTGAATTTCTTTAACTGTCGGAACGGAATGGGTAATCAGTTCATTTACATAGTCGTTGGAACTGAGCCAGACTTTGACACCGGCCGCCAAGCTGGAATAACTTCCCATTTTGAAAGTGTATTTTCCGTCTCCGCCGGAGATATAAGTTCCGCAGGCAATTTCACAATCGGAGCCGATATCGCAAGCCGAGGATATCCGGCAAAAATCAGAAATACGCACATTATCGCCAACTTCAACCAAATCCGGCTTTTTGATAATCACATATTCCCCTAAAGTAAAATTTTCGCCGTGTTTCATTTCATATCTCCATTCTGATAGTCCAAATTCATATAATAATATTGAAAGAGAATTTATCAGAAGACAAATCAAATAAGATTTCCTTATGTTTCGAATTCGTCAGGCCTCTGGAAATTGTCGCTTTTGCGATTATATTCAGCCCGGAGGATAGGTTATGGATAACTATTTCGGGATGAAAATATCCGACTTTTTGGAACGTTATGAAGGACGTTTGAGAAACCAAGGTTCGGCTTTGGATATCGGCTGTGCAAACGGTGCCGAAAGCCTTTATCTGGCCAGCCTCGGCTTAAATGTTACCGGAATTGACATTATGCTCCCGGATAATCTTCCTTCCTCGCTGAATATACATTGGCTGAAAGAAGACATTTTGAAATTCGACTTTCCCAAAAACAAGTTTAATGTCATTGTCGCTTTTAACGTGTTACAGTTTCTTGATTTAAAAAACAGAAACATTATCTTGGACAATATTTCCCAAGCCCTCTCCCCCGGCGGATTAATTTTTATCAAAAGCTTTACCCAGAAAGCTCCCGTCTCTTCTGATGAAAAGGAAATGGGGCCTTTTTTGGAAAACGAACTCCTGGATTGGGGGAAAAAACAAAATCTGCATATTCTGGAATATCAGGAAAAAGAAATTGAAAGTTCTGTTTTGCCCATTTCCGATTATACGCACGGCATCGTCTTTTTTGCCGCAGAAAAAAGTCGGGAACAAAATATGATGATGTAAAGTTTCAAACTTTTTATTATGTTGTGAGTTCTTACTTGCCCGTGCACAGGCCATAAAAAAACCCTCCGCAAGGGAGATTCCGGACAAGCCGGCGGCGGGGGTGGCTCTCTCGCTCTGCTCTTTCGCCGTCCTACGTTTCACTTCGGACCGAACTCAAACCTTTTATTATGTTGTGAGTTCTTACCTCGTTCGTGCACAAGCCATAAAAAAACCCTCCGCAAGGGAGGGATTTTTTATGGCGCACTCGGCGGGGTTCGAACTCACAACCTTCTGATCCGTAGTCAGATGCTCTATCCAATTGAGCTACGAGTGCATCTGTTTGCATTTGCATAGTCTTAATACTTCGAAATCTTTTTTTTTGCAAGCAAAAAATTCAACTAATTTAAAAGAATTTTAATCTATTTCTTCTACACTTTCCGCAAATCGACACTTATTTCGTAATAATTAGTAATAAATACAAATTCTTACTTGTTTTTTTGCAAAATTACCTTTACAAAATAAGTTAAAAGTGTAAAAAGCATATACGTTATATAACACAAGTTTTCAAAAAGGTACTTTGTTAAATGAAAAAAATAGCTATTAGATTGTCTTTATTCTCCTGCTCATTGCTTTTAATGAGCGGCTGCACTTTCAGTTCAGACGCTTTGTTCCCTTCTTTGCTCGGTTCCGATTCACAAGAGGAATCCGTTAAAGACGGAAGTATTTATTCTTCTTTGAAAAAAGATGATGTTCCGCAACTCGGTTCCACAAATTTCGAACCGATTGAAGTTAAAAGCGGCAGCAACACCGGAACTTTTGTCGGGCAGAAAGTTGTTACTTTCAGAAATGAACTGGCTCAATTGCAAACAGCTATCCGCAACCATAACGAAGAATTGCAGAAAATTCGCGGATCAGTCATTAACAATGCTTTACAGTACCACAAAACCATCGGCACTATTGAGGCTAAATTACAGGTAGGCACTACTCCGGGCAACCCGCAGATGTATGCTATGCTGCAAAATGCCCAGAGCAATATTCAGGTTATGAATAACAACACCAACTCTTTGAGTCAGTTGTCTTCCCGTGTTGCTTCCGATGCTGCCATGACAACGTATTTGTTGGATTCAATCAAAGCCGCCTACACCGTATCCGGTGCTGTTGACGAAGACCACAGACAATTACGCATTTTGGAAAATGAAACCAATCAGACGTCTATTTTGATTAACAGTCTTTTGTCTGAAATTAATGCCGACACTGCCCGTCAAAAACAATATATTGACACGGCAAGCAACTATATTGCCGATTTGAGCAATGCCATTAAAGTCGGAAGTTATGGTGTTAATAACTCTCCGCTGGTCAGTTCATCCGTTGCTCCGGCATTTTACAGACAAGATGCCGCCGCATCCGGCAAACCTTTGTTTGTTGCCAAGTTTAATAAATCCAACGTTAACTATAAAGACGGTTTAAAACGTGCCGTCAGCAGTGCTTTGCAAAAAAAGCCAGGGGTTATGTTTGAAGTTGTTGCCGTTAATCCGACCAACG
Organism: Alphaproteobacteria bacterium; assembly: GCA_017626035.1. Taxonomy (GTDB): domain Bacteria; phylum Pseudomonadota; class Alphaproteobacteria; order RF32; family CAG-239; genus JAGAJR01. The sequence continues at coordinate 33,407 of JAGAJR010000016.1, read as the reverse complement.
GAACTCAATTGGCAAAGTCCAATGCCAGAAATCATGCGTCAGATATTTTTCAGGAAATGGTTTCTATGGGCGTAGGAGCTGACAAAATTGCTTTGACAGCACGTTCCAGTGCCGAAGCAACATCATCTGAAGTTCAGATTTATGTAAAATAAGAATCTAATTGCTTTTCTTAACCCCGCTTTAAAAGCGGGGTTTTTGTTTTTATAAATTCCATATTGACAGTTTGGACAAAAAACACTACTTTGTTTTCATATTACTTATTACTATCCGAATGTATCATTGTAAAAAATAAAGGAAACGAACATTGCTGCATTTGAGATAAGCTAAAAACATAAAATAATAATTTAAAATCATAAAATGTATGGAACAACTGGATTTCTTTGAGATCGTAAAACTTATTTTTGCGGCTCTGGCGGCTCTTTCCGCCCTTATTAGTTTTTTTCAAAATGATCTGCGTCTTTCTTGGAATCGTTTTTTCAGAGGACTGTTTGTTTTGTCAGCGGCTGTTTTAATCATCTTTCCGCTTAATGTCTGTGTCGACAGTACGACGCTTAACGCTTTCGGCAAATACATCGTAAATATATTTATGACAGGTATAACTGTGGCAGCCTTTATGATTGCTATTTTTGCCATTGTACTTGTTTTTGTATGTTTCTGCTTTTTGCTTAAAGCATTATGGGAGTGGATAAAAGTTTCTGATTAAAAAAATACAACTATGAATAATTTAATTATCAGTCTGATTATCCTGATTGTTGGCGGATTTTGTTTCTATTTTCTGCCGGATCATTCAGGAATCAAAACTCGGCAAATGATAATTTGTCGAGCAATGTTTGTGCTATCATTGATAGCGTTGTGTTTCTTTCCTCTTCCCCTATGTTTTCTTCCGTATTGGCTCAAGATTGCTGCCTCATTCATTAGCATCTTTGTGATAGCTTTTATTTTCGCCCTGATATTCATGGTTATCGCATGGATATTCGGCACTACAGAGGCTGAAATCAGCGATAAAATTATCGGAATAAAAGATTAAGGGAAGCTCTTAAAAAAATTCGCCTGTTGTTCTTTTAAGACAACAGGCCTTTTTTATTTTAAGAATCCCCCTGAAAACGTTTTTGAAAACCGCTTTTGCAACCAAGAGCCCAACTCATTACCAATTCTTTTTCTCCGGTTGAGGTATCCGTTTGTTCCGAGATGATTTTGAAACCGCATTTTTGATAAAAAGACACGGCACGAATATTTTTTACATACACATTTAAGGTTAGGTGGGAAAACCGTTTTTTTACAAAATTCATTAATTTGCCGCCGATTTTTTGTCCCCGATATTTTTCTCCGACAAACAATGCTCCGACATGCCCTTTATCCAAGACGGAAATAAATCCTTTCAGTTGATGTTTGTCTTCAAAAACATAAGTTTGAGCCTGAGGCAAACAAACTGTCCGGACAAAGCCGACATTTTTCCGCCAATATTCTTCAGAAATAAAAGGATGGGCGGAAACTGACGTTTCCAGCCAAAGGGCAACCAGCTTATCCGTATCTTCAGAATGAAAAGAACGAATCATCAGATATCCAAATCATCAACAAACTTGGCACGTTCAATAATGAATTTGAAACGAGGTTCCGGATTTTTACCCATTAAGCGTTCTACCTGACGACGGGTTTCAAAAGCTTCTTCTTTACCTTCTTCCGTTGACGTATTCGGAATAAGAACTTTCAAAAGCATCCGATTTTTCTTATCCATAGTCGTTTCTTTCAACTGCTGGGCACTCATTTCTCCCAAGCCTTTGAAACGGCTGATATCCGGCTTTTGGTTGCCTTTAACTTCTTTTTTCAGAATACGGTCTTTATCTTCATCATCCAGAGCATAGAAATTCTTACCGCCGACAGAAATTTTATATAACGGCGGCGTGGCAATGAACAAGTGTCCGTTTTCAATCAATTTCGGCATTTGCTGATAGAAGAAAGTCATTAACAAAGACGCAATATGGGCTCCGTCGACATCCGCATCGGTCATAATGATGATTTTTTCATAACGGAGATTTTCTTCTTTATAATTATCTTTTATTCCGCATCCCAGAGCCTCAATCATGTCTTTGATTTCCTGGTTCTGGGTAATTTTATCCAAAGAAGCACTGGCTACGTTCAAAATTTTACCTCTCAAAGGCAAAATAGCCTGAGTCATTCTGTCACGGCCTTGTTTGGCAGAACCACCGGCGGAATCTCCCTCGACGATGAAGATTTCAGTATTCTCGGCAGCCGCTTGCGAACAATCGGCCAGTTTTCCCGGAAGACGGAGTTTCTTGGTCGGCGTTTTGCGGTTCTGAACTTTTTCTTCTTTCTTTTTCTTGCGGGCTTCGGCTCGGTCAATCACATATTCCAATAAGGCCGTAGCATTTTCCAAATCAGAGGAAAGCCAGTGGTCAAACGAATCTTTAACGGCTTGTTCTACCAGACGGACAGCTTTATTTGAGGTCAGCTTATCTTTTGTCTGCCCTTGGAACTGCGGATCACGGATAAAAACGGAAAGCATGACGCAGGCATCGCTCAAAAAGTCTTCCGCAGTAACGCCTGAAGCTTTTTTAATGTTAGCCATTTCGGCATATTCCTTTAAACCGCGAATCAATGCGGACTTGAAACCGGTTTCGTGCGTTCCGCCCTGCGGAGTAATTACCGTATTGCAATAAGAATAGCAAAAGCCGTTTTCATCTTCCGGCCAGGTTACGGACCATTCCACACGTCCCTCGTCATTTGCCAAGACAGTGTCTCCGGAGAAAGGAGCACGGTTAATCGTTGTCCGGGAACCGATTTGATAATTTAAAAAGTCCTTTAAGCCGTTCGGAAAATGCAATTCCATTTCCTGAGGGGTTACATCCCCTTCACTTAAAACTTCCGGAGCACATTTCCAGAAAATATGGATGCCTTTAAACAAAAAGGCCTTGGAACGAGCCATGCGATAAATTTTGTTCGGACTGAATGTCGATGCCGCTCCGAAAATTTCAGGATCCGGCTTAAACGTAACCGAAGTTCCCCGACGGTTCGGGGCATTACCAACCAGTTCCAGCTTAGAGGTAGGTTTTCCCTTGGAATAGGTCTGACGATATAATTTTTTATCACGGGCGATTTCTACAATCAGATTTTCGGACAAAGCATTGACGACCGAAAGGCCCACCCCGTGCAAGCCACCGGAAACCTTATAAGCTCCGCCGCCGAACTTACCGCCGGAGTGAAGCATGGTCATGATAACTTCCAAAGCCGACATATTCGGATATCTCGGGTGAGGGTCAACCGGAATACCGCGGCCGTTATCGCTGATTGTTACGGAGTTATCCGCATTCAAACGGACTTCAATATGGTTGGCATAACCGGCAACGGCTTCATCCATGGAATTGTCCAAAATCTCAGCAACCAAATGATGCAGAGCCTGTTCGTCCGTTCCGCCGATATACATGCCCGGACGATGGCGGACAGGTTCCAGACCTTCCAACACCTCAATATCCTGAGCCGAATATTCCGTAACTTTCGGAGCCGTTGTTTCAAATAAATCAGACATTTTTTTACCCTTAGTTTTTTCAATGCCGCTAAAATACAGCAAACCTGCGGATTTGACAAGGATTAAACACCAAACATAAACAAAAATCTGATAAAAACACCGGCTTGAAAACGCCTTTGAGCCGGGGTATGATTTTTTTGGCATTCAAACTGAAAAAACACTTGCAAAATTAATAAATTACGTATACAAGAAAGACCGTTGTCGGCAATGGTGCCGACCGTAATTTCACACGCAGATATGGCGGGGTGCCTTTCGGGTCTCTCGCTCCGGTGCCGTTTCGGCGGTTAAGAATCTGCGGAGGTTTAACTGGAAAAAAGGAATTAATAATGACTCTTCCTACATTTACTTTGCGTCAGATGATTGAAGCTGGCGTACACTTCGGACACCACGCTCGTCGTTGGAATCCGCAAATGGCTCCATACATCTATGGAAAAAAAGATAACATCCACATTATCGACTTGCAGAAAACTTACCCTATGCTTTATACAGCTTTGGCTACAGCCAAAGACATTGCTGCACAGGGCGGTAAAGTTTTGTTTGTCGGTACCAAAAGACAAGCTCAGGACATTGTTAAAGAAAACGCTGAAAGATGCGGCCAGTATTATGTTAACCATCGTTGGTTGGGCGGTATGCTCACTAACTGGAAAACAGTACATAAATCAATCTCCCGTCTCGTTAAATTAAACGAAATGGAAGCTAACAATGCTTACACAGGTTACACCAAGAAAGAAATGTTGAACCTGAAAAAAGAGCAAGAAAAATTGAACCAAGAACTCGGCGGTATTATGAACATGGGCGGTCAGCCTGACCTTCTGTTCATCATTGATACCCCTAAAGAATCTTTGGCTATCAAAGAAGCTAAAAAACTCGGTATTCCGGTTATCGGTATCTGCGATACAAACGCTAACCCTAACGAAGTTGATTTGCCGGTTCCTGGTAATGATGATGCTATCCGAGCCATCCAGTTCTACTGCGAACTGCTTTCTTCTGCCGTATTAGACGGTATGCAGGCCGAAATCGCCGCTCAGGGCGTTAAGGTCGAAGAAGTTGTTGAAGCTGCTGCAAAACCAGCCAGAAAAAGAACTTCAAAGAAAGCTGCTGCGGAAGCTGAAGCTGTTGAAGAATAATCCTTAAAATCATCTAGGTTTATTTCTTAAAGACTTTCGTGGCGATGTTATTTCGATAATGTCGCCACACTAGTTTAAAAAAATTTCATATAGAGGAAAATTTACAATGACAAATATTACTGCCGCTATGGTTAAGGAATTGAGAGAGACAACAAGTGCCGGTATGTTGGACTGCAAAAAAGCACTTACCGAAACAAACGGAGATATGGAACAAGCTATCGACTGGCTGCGTAAAAAAGGCCTTGCCAGTGCCGCTAAAAAAGCAAGCCGTATTGCCGCAGAAGGTTTGGTTGCCGTTGCCGTTGAAGGAAACAAAGGTGCCGTTGTCGAAGTTAACTCAGAAACAGACTTCGTTGCCAAAAACGATATCTTTCAGGAATATGTTGCCGATGCGGCAATCGTTGCTTTGAGAAGCCACGGTGATGTTTGTGAAATGAAATCTTTCAATTGCCCTAAATGCGGTAAAACTTTTGAAGAACGCCTGACCGACATGATTGCAAAAATCGGCGAAAACATGAATCTGCGTCGTGCCAAACTGGTTGAAGTCAATGACGGTGTGGTTGCTTCTTATATTCACAATGCCGCTTGCCCGAATGTTGGTAAAATCGGCGTTTTGGTTGCTTTGGAATCCAAAGGCGACAAAGCTAAACTCGCTGAACTCGGCAAACATATCGCTATGCACATTGCCGCTTCCCAGCCACAGTTCTTAAACATCGCTTCCGTTGATCCGGCTGCCGTTGAACACGAAAAATCTATTTTCGCAGAACAGGCTAAAGCTTCCGGAAAACCGGAAAACATCATTGAAAAAATGGTTGAAGGCCGCGTTCGCAAATATTATGACGAAGTTGTTCTTGAAGAACAGGCTTACATTATGGATCCGGACAAGAAGGTTAAGGCCGTTATCGCAGATGTTGCCAAAGAACTCGGCACAGATATTAAACTGACTGAATATGCTTACTTCAAACTGGGTGAAGGCTTACAGAAAAAAGAAGAAGACTTCGCTGCCGAAGTTGCCGCTCAGTTGGCAAAATAATCAGCTTAAAATTCAACCCGCTCTTAAATTAAGGGCGGGTTTTCTTTTGTTTTTTTGCACAAAAATATAGACAAAAATATTTTATCATTGTATAGTGGGTGTATTATTTTTACGAGGGGACTTCTATGGATAAAAATCTGCATACTTATCTTATCAGCGAATATGAACGGGCGTTAGAAGAACCTTTGTATGTGAAAATTAACGGCAAAGACGTTTTAATGCCTTTTGTTTATGCTTTGAAATACAGTAATGAAAAGGAAGCAACCGATAATTTCAAGGTGGATTTTTTCAATCACACGGATGAGAATGTTTATGCAATCATGAGTCCTTATGAGGCTCATCAGAAAGAACCTAAATTCGTTTGGTTTGACAATATCCAGTTTCCCGTTCCTTATGAAGCCAGAAACCTTTCGGAAGCCGAACAGAAAGACTATATTCTTGCAGATTGTTTCAAAAGATATGACAATGCGGTTAAAGCCCATTTACTGGCCAAAGAACTGGGGCTAAACCCTAAATTTGTACAAATTGAAACTTCAGCTTTTAACCAGCTGAAAAAAGAAATCCTTCAAAAGAAAAAAGAACCGCAAAAAACGCCTGGCAATCGCCCGGTTTCCCGCCCAAAACCTCAACCGGCCGCCGCTTTAACACAAAACAAAACCGGACATTTCAAGTTTAACCGGAAAATAGCCGTCGGATTAGCTGCCGGAAGCATTTTATTTGCCTCTTGGTTTTCAAAATGTTCCGAAAAAAGCCAAGACAAAATACAAGACAAACAGGAGCAAGTTTCCAAACCGAAAAAAGGAATATCAAGCCCCGAAGAACGATTTAAGAATGTTGCCGCCGCCCTTCTGGGAGAGGAAGGCGGATATGCCACAAAAAAGCAGATTGATCAGGAAACACATTTCGGCGTCATTAATTCCACGCTGGAAAACTTTAAAAAGAATTATCCTAAATACGCCGACCAAATGCCGGAGAAATTGAAAGATTTAACCAAAGAAAATGCCTTAACCATTATCCGCGTCGGTTTTTATGAGCAATACAAAATTGACCGGATAGAAAATGAATCTGTTGCAAAACTGATGTTGGATGTGGCATATAACCACGATTATGAAACTATGAGAGGTTTTCTGAAACAGGGATATTGTGCCGTTTTGAAACACCGCGGAGAAAATGAAGACAAGCGACCGAAAAATCTGCGGGATATGCCTGAGTTCGTAAACAACTGCAATAATACGGAAGGCGAAATATTTGTAAATGCCATAAAAGACGCTCGATTAAAATTCTTAGACAAGAAACTGAAGGAAAATCCGGAAGCTTATCAAAAATATGAAAAAGGGCTGAGGAATCGTTACAGCAGGGCTGAATATGTTCCACAAGATAACAACTCTATTGACTGGTCGCACGCAACATTGGCAATGTCAAATCAAGGAGAACGAAGATGAATGATGTATACCGTGTCGTATGCAGTGAAAACCCAAGATTATATCCGGGAAAAACCTTTATTGACATTTATCCGGCCGGAAGTTCCCGCCCGGAAAACTGTTTGAATCACGATTGTATTCTGATGATGAGACAGGTTATCAATCCGGAGGTTTATTCTCTGGAATCAGGAATTTTGCTGCATGATAAAGAAGGCCGCGAACCTTATTTGCAATATGAAACAACTTTTAACAAACGTCTGAAGCTTTATCAGGATAATTTCAGAAAAAATTACGACAAGAAAATACTTGAAACTTTTAAAAAAATGAAAAGTCTGGGCAGAGATAAAACCATGGATGTCAGTTTTCTGGATTTGGCAGTCAGATACGACTTCTTCAAATCAGACTATTTAACGGATACGCCTAAAAGTGCCAGAGAACAGGAAATTATACAATCCACCCAGGAGCACAAAATCCGGGAACAAAAACGTCAAGAACTGATTGCCCGCAAACAAAACGAACTTGAGAATTATCGAAAAAGAAAAAATTTAAGCAAAGCACCTACTCCTGAGCAAATGCTGGCGTGGAAACAGGCTCATATTCTCGGGGATTAAGCAGAATATCGTTTTAAGACGCTTTTTCGGAAACAAACAAATCTTTTATTTTATCAAAAAAGCTTTTGGATTCCGGCTGGCAGCTGTTGTCCTTGCTGATTTCTCGGAATTCTTCCAAAAGAGCCTTTTGACGGGAAGAAAGGTTTACCGGCGTCTCAACCCGGAACTTGACAAACAAATCGCCGCGGTGTTTTGACCGCAAGATAGTCATGCCTTCGTTTCTGACTTTCTCCAACTGGTCGGTTTGCGTTCCGGCCACAATTTTAACCTCAATCGTGCTGCCGTCGATTCCCGGTATTTCTACCGTTCCGCCCAAAGCGGCACAAGCCATGGAAATCGGCACACGGGTATAGAGATTGCCTCCGTCCCGGGTATAAAGCTTATGCGGTTTAACATTAATAAACACATATAAATCTCCGTTGCTGCCGCCGCGGGTTCCCGGTTCTCCTTCGCCGCTCAAACGCATACGGGTATTATCTTCCACGCCTGCCGGAATTTTGATTTTCAGGGTTTTGTCTTTATTGATTATGCCGCTGCCGCCGCATTTTTTGCAAGGTTCACTGATAATCCGACCTTTTCCCTGACATTTCGGACAAGTTTTTTCGATAATGAAAAAACCGCCTTGTTGAACGTGGATTTTTCCGCTGCCATGGCAATTCGGACAGACAGGAGGTTCTTTGCCGTCTTTGGTACCAAAACCGTTACAGTCTTCACACGGAACAGATGACGGGATGGTTATTTCTTTTTCTACGCCGGTAAAGGCTTCTTCCAGTGTTATTTCAAGATTGTAACGAATATCGGCTCCGTCTTTGGCATAAGACTGCCTGTTCTGCCGGCCGCCGCCCATAAACTCGGAGAAAACTTCCGAAAAAATGTCGGAAAAGCCACCGCCGCCAAAATTAAATTCAAACCCTCCAAACGGATTGCCGCCGCCCATTCCTCCGGCAAAAGCCTGATGTCCGTAACGGTCATAAGCCGCCCGTTTTTGTTCATCTTTCAAGATATCGTAAGCTTCGTTAATTTCTTTAAATTTGTTTTCGGCTTCTTTATTTCCGGGATTGCGATCCGGATGATATTTCATAGCTAAACGGCGGTATGATTTTTTGATTTCATCTCCGGAAGCGTCTCTGGCAACTTCCAACAGTTCGTAGTAGTCTTTTTCAGTCATTGTTCTCAGCACTAAAAGATTTTTTATTATCGCGATATGTCTTATTTAGGGTGTTTATAGCGAATTGGCAAGCTTTTGACAAGACCGGTAAACAAATTTTAATAGTTTTTTGTTATATTTATGACAGTTACATTAAAAATTAGACAAAACGTATTGCCAAAATATACAAAACATGGTAATATGATGTCATATTTGAAAATTTTCGAGGACAACTCCCATGGCTGACAGACAACAATTTACTGATGAACAACTGAATACAATCCGTGAAAGCGATGAATTCAAAAAATTCCAAGAAAGCAAAGAAGAAGCAACCGTAGAAGACTATCTCTCTTCTAACGAAGCTTACACGTTCTGGGCAGAAAAACTGTTGGATGGACAAGGCAAGGATTCATCCGAAGCTTCCCATGAATATGAACCTAAGGAACTCGACGATGCAACTCATGATGCCATCCGCGATTATCAAATGCAAATGGATGGGCGGATTTCTGAAGACGAAGGCCAAGCCAAGAAGTTTACTCCTCATGAATATGAACCTAAGGAACTGAATGATGAGACTCATGATGCCATTCGCGAGTATCAAATGAAAATGGACGGCCGAATCGGAGAAGAGGAAGCTCCGGCCAAGAATCAAACTAAAGGCGGCCTGACAATTGATGAAAACACAACCGAAAACTCTAATGAAAACCTGGCAACAGCCGTTATGAATGATACGGATACCGTTTGGGGCGGTGATGACGACGATGACTTGTCAGAAGGTGAAAAAGATGTGTTGACTGTTACCGGCGTTACCAAAGAACAATACAAAGAAATGTCTCCGCAAGAACGCGGCGACCTGCATTTGCAGGCGGCTCGTATCAGAAGTGCGGATTCTGATCAAAATGCCATGAAATTCAATATGCAGATTGTTGATACACTGCATGCCATGAAAGAAATTTCTGATGATGAATTAAGCAAAGCTCAGGGATCTGTCCGCGAAGCTGCCTTGTTGGCTTCAAGAGCTGACGGACTTGATGAGAAAAAACGTATGGAATTTGACATTCGTTTTGCTGATAAACTGACTAAAAATCCTGAACTTTTGGAAGTAACGCCACCATCTATTCTGGCAACCTCCCACGATGCTTTGAAAAAATTTGTTGAAACCGCCAAGAAAAGAAATCCTGACGCAGATTTATCCGCTCAGGAAGCTCAACTTGAATTAATTAACAACAGAATAGACGTTCTGACCGACTCTTTTGCTAAAGAAGAATATCTGTATTTTGCCGATGTAACCAATATTGCCGACACCTATCAGGGTTACATGGACATGATGGCTTCCAGAGAAAAAGATTTGGAAGAAAAGGACCCTCGTCAGGCTACAATCCAAAGCAACCGAACAAAACTCGACGGCATGATTGCCGAATATGACGACCTGTGGAATTTGCCGGACGGTATGAGTGCCGAAGAAGCTGAAAAACGCTTTGACGAAGCCTATAAACTGGCTCCTGATTTGCAGCTTTCCAGCGAAACGCTCGCTTTGGTCAGCCAATATCAATTTGTTGACAAACAACACAAAGAAACTGTTGATCAAAAACGTTTAGATAAAGCTAACAGCGATTTAGACCAGTATCTGGGCACAATGTATGTTGAAACTCACCCGGATGAAATGGTTACTACAGAAACATGGAAAACCAAAGAATATCAGGATTGGGAAGCCGAATATCTTAAAAACACAGAAGACAAAGACCTGCAAGCGTTGCTGGCCGAAAGGGAAGCCGCTCAGAAGCCTGTTGTCGAAGACGTTATGGCTCCGATTCCGCAGTTTATTGACCCGAAGGACGGTTCTAAACATGTGGAATATAAAGAAGGTTTCGTTGTTGATCCGGAAGGAAAACTTGCTACCGTCATTAAATTGACAATCAATGACGAAGTAATGAAATCTTTAGGCAGTAAAGAACCTATTACCAAAGAAGGTTTGGAACAGGGCTTAAATGAGAATTTAAAATACAAACTGTTCGCAATCCATAACTCAGAAGAAACGCTGCAGGGGGTTGCCGAAGCTAAGGATAAATTTACCAATAAAGAATATGCTGAAGAATTTATACAAAAGCTTGAATATCAGCAGGAATTTGCCGACAGAAAAGCCAACGGCGAAACTCAGGAACAAATCCTTGCCGGAATTGATAATGAAATCAAGCAGCATTTGGGAATGGATTTAGACCAGTATCTGGGCACAATGTATGTTGAAACCCATCCGGACGAAATGGTTACTACCGAAACATGGAAAACCAAAGAATATAAGGATTGGGAAGCTGATTTTCTGAAAAATACCGAAGACAAAAAACTTAAAGGATTGTTGGTAAAGAAAGAAGCTGCTCAAAAACCGATGCAGATTTCTCCGGAAGGGTATGAAGCGGCTATTGACCACCAAGTAGACGCCGTAGATGCTTTTGCTCATCGCTTGGCACAAAAAACCGGCGATCCGAAAGCTCCGGTCATTTCCAAACTTTATGATAAAGTTGCCGATATTGACAAGCTGTCCGGGGCCAGAACCGACGGCAGACCGAGCAAAGCCGAAATTCGTAAACAACTGGCAATACAAGTCGGAACAAAGGCTTTATCTTCCTTCGGAATGGCTTCTGTCTTTACCATGGCTACCCGAGCTATCGGAGCATCATACGGTACTACCGCTGCCACCCTTACCGGTGTCGGTGTCGGTATCGGTGCAACCGCTTATATGATTTACAAACGTAAAAAACAGGCCAAAAAACTCGGACAAAAATACGGTTGGAAAGAATTTAGAAAAGACCACGCTGCTCACGTTGCCATTGCAACATCAGCTTGTGCCGGTGCCGCTGCCGCATGCAGCATGACCGGACAACCAGAACTTGCCGCAACATTCGGAACAGCCGCAATCGTTATCGGTTCCGGCGGAAGTGCTCTGGAAGGATATACTCAAGCCCGTAAAGGCGGTTTAGGCATGGCTGAAAGTTTAGTTTGGGGCGGTGCTATGGCTGCCGCAACCTATGGTGGTGCCCAAATGGGACGTATGGCCGGTAATGCCGCTGTTGACGCTATCAACAAAGCATGGGCCGATAATACCATCTTCCAAAACAGAGAAGAAACTACAATAGAAAAAACCGAGGTTAAATATAAAGAAGGGGCTGTCGCTAATGCGGAAAAAACCATCAGCAAATGGGATACTCCGGAATTTAAACAAAATCTGGAAAATTCTTTTGCTAATGCTGAAAACTCAACAATACTGCAAGATTCGCATTTGAATCCAAATCGTGTTGCTTTAATGGCTCACTATCTTGGTCTTGACGGAACTGTAGACGTTACACAGCACGTTCAAGGAGGATCGGATGTAACAACATCCAGCCATAAAGCTTTCTATAATTATGATTCATTTATGGCAGGTAATATTGAACCTCAACCAACAGTCGATATGCCGGCTGATTCTCCAGAATTCCAAGCAAAACTGGATGCATATAAAGCTATAGCTTCTATTACTCCGGAAATGTATGATGCTATGCAGTCTGCTATTGCTCCTGATGGAACTGTACATCTTACACCTGACGCAGTTAAAGGTTTTGAAATTATGGATAATCATGTTGTCGGTCCTAAAGGAGAAATCACACTGCCGGGACATAATGGTATTGATGTTCAGACAGATCATGTTCTTGGCGATAATATGTCTAAGGGTGCCGACGGTATGTACAATGTTGATAAGAATGGTGATGTCTATACAACATGGGGAGGAGATGGTGGTGCTACTGAGACTAAAACCATCACAATACCAGGTGAGCCTCAATATACTGACAAACCTGGTGTAACAGCTATCTGGGGTGGTGTCGGATTTATGAATAAAATCGGTCAGGGTCTCCGCAAACGTTTCGGTGCTTTGAAAGATAAAGTTACCGGCAAAAATCCGGCCGGAAAAGGGGCTGAGGTTGATGCTCCTGTTCCGGGAGGAAAAGGAACCGAAAAGCTTGGCGACAACATTACCAAAAAGCCGGGTAAAGACAAAGATCCTACACCTCCTAACAACGGCGGAAGCGGAAAAGGGCTTGAAGTAGGCGGCATTGTTCCTCCTGCTCCGGGTAAGGACAAAGAAAAAGGTCCGACACCTGATAATCCGAACTTGGCAGCTTTACAGGGAGATAATGTCTTTTATGAAGATACTTCCGGCGATGTTGCTTATAACGAAGTCGAAGGTTTGAACAAGGATGAAGCCAAGAAAGAAGGTGTAACCGTTGCCGGTGTAACCAAAGAAGAAAAAGCCCCTGTTTCCAAAGAACAGGTTCAAGAAAAAACCGTTAGCAAGGAAGATTCTAAAAAAGAGGCACCAAAGAAAAAATCTTTATTCGGTAGATTATTCGGCGGCTCAAAACGTACTAAAGAAGAAGCTCCGAAAAAAGAAACCGAGCAGAAGAAAGCTCCTCAGGTATCTTTGATGACCCCGACAGGGATGATTCCGGTACTGGTTCAGGATACAACCGGAAAAACCGAGGCCGCTTTCAAAGAAGCTGCTAAAACAACGGAAAAAGAAACCGTTAAGAAGAGTAAATGGAGAAGTTTCTCTGTTGCCAGAGCTCTTGGAAATCTCAAAGACAGAGTTGGCCAGTGGCAGGAAAAAAGAGCCGCTGAAAAAGAACGGGCCAGAAAAGAAAAAGAACGAATCGAACGTCGGAAAAACTTTGATTATGATAAAGCTGAGTTTGGTGAATTCACAATGAACGCTGTCGGCAATGAGAATCCAAACTTACAGGCCGGGGATGTTCAGGCTGCCAAAGAAAATGGCGAACAAAGTAAAACCGGTGCCATTAAAGAACGCAAAGCCGAAGTAGAAGCTCGGAAAACTGAGCAACAACTCAGCAACGAGGAATTAATGGCTGCTATGAGCGGAAACACCGGTGGTGCTTATGATGCCAACCAAGAAGAAAAACCTGCCCAAGCACCAGCCAAAGCAGGAAAAGAAACAACTCTTGAAGAACGTCTGATGATGATGCACAATCAAGATTATACTAAATAATTCTTCTAAATATTCCCCCTCTGAATTATCAGAGGGGGTTTTTCTTATCATTCAAAAAGAAGCCCCGCCTTATCGGCAGGGCTTCTTCTTTAAGATTTACGCTGGGTCCACAGAGGAACTTAAGCTTGCTTCGGTTGCTGTCGCCGCCCTTGCTCGCTAAAGTTTGCTCTGGGTTACAGTAATATTTTTTCCCACCCGGGATAAAATATTACTTAACCTCCTCAAAATCAGCGTCAACGACTTTTTCATCGCCGGAAGGCTGTGCTTGTTCCGCACCGGCCTGAGCTCCCGCTCCTGCTGCTCCTGATGCGTCAGCCTGTTTATACATAGCTTCGCCGAGTTTCAGAGAAGCCTGCATCAAGCTTTCGGTCTTTTCTTTGATAACGGTTAAATCTTCAGCTTCAATTGCTGTTTTCAATGCTTTCAGTTCATCTTCAATCTTAGATTTTTCAGCAGCACTGACTTTATCACCGTGTTCTTTCAAAGTTTTTTCCGTTGCGTGAACCAAACCTTCTGCCTGATTTTTGGCTTCAACCAATTCTTTCTTTCTCTTATCGGCTTCGGCATTGGCTTCAGCGTCTTTTACCATTTTATCAATATCGGCATCAGACAAACCACCGCTGGCCTGAATACGAATAGCCTGTTCTTTATTGGTTGCTTTATCTTTTGCAGAAACGTTTACGATACCGTTGGCGTCAATATCAAAAGTAACTTCAATTTGCGGCATACCGCGTGGTGCAGGAGGAATACCAACCAAGTCAAATTGTCCGAGCAATTTGTTATCAGCAGCCATTTCACGTTCACCTTGGAAGACACGGATGGTAACAGCCGTTTGTCCGTCTTCCGCCGTTGAAAATACCTGAGATTTACGGGTCGGGATTGTGGTGTTTCTGTCAATCAAGCGAGTGAACACGCCGCCAAGAGTTTCAATACCCAAAGACAGCGGGGTAACATCCAAAAGCAAAACGTCTTTAACATCACCCATCAAGACACCGCCCTGAATAGCGGCACCGACAGCCACAACTTCATCCGGATTTACACCTTTATGAGGTTCTTTGCCGAAGATTTCTTTTACTTTTTCCTGAACTTTAGGCATACGGGTCATACCGCCGACCAAGATAACTTCGTCGATTTCATTTGCTTTCAAACCGGCATCGGCCAAAGCTTTTTTGCAAGGTTCAACCGTGCGGTCAATCAAATCTTCAACAATAGATTCCAATTTAGCACGGGTTAATTTGATGTTTAAGTGTTTCGGACCACTGGCATCCGCAGTAATAAACGGCAGATTGATTTCTGTCTGGGTTGTAGAAGAGAGCTCGATTTTTGCTTTTTCTGCAGCTTCTTTCAAACGCTGTAAAGCCAAACGGTCGTTTTTCAAATCAATACCTGACTCTTTTTTGAATTCTTCTGCCAAATAGTTCAACAATCTTTGGTCAAAGTCTTCACCACCGAGGAAGGTATCGCCGTTGGTGGATTTTACTTCAAACACACCATCACCGATTTCCAAAATGGAAATATCGAATGTACCGCCGCCAAGGTCATAAACAGCGATTGTTCCGGAAGTTTTTTTATCCAAGCCATAAGCCAAAGCGGCGGCTGTCGGCTCGTTAATAATACGCAAAACATCCAAACCGGCGATTTTACCGGCATCTTTTGTTGCCTGACGCTGAGAATCATTAAAGTAAGCAGGAACCGTAATAACGGCTTTTTCTACTTTTTCACCCAAATAATTTTCAGCGTATTCTTTAATTTTCTGCAACACAATAGCGGAAATCTGAGACGGAGCATATTTCTGCCCTTTTACCTCGACCCAAGCATCGCCGTTATCACCTTCAATAATTTTGAACGGAGCGTGTTCACGGTCTTTGGACACTTCCGGAGAATTAAACCGGCGTCCGATTAATCTTTTGATTGCAAACAAGGTATTTTCCGGATTGGTAACGGCTTGTCTTTTAGCCGGAAAACCAACCAGTCTTTCCGTATCCGTAAAAGCAACCATTGAAGGGGTTGTTCTGGCACCTTCAGAGTTCTCCAAAACCTTGGCTTCGCCGCCTTCCATTACTGAAAAGCAGGAGTTGGTTGTACCTAAGTCGATACCAATTACTTTATTACTCATAATTTCCATCCTTTGTTGATTAAAAACTATCTAAAATATTTCTATCAACTTATATAGGGAGACGAAAACCCGTATGCAATAGTTTACCGAATTTTTTTACAAACTTTTTTCGCTTATTTTTTATCAGGATTAATAGCTGCTGCGAGAGGAGATTTCATAACCGGTATAACCGTCAACAACACTGTTGGCAAAAGCAAAATCCGTCGAATTACAGGAATGAATGCGATATAAAGTCTCCCCTTGTTCGACATGATCACCGACTTTTTTAAACAAGTCCAAACCGGCTCCGGCATATTGCCCGGCTCCCGCCCAAATACCGATTTTGTTAATGCGGGAATTATCTATCGCCTCAACCGTTCCGCTCACATTGGAAACAATATCGCGGGTTAAATGTCCGAGCTGCGGCTGCGGAGCTTTCCCTTGTGCATGAATCATTCGGTTCATAACTTCAAGAGCTCGTCCGGAATTTAAAATCTCTTTAGCAACCAGATACCCTTGCCCGCCGCGGAGTTTCGGATCAAATTCCAATATTCTTCCGGCCAAGAACAGGGATTTCTCTTTCAAATCCTGCGGAGCGTCGTCTTTATTCCGCAAAACCTTCATTACATCGCGGGCTTCCAAAACAGCTCCGACACCATTGCCAATCGGTTCGCTGCCATCGGTAATTACCGCGTCAATTTCAATAGACAGCATATCTCCGACATATTCTATCAGTTTTCTGAGACGCATAGCTTCATTGGTGCTCTTAATACGGGATTTCGGTCCGACCGGAATATCTACTAGCAAATGCGTAATTCCCGCCGCCAGCTTAATTGCCAAAATTGACGCCGTAATGTGTTCTTGCTGGGTAATGCCGATTTGACGTTCCACTGAGGAAATTATTTTATTCGCCTCGGCAATGGACAAGCCATCATAGCAAACAATAGCTCCCCGATTTTCATTAATAAGCTGTTTTAGTTTCTTTTCGTCATAGTCCACATTGGCCAAAACGCTCATCGTATCGGCCACACCGGCACAAGATGTTAACGACCGAGCTGCCGTTTTAGGTATCGGCAACCCATAAGCGGCAACAATCGACGTAATAATCAAATCAGTTTTATTTCCGGGAATACCACCTAAACAATGATGATCAACAACAATACTTTCATTGTCCCAATGAATTGTTTTGTCGCCGACCATTGCCTCTGTCAAAGCCAAAACTTCCGGAGTAGACATAAACGAGCCGCTGGCAACCAAAAATGATGCAATATCCATATTGGAATAACGACGGGCATAAATATCATTGATAATGGCACTATATTCTCCGGAACTCAGGATATTTCCGGCAATTTTACGTTTAATGGAAGACAAACTCGGCGGCGGCGGAGACAATGTGATTGAAATATTGGCTCCTTCTGGCAAGTTAATTTGTTTAAACGCTTCGTTATTTAAAGCCAATTCCGTCGGTTTTACCAAGCGGGCATCGTCAACAACCTGTAAAAACGCATAAACACTCTTAACACCCCCGTGAATTTCGATTTTAGTCAACGTTGACAAGTCATCCACTTTATAGGCAATACAGTCTTTATGAATATACGCCAAATTCTCATTAAAGGAACTTATTGGCAGATTCTTAAGCGTAAGCATTTATATTCACCGGGTTGTTAAAGTTAGTCATGGTAATATAATCTTATATTTTTGGTTTAATATTGGTTAATATCACAAAAAGAAAAGCCTCTCATAAGAGAGGCCTTAACTTATTTTCCGAGCAGCGGCGTATGAACTTCCGGTTTTTTATGCGTTAAAATGCTGATGACACGAACCAAAGTGTCTTTCATTTCCGAACGTTTGACAACAATATCAACCATACCGTGTTCTTTCAAATATTCTGCTCTTTGGAAACCTTCCGGCAGTTTTTCACGAATAGTCTGTTCAATAACGCGGGCTCCGGCAAATCCGATAATACAGCCTTTCTCGGCAATATTAACATCACCCAGCATGGCAAAGGAGGCCGATACCCCTCCGGTTGTCGGATCCGTCAAAATAGAAATAAACGGAATGCCTTTTTCCTTAACCTGATTGATGGCCGCCGTTGTTCTGGCCATTTGCATTAAAGAAAGCATGCCTTCCTGCATACGGGCTCCGCCCGAGGAGGCCACGGTTATCAGCGGATAATTATTTTTCATGGCAATGTCAGCGGCTTTAACGATACCTTCGCCGACAGCCATTCCCATTGAACCGCCCATGAAAGAAAAATCCATTGCGGCAACAATACACGGAATACCGCCGATTTCGCCTTGGGCAACCTTAATTGCGTCTTCATTACCGGTTGCTTTACGATAATTTTTCAGACGGTCGGTATATTTTTTCGTATCACGGAATTTCAACGGATCTTCCTTAACTTTCGGAAGAGCAATTTCATTATATTCCCCGTCGAACAACTGTTTTAAGCGTTTATCAATATACAGCCGCAAATGATGCCCGCAGGAGGTGCAAACATACATGCTTTTTTTCAGTTCCTTTGAAAAAAGCATTTGTCCGCAAATCGGGCATTTGACCCAGAGATTGTCGGCAATCTCTTTAGGCGTGGTTTTTTTTATTTTCGGTCTGACGAAATCTGTAAGCCAATTCATATTTTATTACCATTATTATTAAAAACACATCGGATGGCACCATAGCACAATCCGAAAAGAAAACTAGTCTTTTTTCTTACGCTGAAACAGTCCCTTAAACCGTTCTTTCAAACTTGGTTTCGGAGCCGGTTTTTCTTCAGCTTTTAAAGTTTCAATATTTTCCTGCAAACCGGAAACCTGTTCAACAAGTTTCTGCTGTTCCTTATTCAGTTTTTTATTCTGCTTTTTCTGTTGACGGAGAGCTTTTCTCAACGGAGCATAAGACATCCAGGCAAAAAACTCTCCCAAAACAAAACCGAAAGCAATGAAAAAGATAATCGCAACGCTGAGAGAAACGGTTATTTCAATATAAAACGGCCATAGATTAAATGTTGCAAAATCATTATTCACGAAAGCAAATACCGTGATGATTATCAGCAACGGCAACCCGATCAGCATTTTGAAAAAACTCATTGTTGCGGCCCTTTCCTTAAAATTGACAGGCAGAAATTATTTGAAATCTTTATTCAATAATTCGTGCAGCTGTTTACCGGTTTTAAAATGAGGTATATTTCTTTCTTCTACCTTAACTTGCTCACCCGTACGCGGATTTTTGGCAATGCGAGGCGTGCGTTTGCGAACTGAAAATGCACCAAAACCTCTGAATTCAACCCTTTCCCCTTTAGCCAGAGAACTGATGATTTTATCAAAGACAACATTAACAATTCTTTCAACATCCTTTAACAACAGGTGCGGATTTTTATTTGCAATTCTTTCAATTAATTCAGACTTAGTCACTTTACTATACCTCTTTTAATAATCATTATGTTTTTGTTTTATTTAAGTTATCCGTTTTTGATTTATAAATCAATATCGCATATTGAAAAAAAGCCAAAATTTTATTATTGACTTATCCAAAAGAAAAACTCCTTTTACTGATCGTTTGCGGACAGGTGTTCCACCACCAGTGTTTTTTCCGACGGACCGAGTTGAATATCTTCAATTTTATCAATCCGGCGGGCAATTTTTCCGGAAGATATTTTAATATCGCCAATATCTTTGTTTGCCATGTCAAAATGTTTGGACAAGCTCTCAATTCTGTCGTCCAGACGAGTAATGTCTTCTATCAGCGTTCCGACTTCTTTTTGAATAACGCCGGCCTGCTCTCTCATTCGGGCATCTTTTAAGACGGCCCGAACCGTATTTAATGTCGCCATTAAAGTTGTCGGGGATACAATCCAGACTTTGGAACGATAAGAGGTTTCAACCACATCGGTAAAATTAGCGTGCAATTCGGCGTAAATAGACTCCGACGGCAGAAACATCAGGGCAGATTCCGCCGTTACGCCCGGAATAATATATTTGTCGGCAATATCTCTGATATGTTTTAAAACAGATGCTTTGAAAAAACGCTCTGCTTCCAGTTTTTCTCTGTCGTTAGAAGCATTTCTCAAGGCCTGATAACTTTCCAGCGGAAATTTTGAATCGATGACGATTGTTCCCGGAGGATTAGGCAGTTTCAAAACACAATCCGCCCGTTTCTGATTTTCCAAAACACATTGGAACTCATAAGCGGAAGGCGGAAGAATCGATGTTACCAAATCGTTAAGCTGAATCTCGCCAAAAGCTCCGCGAGCCTGTTTGTTAGATAAAACCTCCTGTAAAGAGACTACCTGCTCTGACAAAGAAGATATTTTTTGCTGAGCAACGTCAATTTTTGCCAAACGCTCCCGCAAATCATGAAGCGTTTCATTGGTCTTATCCGTTGATTTTTGCAAACCGTCGCCCACACTTTTGGTTACAGCCAGAAGCTTCTCATCCATAATTTTGAGAACAGAAAGTTTTTGTTCGTTTATCGCATCTGCCAGTTTTGTCTGTTGAGCCAGATTGTTTTCAGACAGAAGAGACAGACGTCCGGCCAATTCCGCCTGACCACGAAACAGCGTGTCAGCAACGGAAACCAATTCCTTATTGTTTTTCGGCTTCAGCAAAAGCACCAGATTGCAAACAAACAAAAGGGCAACCAATCCGGACAAAACGATAAGAATGATTTCTGTATTCATTGCCAAAGCTACATTTCCGGAAGATTGCGACCCATTGCCAAGAATTTTTCCGTCCGCTGTTTTTTCAGGTCTTCGCTGTTCATCGGCAACAATTCTTTTAAGTTTCTCAACACGGCATCGCCAACCCGTTCAATGGTTGTTTTGACATCCCGGTGAGCACCGCCGGTCGGCTCGTTAATGATTTCATCAATAATTCCCAGTTTTTTCAAGTCCTGAGCCGTCAGGTGCAAAGCTTCCGTCGCTTCTTTAACCTTATCGGAAGAACGCCATAAAATTGAAGCACAGCCTTCCGGAGAAATCACGGAATAAATGGAATTTTCCAGCATCAAAACTCTGTTTGCTACAGCAATGGCTATGGCACCGCCGGAACCGCCTTCGCCGATAACGACAGAAACCATCGGAGCCCTGACTTGCAGACATTTTTCAATGGATGAGGCAATAGCTTCCGCCTGACCTCTGGCTTCAGCTTCAATTCCCGGATAAGCACCGGCCGTATCAACAAAACTGATAACCGGAAGATTAAATTTGTCGGCCATTTCCATAAGGCGTTGAGCTTTGCGGTAGCCTTCCGGTTTGGCCATTCCGAAGTTATACTTCATTCTGGTTTCCAAATCGCGGCCTTTTTCCTGTCCCAAAACGACAACGGAAATATTCTTAAACCGGCCGATACCCGCAATCATAGCTTCATCATCGGCAAAAAAACGGTCTCCGCAAAGCGGCGTGAAATCTTCAATCAAAGCATAAACATAATCCAAACAATGCGGACGATCCGGATGACGGGCAACCTGGGATTTTTGCCAAGGAGTCAGGTTGGCATAAGACTGCTTGACCTGCCTTTCCAATTTTTCCTGAAGGCGTTTTACTTCTTGGGCAATATCGACATCCTCATCCTGAGCCAAAAGTCTCAAGCTCTCAATTTTCGCTTCAATTTCAACGATGTTTTTTTCAAAATCCAAAACCAATGTGCTGTTATTACTCATTTGAAATTCTCTTTAATAAATTAATTCTTCCCAATGGTAGTAACACAATTATTTGAAAATTTCGACTCTTATTTTTGATTGTTGTTAATTGTAAGGCAGATTTTAATTGAATTATCTGAGGAATAGAATAGTATAAGATTTGATTTTTGCTAAAAGATTAGGGAGTTTTCACCGTGTTGGCCTTAGCGTTTTTTGTTTCCGTTTTTTCAACCGTCAGCTGGCTGATATATACTTTTATGTATATCGGAGAGAAATTAAACGGCGTTTCCTTTAGTTCACTGGGACTGGTCGACATTTCGGTTTACACTTCTTTGGTTTTGCTCCCTATCTTGGTTTTGTGGATGGTTTTCGGTTACATAAACCAATATTTATTATCCAACACCTTTAACAAAAATCTTTATTCTCTGTTTAAGCAGATGAAAAAAAATCAGGACTATACCGACCTGATTGCCAGGATTATGCTGGAAGCCGAGCAGGAAATTAAAGACGGTTTTATTCTGAGTAAATTTGATATTTTTATTTCGGATATGAACGAGCTCCTTTCCGAAACCATTCACCGCTCCGCCATTGCTTCTACCGAACAGATTGAACGCTTGTGGAACAAGGTTCAGAACGGAGGGAAATGGTCTTTCGGGAAAGTTATTGTCGAAGTCAGCCAAAATCAGCCGAATTTTCAGCAGCGGATTTTTGACAAGTCTCGTTCTGATACTGTTTTAGCGGGAACAATTTTGGAATTTTGTGCCCGATACGGCAGCTTGGTTTCCCTTTTGGAAAAACACGATAAAGAACGAGTTTTTCTAAATATTATTGAAACAGGCATTTTCGGAAAAGTCTTTTCTATCATGGCACCGGTTGCCGATGAAATCCGCCGGAACAGAGAAGCGGCTCCTTCCCGTCCGGCTTTTGTTCAAAATAGTTTTGTTCCGGATCCGGAACCGGTTTTTGAAGAAAGGGAAACAGAAGACACTGTCCGAATAACTCCAAAGAAATCCGCAATGCCTTACGTTAAACCGGCCGTGCCTGTTTATCGGAAAACCGAAAAAACGGACATCAAGTCTTTTATTTCTTCGATTAATCCGTTTAAGAAAAAGAATGAACATTTTTCCAAGGAAGAACCACGGATGGATGATGGTGCAGATCCTTTTTCCATGGCTTTAAAAAGAAGTTTCGGAGAAGAGCCGGTTTTTGAAGAACCTAAGGTAAGCGTTCCTTCTTATGATGAAGTATCAGCTTCCGTTCATGAAATCAGCCTGCCGGAAGAACCGGAAGTTTCCGAGTTGAGAATCAGCCGAGAGGAAGATACTGAAAAAGAATTTTTCATTTCCGCTCCGGATTTTGAACCGGAAAAAGAGACCTCTTCCGCACCGGTTTTTTACAGAGAAACCGAAAAAATTGAAGAACCTGCTTTTTCAAGCACTCAAAAAGCTCTCAACAATCTGAAAAAAGAATGGGCAGAAATGAAAAAAGCCGAAGAACCTGTTTCAGAAAAAAAGACTGAAGAAAACGAAACAACATATTCTTATCCTTTTGGCGGCTGGACGGATGAGGAAAACTATTCAAAGTAAGATTATTGTCTTTTTTCTGCTTGCGGCTGTTTTCGGATTTTGCAAGACGGCTCAGGCGGCTTATGTTCCTGTATCTTCCCGCATAGCCTTATACGGCGAAGCAAAATATGAACCGGAATTCACGCATTTTGAATATGCCAATCCCCAAGCTCCGAAAGGCGGAAAAATCGTTATGCCGGAATATGGCGGCTTTGACAATTTTAACCTGTTTATTTTTAAGGGAATTCCGGCTTCCTCTGCCGCCGCACTAACCTTGGACTCTCTGGGGACATCTCCCGTTGATGATGTTTCCACCGTTTATCCGCTCATCGCCAAGGCTTTTGAATTGCCCCAAGATAAATCTTTTGTCGGATTTATCATTGATGAAAGAGCCAAATTCAGCGACGGTTCTCCGATTACCGCCGATGACGTGATTTTTTCTTTCAATGCCTTAATCGAAAAAGGCTCTCCTCTATACAAAGTATATTATGCCGATGTTGAAAAAGCAGTCAAACTGAATGACCGTCATGTCCGCTTTTTATTCAAAAAAGGAATTTATAATCGCGAACTGCCGCTTATCCTTTCTCAAATTAAAATCTTTTCGGCAAAAGACTGGGAAAACAAGGATTTCAGCAAACCGTCCCTGACACCGCCCCTGGGAAGCGGCCCATATATTATCGACCGTTTCGAACCCGGAAAATATATCGTCTTAAAAAGGAATTCCGATTACTGGGCAAAAGATTTGCCGGTTAACAAAGGCTTTTACAATTTTGATGAAATCCGACAGGATTATTATCAAGATACCACTGTTACCCTTCAGGCTCTGTTTTCGGGAAATATTGACTTGAGGGAAGAATATATTTCCAAAATCTGGGTTACCGGATATAATAACGACATTGTCAAAAGCGGAAAAATCATCAAAGAAGAAATGCCGCACAACCAACCGGCAATTTTGCAAAATTTTGCCTTTAACATCCGTCGCGACAAATTCAAAGACAAAAGAGTCAGAGAAGCCATCGGCCTTGCCTTTAATTTCGACTGGGCCAACGACAAACTTTTCTATAACCAGTATCAGAGAATCTACAGTTATTTTACCAATACCGGAATGGAGGCCACAGGCCTGCCGAAGGGAAAAGAACTGCAAATATTGAACAAATTCAAAGACCGTCTTGATAAAAGCGTTTTTGAGAAAGCCCCCGCTTTGCCCAGCCACAAAGATTATATGGAAACCAGGCAAAATTTGAGGAAGGCCGTTGCCTTATTAAAAGACGCCGGATATGATTTTAAAGACGGTATTATGACTCATCAACAAACCGGTGAAGCTTTGGAATTTGAGGTTTTAAGCAACTCGGCCAACGGAAGTGCTTTTACCCGGGTCATGCTGCCGTTTATTGATAATTTGAAAAAAATAGGCATTAAAGCAACTTTCAGAAACATTGAAGTCAGCGTTTTCAAAAACCGGTTGGATAATTTTGATTTTGACATGGCTATCATTTCTTATGGTGTCAGCCCGATGCCGGGAAACGAACAGTTTGAAATCTGGGGTTCAAACGCTGCCGATGTAAGAGGAAGCAACAATGTTATCGGCATAAAAAATCCGGTCGTGGACGAATTGATAAAAGGAATCGTGCAATCCGAACACAAAGACGATTATACGGCTTATGTCCGTGCTCTGGACAGGGTTCTGCTGGATGAACATTACATTATCCCGCAATGGTATTCTCCGTATAAAAGAGTTGCTTACCGCAACAAATTCGGACATCCGGAAACTTCCCTTAATGTCGGTTTTCAACCGCATACCTGGTGGATAAAACAAAATCAAGAGGCTGGTTCAAAATGAGAAATTATATTTTTAAACGAATCCTGTTAATTCCGGCCACATTATTTGGTATTTTGATTATCAACTTTATGATTATTCAAATGGCTCCGGGCGGCCCGGTAGAACATACTTTGGCCAAATACAGAGGCCTCAACGTTGATGCGAAATCGCAATTTTCGGCATCGGCACAGATGAATATGGATACGGCCGGGAGCAAATATCAGGGAGCTCAGGGCGTTCCGGAAGATTTGATTAAAGAACTTGAAAAACAATTCGGATTTGACAAGCCGCTTCACGTCCGTTTTGTAAAAATGCTTAAAGACTACGCCTGCTTTGATTTTGGGAAAAGCTATTATCAGGACAAAACCGTTTGGCAGCTGATTGTTGAACGAATGCCGGTTTCGGTTTCATTGGGATTATGGTCAACTCTCATCATTTATTTGATTGCCATTCCTCTGGGGATAAAAAAAGCTGTCCGCGACGGCTCAAATATGGATATTTGGTCATCTTTCGCGGTTATTGTCGGTTCGGCCATTCCGGTCTTTTTGTTCGCAGTATTTTTAATCGTGTTTTTTGCCGGAGGGACTTATTTGCAATGGTTTCCTCTGCGGGGACTTACCTCCGATAATTGGGAAGAACTTTCTTTGCCCGGAAAAATTATTGATTATTTCCACCATATTGCCTTACCGGTTACCGCTATGGTTATCGGCGGATTTGCCAGTTTAACCATGCTGACAAAAAACTCCTTTATGGATGAGATTAACAAACAATATGTTTTAACCGCCCGAGCAAAAGGTTTGAATGAAAACCAAATACTATACGGGCATATTTTTCGCAACGCCATGCTTATCGTCATTGCCGGATTTCCGTCCATGCTGATAAAAATGCTGTTTACCGGAGCCTTGCTGATTGAAGTTATTTTCTCGTTAAACGGCTTGGGATTGCTGGGATATGAGGCTATTATGACCAGAGATTATCCGGTAATTTTCGGAACATTGTATATTTTTGCTTTGCTTGGATTAATTCTCAAACTCATCAGTGATATTACTTATTCCCTCGTTGACCCGAGAATTAACTTTGAGGCTCAAAATTAAGCGGAACGGGAATTGCTGCGGGCAAGAATTTTGGCAATAGTGGTTTCCAAATCCTCGCTTTGGCGGGATTCAATAATCTCGACAATTTCAACTTCTTTTTTATCCAGACGACGGTTAATGCCGATAGAATCGTAATACTGTTTGCTGGCATTATATAATTTTGCAGCTTGGAGACTGTTCCCCTGTTCGTAATAATACTGTGAAAGCATTTTATTGGCATTTGCCACCTGCCGCGGATAAACATCTTCATCCGCAAGGTTAATAACGTTTTGATAAGCCCACATGGCTTTGTTATTGCTTTCGGCTTTGGCATAGCTGTCAGCCACCCGGCTCCAGGCATTAACATTATGCGGCAGAAGTTCAATTGACAGCTCAAACGCTCCCGTCGCCAAATGAATATCGGTTAAAGAAGCCAGTGTTCCGAAAGTGCAGGCATTATTGGA
This sequence comes from Alphaproteobacteria bacterium, assembly GCA_017626035.1. Taxonomy (GTDB): domain Bacteria; phylum Pseudomonadota; class Alphaproteobacteria; order RF32; family CAG-239; genus JAGAJR01. Next base: position 6,842 of record JAGAJR010000016.1, on the reverse strand, counting down.
CGTTTCCGTAAAAATAGCGTCTCGTTTGGCACCTAGAGCCATATTGGTACTGCGGTCAATATCCTTATCCATAAGGGCTTCTATCAATGCCAACGCCAAAGAAGGATCTCCTTTGGCTAAGTGGAACAAAGCGGCGTCTTCCTTCGGCAGCGGCTGTTGTGCGGAAAGATTGCGGAATTTGTCATTAATACATAAGGCAATAAATTCTTTTGTGGCGTCAATTACCTGCAAAACATCATCTTCAGAACACGTTCCCTGATTGCGATACATGATTGTCTGGGCAATTTTCAAATCATCCACGCCGCGGCCGATCATATCAATAATAAGCCCCATCAAATCAGGCAAAGTCTTACGGCTTTGATGATATTGCAGATTCATTGTCTGTGTATCAATTCTATCCAAAGCATCTTGGGCAATTTTATTTTTTGACCAGTCTAAATCAATGACGTTCTTTTCCCGAAACTTCTCACGAGACCTTTCCGTTTCAGCGGTTTGTTCCTCTTCTTTTTGTTTTTTGTCTTTTTCTTCCTGCTCTTTCTTTTCTTTTTCTTCCTGTTCCGCCCGTTCTAAAGCCTGCCGCTCTCTGGCCGACTGTTCCTGTTGCTCGGTATAAAGCTTTTCGGCTCTGGACTGTTCAAGTTCCCGCTCCAATTCTTTTTCAAGTTCTTTTTCCAGCTCCAGTTCATTGGTCAGTTCCCTAGCGACATCATCATCCAAATCTTCAAAAACAGGATTTGTCGTTTTTCGGGCGGAAACGGCCTGATCGCTTTTCAAAAAAGAAACGATAGACTTAACATATAAAACGATAATTAAGAAAAGAAAAAGGATAAAGGCCAGCAGCATCAAGATAATTGAGGCTAAACGGAGGTTGTTTGCCCCTGATAAATAGCGGTTTAACACGCTTGCCAAAACATCTATGTTATTGGATACGGAACTAAGAAAATCCACAGAGGACAGAATAGTTATTATATGTTCCAGCATTATTTTAAGGGCACCATTTACAAATATTCAATTAATGTTTAGAATATCACTGTCACGAAGGCATTATATAGTGATGTTTGAGAAAAAACAATAACAAAACTTAACGGAAATAGATTAATAATGGGTTACCTAAGTCAAAAAAAGAAATTTGAACGTTTAAACATTATTTTGAACAGTTTGCTGATTATTGTCGGTGTTATTTCCGTTTTGGCTTTTTTCAACGAAGGAAACGGATTTTTTGCCTATCTGAATACCTGGCGGCTGCAGCTGTATGTGATGGCTATCGGTTTGTTTTTGACAGCTTTTTATTACAAGTTTTTTATTCAGGCGTTTTTGGCTTTTTTGTTCATACTGATTAATTACTTTGTTATTGCCTCGGCAACCAATATTATGGTTAATGTCGAAACAACCGGAGATAACAAAATTTCTATTGTTTACCAAAATGCCACCAAAGAAATCGTTCCGTTAGTCAATGAGGCTAAAAAAGCTCAGGCTGACTTAATCGGCGTTAATCACAAACATTCGATTTTGCTGCCGGAAGTATTGCTTTCTTATAAAATTTTCCATAACACGGCCAGTTTGGACAAGAGTTTTATTCTGACAAATTTAATCCCCGAGCGAGCCGGAAAACTCAGATTCAGCAAAAACAACGTTGCATCTTTCGTCAATGCGGAAAAAGACGGAAAATATTTTGTTTTCATTAATATTGATTTTTCAAATATTGCCCATGGCGAGAAAGATGTTGTTTTTCACAATCTGGCAGAGTTCGTCTTAAAACAGGACGAACCGGTTATTATTGTCGGAGATTTCGGTATTCCAGCATGGTCTAAAACTTTTCAGGACTTTTTGGTAAAAACGGAGTTGGAAGTGAAAAATCGTGTTATTTTAAGCGACGGCAGAAGTTTTATTAATCCTTTTCATTCTCCGACAATCAATGTTTTGGCTTATAAAAATTTCGGACTGCACAAGCTTGTCTTCCTGAAGAAATCCAAAAATCCGAATTATCCGCTATTGTTTGAGTTGAATTTTTAACTTATTAAGCCGTTCTTCGATAATTTTGGAGAGTTCGTTTTCTCCGAATGCTTTTGCATATTCCAAAGCGGTTTGAAGCGTTTTTTCGGCCGCATCAAAATTTCCGCAACGATATTCTATCAGGCTGATGTTGGCGTAATCGGTGGCAATTCCGGTTAAGCGGTCATTCTTTTGTTCCAAAGACAATGATTGTAAAAACAAGCCTTTTGCCCGTTTTAAATCCTTCATCTGCAAGAAAATCAAGCCTAAAAGATTATAGGCGTTGGCCGGGTGAAAAGAACTTTCGTTTTTCCGGCTGACGGTGATGATTTTTCGCAAAAGCTTTTCCGCTTCCGAAAATTGTTTGAGTTCAAACAGACAAAGTGCCCGCAAATACATACTTTCCAACATTGCGGAAAGATTAGACCCCTTATAAAGCTCTTCTGCCGTTTCAGCCGCTTTAACGGCTTTTTTGTAAGATTTCTGCTCATAACAAACATGGGCAAGCAATTCTTGTCCGAAAGCCAGACTTTTTTTATCGGAAGATGTTTTGGAAACCAAAGAAAGCTTTCGGGCTGCCGTTTTATATTCTTTTTGCAACAGCAACATCAAGGCTTGCTGATTGTAAATATCCGCCAAAGCAGAATTTCTTCGGATTTCCTCATTGATTTTTTCAGCTTTTTCAAAATAAGCAGCCGCCTCTTCAAAACGCTCCTGCAAAACCATTAACATTCCCAAATTTCCGCAAACATCCGCACACCCTGCCCGATTACCCAATTTTTCATTAAGTTTCAGAGCCGCGTCAAACATAAACTGGGCAACATCTTCCACACAGCTTATGCGATAAACCGTTCCCATCTGCTGGCAGGCTTTGGCTTCTTCATAATAAGCCCGCTCCCGGTTAAACAGTTTAATCGCCCGTGAACAGTTTTCCGAAGCGGAAAGCATATCTCCGTTGGCAAGATTGAAAAAACTCTGATAATAGCCATATTTCGCTTTGACATATCTTGAAGCTTTTTTCGGATTTATGTTTTCCAAAGCCAAACGGGCTTTAGGCAAATTTCCCCGGCAAAAATACATTGCCGCCAATTCTATGGTCATTTCCTGCCGGGACGGATTTTTTTTGACTTCTTTTTCAATAACGGGGATGGCGTTTGAGAGGTTTTGAAATGCGTTCAGAATTTCCGCTTCAAAAATTTTATTATGCTTTTTCAGATAATTTTCCGCCGGAGAAGTTTTTCCGAAACACAAATAAAGCAGTGCCCTTTTGGCTGACGGATTATGTTCTTTGATTAAAAATCGGACAACACTCTTTAAAACCCGCTCCGAAAAAAATATTTCTCCGTTAAATGCCTGCTGACGAAGGATAAGGGCTTTTGCCGCAAGCTTGTAAAAATGGTCAAAAACCATTCTCCGGTAAAAGGCTACTCCGGTAAACGCCGCATATCCGAAAATTGCAAAAAGTATCAGGTATTTCATAAAATCTTTACGCTATGTTAGTTTTTTTATCATTATAATCAGAAATAACATTATAAATTATATATAGGGATTTTTTCAATATGGCTATCTCAAAATTAAAATCAGAAGAACTTTATAAAAAGTGTGATCCTAAAAAATTTGACTTTACAACCACCGCAGAACTGGAAGAACGCCTTTCCGCTTTGGGGCAGGACAGAGCCTTAAGTGCCGTAGAACTCGGTATTAACATCAAGTCAAAAGGATACAATCTGTTTTGTTTGGGACCTGAGGGAACCGGAAAAACCAGTCTGGTAAAGCGTATTCTGGTTAAGGAGGCAAAAGACCGCCCGACACCGGATGACTGGGCTTATGTTTACAATTTTGAGGAGCCGCACAAACCTATCGCCATTCATTTTCCGGCAGGAAAAGCCTCTGAGTTCGCCAAAGACGTTGATAAGCTGATTGAAGAATTCTCCGTTTCCATTCCTTCTATTTTGGAAAGTGATGAATACAAAGCCAGCCTGAGCATTATCAAAGAAAAATATAAACAGAAAAAAGAAGAATATATCTGCCTGTTGCAGAAAAAGGCAAAAGGCAAAAGCGTTTCCCTGCTGCATATGCCGGTCGGACTGGTCGTCGCCCCGGTTAAAAACGGCGAGGTGTTAAGCCCGGAAGCTTTTGACGAGCTGCCGGAAGACGAGAAAAAATCTTTGATTGACGATTTGAACGCCATGCAGGAAGAAATCGAAAACGCTGCCCAAGACTTGCCGGAATGGGAAGAAAAGCAACGGAAAGAAATAGCTGCTCTGCGTGAAAAATTCATTAAGGTTGCCGTCAAAAAACCGATTGACGAACTTCGCCAACGCCATAAAGCTTACAAAGGAGCCGCGGAATTTCTGAAAAATGTTCAGAAAAACATCATTGACAATATTGATGATTATCTGCCTAACCAGGAAAACGCCGCCGGTGCCGAAGACGGAGATGCCCTGACCGCTCTGCTTTCCCGTATGAACAAGCAGGAAGAAGATAAATTTGCAAAATTCAAGGTTAATGTCGTTGTTAAAAACGAACCGGGTTCCGGAGCTCCAATCGTTCATCTTGATCACCCGACACAAGGCAATTTGGTGGGCAAGGTCGAACGAATCCAGCAATATGGTGCCTTGTTAACCGACTTTACCTTAATTAAAGCCGGAGCCTTACATCGGGCAAACGGCGGTTTTCTGCTCATTGACGCCCGCAAGCTTCTGGTTCAGCCTTATGCCTGGGACTCTTTGAAACGGGCCCTCGCATCCAAAAATATTAAAATCGAAACTCCGGGAGACGAAACCAGCTTTACGACCATTTCTCTTGATCCGGAACCAATTCCGTTGGATGTCAAAGTTATTTTGACCGGAGATGCCGAGCTTTATGAACTTTTATCCGAACGGGATCCTGATTTTTCTGACTATTTCAAAGTCGAAGCCGACTTCGGCGTTTTGATGGACAGAACAGATGAAAACGAGATTGAATACGCCAAATTAATCGGCTCCCTGTCAAAAAAGAAAAAACTCCGTTCTTTAAACAAACAGGCCGTTGCCAAGGTCATCGAATATTCTTCCCGTCTGGCGGAAGATTCCGAAAAACTGACGGCACATATTGCCTCTATCGGAGACTTGCTGAGAGAAGCAGATTATTGGGCTCGTAAATCAAAGTCCAACCAAATCGGCAAAAATCATATTGAACAGGCTGTCGAAGCCCAGATTTACCGCAGCGACCGTATTAAACAGGCTATGTTGGAGCAAATCGACAAAGGGACTATCCTTATGGATGTTGAAGGAAAACGTGTCGGACAAATCAACGGTTTGGTGGTTTACAACTTCTCCCGTTTCTCTTTCGGAAAACCGTCCCGTCTGACAACGCAAGTCCGTATCGGCCGCGGCGACTTTGTAAATATTGAACGCGAAGTCGAAATGAGCGGACCTATCCATTCCAAAGGCGTATTGATTTTACAAGCCCTGCTGGCAAACCGTTTTGCCAAAGACAGCCCTTTATCTTTGGAAGCGTCCATTGTTTTTGAGCAATCTTACGGCGGCGTGGACGGCGACAGTGCTTCTTCTACCGAATATTACTGCATGCTTTCCGCCATTGCCAATATTCCGATTAAGCAAAGTATTGCCGTTACCGGTTCTATCAACCAATTCGGCGAAATCCAGCCAATCGGCGGCGTGAATGAAAAAATTGAAGGTTTCTTTGATGTCTGCAATCATCGCGGATTAACCGGAACTCAAGGTGTTGTTATTCCTCGCACCAACGTTAAAGATTTGATGTTGAGAGAAGACATCCTGAATGCCGTTGACGAAGGAAAATTCCATATTTATGCCGTAGATACGGTAGATGACGGAATCGAAGTTTTAACGGGAATTCCGGCAGGAAAACCGGATAAACACGGTAATTATCCGAAAGGCACCGTTAACTACGAGGTTAAAAAGAGCCTGGCCGAATATTACAAGAAATATGTCCGTTACGCCCGTGAAACTTATGGCTGTATAGGTAAATAATGTATAAAATACTTTTTGTTTGCCAAGGAAATATCTGCCGTTCTCCAACAGCAGAAGGAATTATGCGGAAGCTGGTCAAAGATGCCGGTCTGGATACGGAAATAAGCGTGGATTCCGCCGGAATTTCCGCTTATCATCAGGGAGATATGCCGGATTTGCGTTCCATCGAATGTGCGGAACGGCACGGATTAAATTTAAGAAATTTACGTTCCCGCCCGGTCAGAGCCGAGGATTTTGCCGAGTTTGACTTAATTTTAGGAATGGATGACACTAATATTGAAGATTTGGCCTGGCGGCGGCCGGAAGGCGACCAACGTTACAGCAAAGCCTTGGTTAAAAAGCTGTTGGAATATGCTCCCGAATACGGGGAGAATGTTCCTGATCCTTATTACCACAACGGGTTCGACCGGGTTTTTGAAATGATGGAAGCCGCTTGCAAGAACTTATTAAAAGAATTTTCAAAAAAATAACCAGAGAAATCCCCTTAATTAAGGGGATTTTTTGTAACAGATTTGTGAAAAATCCTTTAAACCCGCAACTTGATGCACTTTTTTGTTGCAAAAAAAAAAAAAGACTTAGTATGGATAGTATATAGGCTTTGGTTCTTAAATTACTATGAGGTGATACTATGATTAATACTAAGTTTTTATTGCTCGCTTCCGCCTGCGTGCTCCTCTCCGGCAGTTCTCAGGCTTCAGAGGCAGAAAATTTGACTTTTTCTTATTCCGGTTCACTTCTGGTAAATACATACACACTCACACCACACACACCTATGGAGCTGAAGCCTATATCCTCTTTGGATAATTTGGCAAAACTCGCCGCTGTCTGTGCTCTCGGCGGCGGCGGGTGTTCCGG
>JAGAJR010000015.1 GCA_017626035.1 Alphaproteobacteria bacterium | reverse complement strand
TATGCCGTGAAGCTGGCTCCGCCCTCTTCTGCCAATACTTTGGTAATGGCTGCCGTTAATGTGGTTTTTCCGTGGTCTACGTGACCTATCGTTCCGATATTGCAGTGAGGCTTATTACGCTCAAATTTCTCTTTTGCCATTGTAAAAATCCTAATTTTAAGTTGTTAAGACGATTCTCATAAAGCGGGGAAATTTGGAGCGGGTGAGGGGAATCGAACCCCCGTCATAAGCTTGGAAGGCTTCTGCTCTACCATTGAGCTACACCCGCTTAAACAGCCTCTTTACGAGAGCAAACCCTGCTTGAAAAAATGGTGGAGGGGGAAGGATTTGAACCTTCGTAGACTAAAGTCGACGGATTTACAGTCCGTTGCATTTGACCGCTCTGCCACCCCTCCATGAAAAATTTCAGAACAAGGGCTCAGGATTTATCATCCTTTTTTTATCATTCACTAACACGCAAATAATCGTATTTTTGAGTTCTTGTCAACACCTTTTTTCAAGTTTCCTGAATATTCTTGCAATAACACAAAAATCCCAAACTTTAAAAACCCGAACATTTAATGCTTTTCTCAGCCAATTCCAAAGCTTTAGGCGTGCCGACATGCAATAAAGTCCCTTCATTGACGACATATCCCAAACGCCCCTTCTCTGCCGCGGCATCAAAAATCTCCCGCAAGGAGAATTTTCCGTCAGGAGAATTTGCAAACGCCCGCGGATGAATAATGGATACGCCGGCAAACATATAAGGAAAACCGGAAACCTTTTCCGTATTGCGGAACAAACGGCCGTTTTCGATTTTATAATCGCCGATGCTCCGGTCTCCGATAATCTTGTCAAGCGGATGCAGCAGCAATAATACGTCATATTTGTCATCTTCCCAGGCGGCATACATTTTCCACAAAGCGGACTTATATCCCCCTTCAATCCAAAACGTATCGCTGTTAAGAACAAAAAAAGCATTCTCCCCCAAAAGCGGAAGAGCCTTTTTCACGCCGCCACCGGTTTCCAAAGCCTCCTGCTCTTCGGAATAAGTAATATTAAAACCTTTTTGCAATGCCAGATGATTGCGGATTTTATTGCCCTGATAACAGATATTGACAATCACGTCTTTAATATTCAGTTCGGATATCTTGTCAAAATTATAATCAATCAACGCCTTATTGTTCACTTCAATCAAAGGCTTCGGAAGATTATCGGTAAGGTGTTCCATTCTTACGCCTCTTCCTGCCGCCAACATAAAGGCCTTGTCAATCGGCTTTAATTTCGGCAGTCCCCGCTGTTCTTTGGGCATATATTTATCCATCCATGATTTCATTTTCGCAAGCTTTGGATATTCCAACGTTTTTTCCAACATCTCCCAAATATGAGGAATGAATTTTAAATACCGGGTCTTCCGATTGCAGGCCATCAGGGTTGTAAACCGCCCCAGAACCCGCAAATGGCGGTGCAGGGAGAAAAAGGCCCACGCGTCTTCAAAATCTTCACGAGACATACTGCCCAGATTCTCATAAAAACGCTGTTTCATTTCCCGAACAATATCTTCGGGAATTTCATTGCGGGCATCTTCCAACAGGCTTACCGGATCATAAAGGACAGGCCCCCACAAAGCGTCCTGAAAATCAATAACCGCCCCTTCTTTTGTTTCAGGAAGCTGCATCAGATTGTCAACGTGATAATCCCACAATACCAAAGATTTCGGGGCTTTGAAACCCAATTCAATGATATTGCTTATAATTTCCTGAAACTCACAATTGGCTTCGGCAGATAACGGACGTCCGGTAACAAAAGGATAATACCATTCGGAAAACAGCGAAATATCTTTAATGACAAACTCTCTGCTCATATCCTTCACACAAACCGGCCGATTGCCGATTGCCGCAACTTTACTGATTAAATCCGTTCCCACACGATATAATTCTCTGGCGTCGGAATGAGGAAGAAGCTTGGTAAAAGTATTGTCTCCCAAATCCTCAAGCAAAAGAAAGCCTCCGTCAATGTCTTTAAACAAAACTTTGGGAACCCGAACCCCGTTTGCTGCAAGGAACTCGGCCAATTCCGAAAATTCATAGGTTTTGCAGCGGCCGCTCACATCATCCATCAACACAAAAGTTTTTCCGTCCGGATTTTTCACCCGAAAATAAATCCGAGCCGAAGCATCCTCAACCAAAGGCAGAATTTCCGCCTTGTCCAAACCACACGTATTCACGACAAAATCACGGCGTTTTAAGTCTCTTTTAATGTTTTCCATTTACCATAAATCCATAAATTATCATTATCTCAAAATGATAGTTCTGAACTCTTAACATATATTTAACCACCGGGATTCTCTATGAAAATTAAAACTGTGGTATTTGACTGGGACGGAACGCTCGCCGATACCATTCCCTTAATTAAAATGGCTTATGACGCGACATTTGAAGCTGTCGGCATGGAAAAGATGAGCTATGAACAAATAAAAGAACTGTCCGGAAAATTCTCCAATCGCAATATCTTTCAGATTGTTTTCGGAGAAAATCTGGCCACTAATGCAAAAACCGCTTTTTATGATTTTATCGATAAAAATCATCTCAAATACCTCTCTCCTTTTGACGGAGCGGAAGCCATTCTCGATTTTTGCAAAAAAAACAACATTTCCTGCCATATTCTCACCAACAAAAACCGCCGTTATCTGGATGCCGAAATCAAACAACTGGGATGGAACAAATATTTTGACCGTATCCTCGGAGCCGGTGAACGGGAACATGACAAACCCCACCCGGATATCTGCATGAATTTATTTGACAACACACCGCCTCCCGCCGAAGAAATGATTGTCTTGGGAGACGGCGACGCCGACGTCGCCATGGCTCAGGTTTGGGGATGCCCCGCCGTCATCTTTGATGAAAAAGGAACCTATAAGGGACGTCCGGCAGACTATCGCATAAAACACCTTCAAGAATTCATCACCTTGATAAAACATTGGGAATAAAAACATGACACCAAAATTCAGAAACAACAATAATTCAAAATCCGTCATTTTATACGGACGCCACCCGGTTTTGGCCGTTATTGCCAATCCTGACAGAATAATTAATAAAATACTTTGCACCAAAGACAATTTTGACGAAGTCAAACAACACTGCCTCAAACATAAAGTTAATCCCGGATTGATAAATACCGTCGACAAACGGGAAATAGACCGCATTGTTTCCAAAGATGCCGTCCATCAGGGATTTGCCGTCTATTGCGGAGAATTAGAAGAATATTCCCTTGAAGACATCTGCATTTTGGCAGATCAAAAACAAAACTGCCATGTTCTGATTTTAGATCAGGTAACCGACCCGCAAAACATCGGCGCCATCATCCGTTCGTGCGTTGCTTTCGACACACTGGCTCTCATCATGCAGGATAAAAATTCTCCGGCCGAAAGCGGAGCCATGGCCAAAGCTTCTGCCGGTATGATTGAACATCTTCCGCTGTGCCGCGTAACCAATCTTTCACGAGCTATCCAACAATTAAAAACAGCTGGATTCTGGACTGTCGGCATGGACGGCTATGCCAAAAACACCATTGATAAAATCGAAAAAAGCGGAAAAACCGCCATTATCATGGGCAGCGAAGGAAAAGGGATGAGACGTTTGGTGGAAGAAGCCTGCGACATCACGGTCAAGCTTCCGATTTCGCCAAAAGTGGAAAGTTTGAATGTCTCCACCGCCGCGGCTATCGCTTTATATGAAATCAACAAAAAATAAAACAACGCAAAACCGGCGATTCACCTTATATTTAACTTTTATCGCTATAATTGCATAAGTTTAATTCCAAAAAGGGATGTTGAGATGACGGCCACTTTACAAATCAAAAACCTGACAAAAGATTTTGGCAAAATCAAAGCCGTGGATAATTGCTCTTTTTCAGCAAAAAACGGAGAAATTATCGCCCTGCTCGGCCCTAACGGAGCCGGAAAATCTACCTTGATGAATATGATTAGCGGCTATCTGGCTCCTTCCGGCGGAGAAATTTTTATTCTGAATAAAAACATTCAAAACAACAGTCTGTTTGCAAAGCAAAACATTGGTTACCTTCCGGAAGGAGCTCCGGCTTATCCGGACTTGAGCGTTCGGGACTTTCTTGGATACATGGCGGAGCTTCGCGGTTTCAGAGGCAAAGAAAAACAACAAATTATTGCCGAGATTGCCAAAACCGCAAAAATTGAAAATATCTTATCCCAAAAAAACGAAACCCTATCCAAAGGATACCAACGCCGTGTCGGATTCGCCCAAAGCATTATCTCCGACCCGCCGATACTCCTGCTCGACGAACCTACCGACGGTTTGGATCCAAATCAGAAACAACATATCAGAGCCTTGATTTTTGCAATGAAAAAAAACAAAACAATCCTCATTTCCACGCACCTTCTTGATGAGGCCGAAAGCCTATGCGACCGAATAATCCTCATCAACCGCGGAAAAATAATGGCTGACGGAAACTTGGCTCATATTTTAAAACAGGCAAAAGCGGCTTCTCTGGAAGAAGCTTTTCACAACCTGACCTTGGGAGCACAAGATAATGAATAACCTCTGGATTGTTGCAAAAAACGAATTAAAAAGATATTTCATATCTCCGCTGGCTTATGTTTATTTAATTGCTTTCCTGCTCCTCAACGGGTCTTTTGCCGTTTACTTCGGAGCATTTTTTGAGCGGGGAAACGCTGAACTTTCCTCCATGTTTGCTTTCCAGCCTTGGATATATCTTTTGTTCATCCCGGGAATATCCATGCGGTTGTGGGCCGAAGAATTTCGCAGCAAAACCATTGTTCAGATTATGACAATGCCGGTTTCTGCGGCCGATTTGGTCTGGGGAAAATTTTTGGCGGCATGGGGCTTTTGTGCCGTGGCTCTGTTGCTCACTTTTCCTTTCTGGCTGACGGTTAACTTACTGGGAACGCCTGACAACACGGTAATCGCCGTCAGTTATTTGGCCAGTTTCATTTTATCCGGATGTATGCTTTCCATCTCGGAGACAATGTCGGCCTTAACCAAAAACCAGGTAATTGCTCTTGTCCTTTCCGTAATTGCCAATCTCATCTTTTTCTTCTCCGGCATTGAATATGTTTTAAGTGTGTTCAGAATGATTGCTCCGTTATCTGTCGTTGATATGGTCGCATCCTTCAGCTTTTTAACGCATTTCGACACCCTGAGCCGTGGGCTCCTGGAACTAAGAGATATTGTCTTCTTCTCCTCAGTCATTATTTTATTTAACTTCACGACAATCCTGATTGTCAGTTTCAAAACATCCGGAACATCCGATTGGCTGAAATCAACCAGCCGCAATTATTACATTCTGGCTTTCATCTGCCTGTTAATCAGCTTTGCCGGCATCAACTTAATCGCCAACAGCCGTTTTCGCGGCATAAAATACGATTTTACCGAAGAAAAACTCTTTACGCTGACACAAACAACGGAAGATATCCTTCAAAATCTGCCGGAACCGGTCATTGCCAAATTATACTACTCGCCGATTCTCGGTCAGAGAAATCCGGAAATCCGCCTTATGTTTGACAAAGTCAGACTGTTGCTAAAACAATATGCCGCACTCTCTGAGGGAAAATTCTCCTACCGGATATACAATCCTCAGCCACTGGATAAAATTGAAGACCAGGCCTTGGCTGCCAAGCTTCAACCGTTCCCGCTTATCGATTTAAATCAAAACGGCTTTTTCGGATTAACCTTAAGCAATGAAGCGGACAACAAACAAATCATTCCGTTTTTCTCTCTGCTCCGCCAACAGTTTTTGGAACAGGATATTACCCAGAAAATTCACTTGCTCTCCAAACCTAAAAAAGAATTGGGCATTATTACGGCATTGCCGATTTTCGACACGGCAGTCAGTAACAATATAGTTACCCAGAAATGGGAAATCATCCGCGAACTGGAAGACTTTTATAATCTGAAAATCATTAAAGACGCCGCTGACTTCCCTGAGAAATTGGATATTCTGATGATTGTTCATCCGCAAAACCTTTCTCCCGAATTAATCGAAAAAATTAAAGACTATTCCGTAAACGGAGGTAAAGCATTAGTCTTATTGGACGCCGCCCCTGAAGCTCCGAGAATTTTTTCTCCCGTTAATCAGGAACTCACCCCCTCCGATCTCGGAGATTTGGAGAACTTTTGGAACTTCCGTTTTTACAAAGAAGCCGTTGTCGCCGATTTAGACAACTCCATTACCGTAGACGCTTCCGGCAACTATGGAAACAACCCGGCTTTCACACAGGATGTCATTCAGTTCACTGCCCAAAAAGATGGTCTGAACCGTCATGAAAAAGAAACTTCCGCCTTACAGAAAATTCTGTTTGCCTCAGCCTCTCCCCTCGCCGTTGCCGACAAAAATGAAGCCGAGTTTATCCCTCTGATTACACCAAGTTCCAACTCCGCCCTCATGCCGATTGAGGCCATTTACAACAATACCGGCCCCGAAATTTTACTCAAAAACTTTCAGGCAGATAAAAATCCCAAAGTTATTGCCGCCAAAATAGTCAGTAAAAATCCGGCCCGTCCGTATGAACTTATTGTCGTCGGCGATACCGATTTTATTTATGACAGTTTTTGGACAACAACAGAAAACGTTCTTGATAAAAACTACTTCATCCCGATATTGGACAACGGTAATTTTATATTCAACGCCCTTGAAAACCTTTCCGGCGAATTTCCGTTGAACGAACTCCGGGGAAAAACGGCTCTGTCCCGCAAATTTGAAGACATTGAAAAGCTCAGAAAACAAAAATTATTTGAATTCAAACTTAAAGAATCCGAAATCTTCGAAAAAATAAACCGTGCCAAAAACGGCTTAAACGAAATCTGGAACAAAAAAGATTTTGAAGGCCGGCAAAATTTCACGTCAGATGAGCTTGCCGTCATCGGCAACATTCGTAAGGAACTGGATTCTTTACGCCGACAACTGGGAGAAATCAGAATCAACCTGAATCAGGAAATAAACCGTCGGGCTCAAAACGTCAAACTCTTCAACATATATCTCATTCCGTCACTGATTTTATTCGGATTGCTGTTTTTCAACATCTGGCAAAACCGTAAAAGAAACAGCTCAGATAAAATCCGCTTCAACAAAGATATGCTTAAACTGATTGTTTCTTCCTTAATCATTCTCTGCGTCGGCATCTACTCCGACAACTTGAATAACGAAAACCCGATTGAAGGTTATGAAGACAAACCGGTCTTCCCCAACTTGGAAAAACAAATCAATCAAATTGAAAAAATTTCGCTTACAAGCAGAAACGGAAGCCTTCTCTTATATAAGGAAGACGGCGAATGGAAACTCCACGGCATTCCTCAGCTCCCTGTATATCAGGAACGGGTGAAAAGCTTTCTAAACGCTCTCCTGGATGCCACTTATTATGAAAAAAAATCCGCTAAAGCAGAACACCTGGACAAATTCGGCTTACAACCGCAGGAAGTCGAAGATTCACCAAACATCCGCATTGAATTGGCAGACAAAAACGACTTGCCGATAAATTCTTTTGAAATCGGAAAATTCGACATTGACATCGGCCGGGGCGGACGAGCCGCATATTTAAAATTTGACAACCAATTCCGGGTTTGGCTCATTAACGCCGACTTCATCGACCTCTCGACAAACTGGAGAGACTGGACATACAGCACTGTCTGGAACTTGCGTTTCGGACGGTTGGAAAAAGCCGACAACAATACAAACGCCGATGACCTTTCCAAACTTGCCGGTTTATTGTTAAACACCCCGATAACCCCTCCTGAAAAGCAGCCGCAAAATACAACTCCGGTAACTTCTTTGCAATTGGACATTGAAAATAACAACAACGTTCAAATTAACCTTGGCAGACAAGACAAAACATACTACCTGAGTTATACCATTCGGCAACCGGTCAACGGAAAGCATTTGCAATTATTTTCCGATTATGTTAAAGGCAATTTTTATGAGATTCCAACCGAAAACGGAGAGGTTATAGAAAATGTCGTTAAAGCCCTTAAGTAAGCAAAAATGCGATAGTTTGAAAAAAACCGCTGCTATTGCCAGTATTTCTTTGTCTGTAGGGTTAAGCTTGCTAAAAACTTTCGGTGCCCTTTACACCGGATCCTTGGCGGTTTTGTCTTCCATGATTGACAGTTTGGCTGATATTTTTGCCTCTTCAATCACATTCATTGCCGTCAAATTTTCATCAAAACCCGCAACGGCCGACCACCGATACGGATATGGCAAGGCTGAGGCGTTAAGTGCCCTAATTCAATCCGCTTTTATTGCCGGTTCCGGAATTTTTGTTATGTATGACGGGTTCAGCCGCATTTTCTATCCCCGCCAGTTGGAACAGACCGATATCGGTATCTTGATTATGGTCATCAGCTTGATTGCCACCATCGCCCTTATTTTATTTCAAAAATACGTTACCAAACGGACAGCTTCTCAAGCCATCAGTGCCGATTCTGCACATTATACGGTTGACGTGCTGACAAACATTTCCATCATCATCAGCTTGGTCGTCGTCAAATTATTCCAAATCAGCTGGTTTGATACGTTAACCGCTTTTGTCATTTCATCTTATTTGCTAAAAAATGCTTACCACCTGGCCAGCGACGCAGTAAAAATCCTCATGGATGCCGAACTAAGCGACGAAATCCGCCTGAATATCATAAACATCGTAAAAGAAAGCCCTTTTGCCAAAGGAATCCACGATTTAAGAACCAGAGACTTAGGCGGAACATATATGTTCGAATTTCATTTGGAATTAGACGGAGAACTCTCCCTCTACGCCGCCCACGATTTGACGGATTTGATTGAAGAAGATATTCTGGCCGCTTACCCGAACGCCCAAATCATCATCCACCAAGACCCGGCCGGCATTAAAGAAGAACGTCTGGATCAAAAAATCAAATACAATCGCAAATAAAAAATCCCCCTTGATGTTTTTTATTAACATCCTAAGGGGGATCGGCATAAGAGAAAAACACTCGGTCAAAACCGAGAAAATATCTTTGTGTTCAGTTTTTCTAAAAAAATCCCTCGTGTTTCACAACACTGTCCTCGGGATGGCTAAAGAAAACTGGACTTAAACATTTGCATAGAACCCCGGAAATAAATTTCACAATTTATTATCGCTCCGGGGGTGTCTGACTGCTGATCAACTGCAAGTAAAGCTATGCAAAGGCAGTCTAAACGCACCAGACAAGCATACACTCTGTATGGCAAATATTCCGAAACAAATATTCTAGTCTGCAAAACAGAGAGAAAATAAGTTCCATATATATAGTAATGGACAATATAATCAAAATTCGGTGTATGTAATAACACAACAAAATATTTTTTGTCAATATATTTTTAAACCTAATAAAACCTAACAGAATCAGATATCTAAAAAGCCGCAAAGATAAAAATAAACAAAAAAGTGCCGAAATATACAAAACAAGTATTGACAAAACCTTTTTTATGAACTAATTTTTAACCAACAAAACAGATTAGTATGAATAAATTAGAAAGACCGCCTCCTTAATAAGGACTTAGCCCAAACGATCACTCGATATAAACTAAGCCTCATTAACCGATGCACAAAATCAGAGATAAGCCGAAACATTAAAACGTGTTCAACCGACCCTTAAAGACAATACCTAAAAACTTAAGCTCGAATGACCCCAAACGTTTTAATGCCCAGATCTCCTCCCGTACAAATTATTACGTATACTACCTAAAATTTGTACCGGATGAGAATAAGAGACAGGCCCGAATAAACTGAAAAATCAAGAAAAAATTTTTTAATTGCAAAAACTACAGCGGGAAAAACTGGCACAACAAACCAGCCTCCATAAAGTTTTCAACCTCTTATGCTCACGCATTTGAGGTTTTTTTCTTTTAAACCGCCTTTCCGTAATAAAAAAAAGAACCTGAACTTATCAGATTCTTTTTTTATTTTCACAGTTTCTGTATTAGTTAACCGTTAGTCAACTTTTTTGGGTTCGATACGCATTCTGTAGAAAGATCTCCAGACAAAGAAGAGACCCAACAGGAAGAATGCGATACCCAGGCTGAGGGAAACACAGCGAGGAGCGGCAACCGCCATTTCCACTGCCAATAAACCGAACAAAGTTGTAAACTTGATAATCGGATTCAAAGCAACGGAAGAGGTATCTTTATAAGGATCACCGACCGTATCGCCTACAACTGCGGCATCATGCAGAGGCGTTCCCTTTTCATGCAAGTCAACTTCAACAACTTTCTTGGCATTGTCCCACGCACCGCCGGCATTTGCCATATACAACGCTTGGAACAAACCAAAGACAGCTATCGAAATCAAATAGCTTGCAAACAAGTTCGCATCAAAGCAGGCAAACGCTATTGTGAAAGAGAAAATCACAATAAAGATATTCAACATGCCTTTTTGAGCATAAAGGGTGCAAATTTTAACAACACTCTTTGAGTCTTCTACGGACGCAGCTTTAGTTGTATCAAGCTTAATATGCTGTTTAATGTAGTTTACAGCACGATATGCACCGGTAGAAACGGCTTGCATAGAAGCTCCGGAGAACCAGTAAATAACCGCACCACCGAGAATCAAACCGAATAAAACATTCGGATCCAACAAATTAAGCTGCAGATTTAACAACAAAATGATTGAGAAAATCATCGTTGTCGCACCAATAACCGCTGTACCGATTAACACCGGCTTAGCCGTGGCTTTAAAGGTATTTCCGGCGGAATCATTTTCTTCAAGAAGATGTTTGCCGACTTCAAAGTCAGGTTTAAATCCGTATTCTTTCTCGATTTCCTTGTCAATTCCCTTAATCTGTTCAATCTGAGACAATTCAAAAACAGACTGGGCATTATCGGTAACCGGGCCATAGCTGTCAACGGCAATCGTAACCGGACCCATGCCCAGCATACCGAAAGCCACCAAACCGAACGCAAAGATTGTCGGATAAACCATATATCCGTCCAAACCTTCACGGGCAGTAAAGTAAGCGACAACCATCAGACCGACCATTACCAGACCTTTCCAGAAAGCGGAGAAATTACCGGCAACAATACCGGAAATAATGTTCAGGGAAGCACCGGCTTCACGGCTGGCATTAACAATTTCTTCCACATGTTTGGAACGGGAGGAGGTAAAGATTTTGGTAAATTCCGGAATCAAAGCGGCAGCCAAAGTACCACAGCTGATAATAATCGAAAGTTTCCACCATAAATCATCGCCCATATTGCCGATCATAACATAAGAAACGCCAAAAGTTACCCCGATGGAAATCAGAGATGTCAACCAAACCAAACTGGTCAACGGCGTTTCAAAATTAAAGGCCTTTGCTTTTCCGAAAATTGCACGGCAAGCTCCGGCATTCAGCAAATAAGAAACAACTGAAGTGATAATCATTAAAACACGCATGGTGAAAATCCAAACAATCAGTCGAGCCTGAATGTCGATTCCCCCTGCCATTAAAGACAATTCTCCGTTCGGAGCATACATCATTCCTGCGGCCAAAACGATAAAGCTGATAAGAGCCACACCGGTAACGCCGTAAGTTTCAAAACCATCGGCAGTCGGGCCGACGGAGTCGCCGGCATTATCACCGGTACAATCGGCAATCACACCCGGATTGCGGGCATCGTCTTCATCAATTTTGAAAATAATTTTCATCAAATCGGCACCAATATCGGCAATCTTGGTAAAGATACCGCCGCAGATACGCAAAGCGGAAGCCCCCAAAGATTCACCGATGGCAAAACCGATAAAGCAGGCTCCGGCATTGTCTCTCGGAACAAACAAAAGGATGATAATCATCATAATCAGTTCAACGCAAATCAGCAAAACACCGATAGACATACCCGAACGCAGCGGCAAACTCATCACCGAATAAGGATTCGCTTTCAAAGACTGGAAAGCCGTTCTGGAGTTGGCATAAGTATTGATTCGCATACCAAACCAGGCAACGGCATAAGACCCGAGAATACCGAGAACAGACCATCCGAGAATGGTTGCCACCTTAGCCAGCGGCGTTGCATTCAGATAAAAGAAGTAATAGAAAATGCAGACGGCAATAAATACTTCCAACAGAAGCAAAAGCTTGGCCTGCTGTTTCATATACGTCTTGCAGGTTTCGTAAATGGTATGAGAAACGGCCAACATAGAACTGTGAGCCGGCATTTTTTTGATTTTAACAAATTCGTAAAAACCAAAAATCATACCCAGTAAACACACGCCCAAACCATACATCAGGATTTGGGAACCGGTAATTACATACCCCCAGAAATTATACCCGACATCCAAAGAAGGAACGTTCAAGTCAATTTCGGAAGCAGAAGCACCTTGGATCAAGGCAAACATCATCAACAAAGAAGCCAAAGCCGCTTTACTGATTTTTTTCAATGACAACATGCTATTTTTCCTATGATTGTTAAAACAAAATTAATATGCTGAAGATACAGGTGTTTACAAAACACAAACCATACCCCATATTATGGTTATAAGTTTATTCTGACTTTCTAAACAATATATTAAGTTTCGATATAAATTTATTGTAGAAAACGCACAAAAGGCCATGGAAAAGAGCATCCTTTTCGTGTATAATGAGCTTTGATGTTCAAAAAAGGAGTATGGAAATGAAAAAATTACTGGTTTTAGGTTTGCTGATTCTCATTTCTGCCTGCACGGCTTCCGCCCCGAAGGAAACTTACCCTTACGGAATGAACGAAAAAGAGTGGAATGAGTTATCCATTAAAGACAAGGCACGTATTCGCCGCGACTTTTACTTTTATGAAAGAGGCAACATCAACTTCGTCGATCCTCAGATGGAAGTTGAAGGCCGCAAAGAATTGCCGAATGTTTACACAAATCGAAAAGAAATTTTGCCGGCCAAAGACGCTGAAAAATAATCCGAGCCCCTCAAACGAGGGGCTTATTTTTTATTTTCTGTTTCCGTTAACATAATCTGCCGCAATCAATGCCGCCCCAATCATTGCCGCATTATGACCGTTATCGGCTTTTCTCAGCAAAAACGGGGAAGAAACAAGCTGTTTGTTGGCCTCTTTTTCCAACTTGCCGACCTCAATATATTCCACCAAAGAACCGAATAAAACAATCATATCCGGATCAAACAGATTCGCAAAACCGATAATCCCTGAAAGAATATCATTCTGCCACATATCAAAAACTTCTTTGGCTTTCGGATTCCCTTCCTGCATCAATCGTATCAAATCATAACTGGTCATGTGCTCATCTCCGAACGCTTCTTTGGCATCCAATCCCAAAGCCGTTCCCGAAGCATAAATTTCATAACAGTCATATGCTCCGCAGGAACAACGGCGTTTCTGCCCCCGGTTAATACTAAAATGGGCTTCCGTTCCCGCTCCCGATTTTCCTTTAAACAAATGACCATCGGCAATCACGCCTAGTCCTAATCCGGTACCGATAGCTATTACAATAACGTTGTTATATCCTTTGCCCGCTCCGGTTTTATATTCGGCCCAAGCAACCGCGTTTGCATCATTTTCCAGATAAACCGGTTTGGAAGACAAACTCTGAAAATCAATATCCCGATATCCCGGAGCCATATTTCCCACTGAAGAAACAATCCGCTTGTTATCCAAACTGACTGCCCCAGCCGTTGCAATCGCAACCGCATCAATTTCCGGTTCATATTGCCGAACAATCTCTTCCAAACACCGATAAATATCGTCTTTCGTTTTCGGGGTTTCTATTTTTCGCCGCTCCGTCTGCAGTTTCCCGTTTTCAGCAACAACCGCATAAGCTATTTTGGTGCCGCCGATATCAAATGCTAAAAATTTTTTCATTCCGACCTGCTCAAGTTAATTAGTCTTTCCGTTTATCATCCGTCATAAATATTAAATAATCCTTATTATCCTCCTTCCAACCCCGGCTCCCGCTTGAAAGGCCTCTAAACACGCTTATATTTATAATAAACAGCAGGGAGAAAAATCATGATAATCAAAGATTACAGCGAACAGCCTTATCAAGAAACCGACGATAAAAGTTTCGAGGTCAAAACGTTTCGTGAAGAAAAACTCTTCGACCCGATTCCCGGTCTTGATGACGAAAAAGAAGTTGACCGGGACATGTATAATTTCGGGGACGAAGAAGATCTTCCCGACAGCGACAGGGAAACCGTCTGCCGTGAACGGGGCATTAGCAGAAACTCTTGTTTCAACCCGTAACAAAATTCTTGACACAATCCATATATAGTAATAATAATATATATTGAATATTATATATGAGTATATGGAGACCTTTCATGAAAAAAATCGAAAACGTCAAAGAATTTGTTGAGAAAATAGATTCCGCCAAAAAAGTCAACCCTAAGGATTTGTCGTCTGACCAAGATTTAAGCATTGCTATTATGAACCTTATTTCCATTGAGGAACACCTCGTTTTTTCCGGAGCCAAAACCGATAAAACATCTTTTTACAACTTGATTCAAGACATCAGGGAAATGCGGAAAAACTTAATGCAGAAAATCATTCCGGCCTACGAAGGGGAAGTCTGGTGCATTTCCAAACACCTGCTTGCCTCTGCCATGAGATTAATGGAAGTCGGCACAAAACAGCAGTCATTAAAACACCCTGAAGAAGCCTACCGCCTTTTTAATCAGGCTTATGAATTATACTGCCTCTTCTGGGGATTAAATATGAATATGCTGAACGTTGACGATGTTAAATGGATTGAAGACAATTCGGAAGAAATCAAAAAACTGTCTCAAAAAATCAACGAAATCAAAAACGACACCCCGGCAAAAGCTGAAAAAGACGGCCCGCTTTCCCGAATGAAAAGCTTTGTCCGCAAAGCCGTTGACTGCTGCATTGAATAAAGGGGGAAACACTATGAACAAAATTTTATGCGGACTATGTTTTATCCTTTTGCTGTCAAGCGGATGCAACAACAAAAACTCAACCGCCCAAACGGAATTTGATGAAAGTAAAATCTACTTTTTCTATCATGACCGTTGCCCTTACTGCCACGATGCCATGGATTTTCTTAACACAAATTATCCCACCCTTCCCGTAACGATGGTAAATGTTTACAACGATGGCGGTTTAGACTTACTCAAACGTTGTGCCGATAAATTTGAACTCGGACAAAATATCGGAACACCGCTGCTGTGTATGGGCAAACATTATATCATGGGGTGGTCGGAAACATCCCCCCGGCAATTTGACAATTATGTCCGTCCTTTCTTAAAAAAATAATCTTTTCTCCCCGTTCTCCGGGGAGTTTTTTTATTTGCAATAGCTGACTCATTTGCTATATATAAAAAAAACAACAGAAAGAAAAAACATGGCACAACAGCTTCCGGTTGAAATAATGAAAAAAGCGGTAAAAGGCATCAGCTACATAGCCCACCCACTGCGGCTCGGAATTTTGGAACATCTGGATATATTCGGAAGTTCTTCCGTTTCTGCCATAACCAAGGCTCTTGACGAAGAACAAGTCATCATCTCCCAAAGTCTCAAAAAAATGCGGGATGCCCACTTGGTTAAAACGAACAGAAAAGGGATATTCATTTATTATAATATTTGCGAGGAATATCCGGCCAGCCTGTTCGTCTGTCTGCGTAAACTTTATGGTTTTATGACCGACGATTTTCGTTTTTTACAAGACGGATATAAAGCAAAACTCCCGTCAGATTACATTATGATGACTGCAAACCGTATTAAGCTTTTTGCTAATTACGATAAAATGCGGATTCTTGAATACCTAACCTTAAACGGGGCTCAAAACGTTACGGAAATTATCAAAGGAATAGATTCCGAGCAAATGAAAGTCTCCCAATATTTAAAAAGATTAAAAGATGACGGCTTCGTCAACAACCGGAGAGATGGACGTTTCATTATTTATAATATTACCGAAGGAGTTCATAAAACCTGCATCCAATGTATTCACAAACGTTACGATTCGTTAAAAGACAAATCTGTATTTTAAAAAACAAAAAGCTATCCGTTTCCTCACGGACAGCTTTTTATCTTGTTATGTTTATACAGACTTTTATTGCTCAAACACATCCTGCAGCGAAATCACTGCCAAAGCCAAAGCGGCTTTTGTCGGAACAGTGTCTGCCAAAGCATTCAACATCAGAAAATCATGAATTGTTCCGTTGACTCTGACGATTCCGACCGTAACTCCGGCCTCATCCAACTTACGGGCATATGCTTCGCCCTCATCTCTCAGAACATCATTTTCATCCGTAATAATCAAAGCCGGAGGCAAGCCTTCCAAATCCTCTTTTGAGGCTCTCAACGGACTGGCATAAATTTCCTTGCGAGATTTTTTGTTCGGAGCATATTGCCGCCAAAACCATTCCATCGCCTTTCGGGTCAGCCACGGCCCTTCGGAATAAGCCTCATAGGATTCATTTTCAAAAGACGCATCCGTAACCGGATAGAACAACAGCTGAAAAGCAATCTTAGGCGTATTTTCATTTTTCTTGGCCATTAAGGTCATTACGGCAGCCATATTTCCGCCGACACTGTCTCCCGCTACGGCTAACCGTTCCGTATCCAGATTATATTTGGCTCCATATTCCGAAACATATTGCAAAACCCCGAATAAATCATTGGTTGTCTGCGGATACTGAGCCTCCGGAGAAGGCGTATAAACAGGAAATACGACAGCCGCTTGGACTTCGTCTGCCAATTGGCGAATCAAACGGGCATGGGTAACCTCGTTTCCCATAACCCAGCCGCCGCCGTGAATATAAAAAATAATTGGTAATGTATCTTCAACGCCTGACGGACGGACGATTAACACCCTCATTTCCCTACCGTTCTCCAGAGAAACCGTAATTTCATCAACATCCGCATCAGGCAAAGCACCGTCATCCGCCTGAACAGTCAATAAAACATTTCGGGCTTCTTCAGGCGTTAATTCATATAAAGGTTTTCCGCCGGCTTTTGACAACTTGTCAATAAATGCTTTTACCGGCTTAATTAAATTAGGTTTGACCATATTCATTCTCCTTTTTGACAAATTTACCGGAGATATAAATATTTATTTTCCTAATTCAATTTAAGAACAGAAAAAAATATATTACTTTTTAGAAATCAGCTTCTTTTACGGCTTTATCCGTTGCAAAATCGCCCGTTCTTTGAACCGTATTGCTGACAGAACCGAGAAAACTGTCAAGATAATGATTATCATACAGCCATTTTCCGCCATAAGCCAATCCGGCTAAAACGACCAAAATCATAAAACCTTTCATTTTTTTGCTCCTCAAAAAAGTTAAATATCCTGTTTTGAATGTATTGGCAAAATCTTTATCTATGGTTAACAAAAAGTATTATCGCTCTCTCGTTCGTTAAACATGTCTGTTTACGCCATAAAAAAAAACACCCATCCGAGGGTGTTGGGCGGTCTTGCTTCGTAAATTTCGCTTTTTTTCAAAAGCTCAATAACTTCGCTTCGGGCAAAGACATTTTAAACTCTCTACGTATCGCTGTCGCTCTCTCGTTCGTTAAACATATCTGTTTACGCCATAAAAAAACACCCATCCGAGGGTGTTTTTTTATGGCGTACCCGGCGGGGATCGAACCCACAACCTTTGGCGTCGGAGGCCAACACTCTATCCAATTGAGCTACGGGTACATCAACCGACGGCACCTTTAATACAATACTTTTTTATATATTTCCAGTAAAATCTTGCAAAAACCCACTTTTATCGCTTTTTTTGTCATTTTTCCACTTGACTTATATCCAAATAATAGGTATTAAAAGGCAACTAATTTATTTATAAGGAAACATCATAATGTCTAAAAAATGCGAAATTTCAGGCACAGGCGTAATGAGCGGTAACAATGTCAGCCACGCTAACAACAGAACCCGTCGCCGTTTTTTGCCTAACTTACAGGTAGTTTCTCTTTTGAGCGAAACTTTGGGAAAAATCTTTAAGCTGAAAGTTTGTTCAAAAACTTTGCGTTCTATTGAACACAATGGCGGTTTGGACTCTTATTTGGAATCTACTTCCAACAGCAAATTGACTGAAGAAGCTAAAAAAATCAAAAAATCAATTGCAAAAGCAAAATCTTCCAAATAAAAAGCTTCTGTTTTTTTAAGTTTAATATCCTCCTGATTTTATCCGGAGGATATTTTTTTATCCCCACAATCCACAGGCTGTGCAAAACTCATCCGGCAAAAACACAAAATGCTTTGTCTTTTAGAAAATAATTAGGTATAAAAAACGCAAATTTCAGGACTACATTTCAGGATACGAAAATGGAAAAAATCGATACGGCCACCCTCCCACAAAACCTTGAAGCCGAACAGGCTCTAATTGGGGCAATTCTCGCCAACAACAAAGCTTACGAAAAAGTATCGGAATTTTTAAAACCGGCCCACTTTGCAGATTCCATTCATTCCAAAATTTTTGAAGTCATGTCCCGACTGATTCAAAAAGGGCACGTTGCCAGTGTCATCACCCTGAAAGACTATTTCCAACAAGAAGGAACTCTTGATGAGGTCGGCGGCCACAAATATCTTATCAAATTGGCCGATAGCTCGTCCCCGTTGACAAACGTTGAATACTACGCCCAGTTTATCTATGACAAATACCTCCGTCGGGAACTGATTAACACCGGCGTTGAAATCGTTAACGACGCCATGAAAGAAGACATCGATTCCGATGCTTCCGAGCAAATTGAAGTTGCAGAAAAAAAACTTTTTGAACTAGCTAATCAGGGCGATACCCAAGGCGGATTTGTCGAATTTGCCGACGCATTAACATCGTCTCTCAGCCACATTGAAGCTGCTTATCAAAAAGACGGAAAAATCTCCGGACTGCCAACGTCTCTTGACGCTTTAGACAATAAAACCGGCGGATTAAATGATTCGGACTTAATTATCATCGCCGCCCGTCCGGCAATGGGAAAAACCGCCCTGGCCACCAACATTGCTTACAATGTGGCAGAATATTTATCACACAGCAAAGAAGTTCCTGCCGACAAAAAGGGCGTCGCGTTCTTTTCTCTTGAAATGTCAGCCGACCAGCTGGCCGGACGTATTCTCTCAACCGTAACTCAAACCAGCGGCCATAAAATGCGTACCGGAGAGCTGGACAATGCCGAATTTACCCGCATTGCCGCGGCCGTCCGCGAATTAGAAAAAATTCCGCTGTATATTGATGATACTCCGGGATTAAACATCAACACCATCCGCACCCGCTCCCGCCGGCTAAAACGCAACAAAGGGCTCGGATTGATTGTTATTGACTACATTCAATTGATTGTCGGTACCGGAAGCAAGAAAACTGAAGGCAACCGAGTTCAAGAACTCTCCGAAATCTCCCGCGGTCTCAAAATTCTGGCTAAAGAACTCAATGTTCCGGTAATTGCCTTATCACAATTAAACCGCGGAGTCGAACAAAGAGACGATAAACGTCCCGTCATGTCTGACCTGCGTGAATCAGGTTCAATTGAGCAAGACGCGGATATTGTTATGTTTGTTTACAGAGAGAATTATTACATCCAAAACGAAGAACCGAAACAAAAAGCGGCAGAAACACCCGAACACCTGCAACAAAGAATAGAAGACTGGCAAAAACGTTGTCGGGACACGGCTAACGTTGCCGAAGTTATTGTCGGCAAACAACGCCACGGCTCAACGGGAACCATTCAGTTGTTCTGGAACGGGGAATTTACCCAATTTGGAAACCTTGCCAAAGAGGAGTATCTCCCTGAACAAATCGGATAACATAGGCTTAATGGTTATGACAGCCCTCGGAACCGCAGCAGCCTCCGTGATGACCCTTTTCGTGATGATTTTTGCATTTACATTCATGCTCGGTTTCACCGCATTCATGACGGCAGCAACAGTGATTCGCAGCTTCTTCATCCGAAGATAAATTTTCTTCGTCTTCTGCACCGATAATGGCTTTCTGCATTCTCTGCAATTCTTTTTTACGTCCCTCACAGCAGGAACATCCGCCCTGAACAGGTGTTTTTACAATTAAATCGGCAAGCCAGCCAAACATTTTTATTTCTCCTTAAATTTTATATGTTATATATAATCAGAAAAAATTTAAAAAGAGGTAACCGTTGAAGAAAAAGCCGGAAGAATATACTGAAGAAGAATGGGAAAACATCTGCAATCATTGCGGAAAATGCTGCCTGATTAAACTTCAGGACGAAGAAACAAACGATATCTATTACACCGATGTCGTCTGCAAATATTTTGACCAAGAAAATTGCAAATGCAGCGTTTACGAAACCAGATGCAGTCTGGTTCCCGAATGTTTGAAACTCAACAAAGACAATGTTGATAAAATCGCTTGGATGCCTAAATCCTGTGCTTACCGCTGCCTGTTTGAAAACCGCCCGCAGCCGATAAGAAAGTCCATCAAAGGACGCTGCGTCTCCGAAGTAATGGTAACGGAAGAAGAATTAGAAGACCATATTGTCGACTGGGATGATTTATGAAACAAGAAGACTACATAATTGAAGACGACTATTCTCCGCAATCCCGATTCGATAATTTAGACAAGGTTGAACCGGAATTCTGGAAAAAGAAAAAACTGGAAGAAATGAACAAAGAAGAATGGGAACTTCTCTGCGACGGTTGTGGCAAATGCTGCCTAAACAAACTGGAAATAAAAGGCAAAATAAAATTTACCAATACCCATTGCCGTTTTTTGGACTGCCAAAACTGCTTATGCAAAATTTATGCCCACCGTTTTGAAAAAGTTCCCGACTGCCGCGACATTGACCTTGCCGCCATCCGGGAAAAACCGAGATGGCTGCCTAAAACTTGTGCTTATTGGCTGCTGGATAACGGATATGACCTCCCAAGCTGGCATCCGTTGATAACCGGAAAAGCCTCTTCCGTAACCGCCGCCGGAATGTCTTTGCAGGGACGAAACCTCGTCAATGAATCAGGAATTGAAAAATATGAGAATTACATTGTTGACTGGGAAGACCTCTGACCTCCCGCAGAAAATTCAAAATGAACTCGATTTTCCGATAAAAATCATTTCGTCTCCTCGAGCCGGAAAATTAACCTTAAGAATTGACTCCAAAGAACGCCTGCCCGTTTTGTCTGTTCCCAAACGCTGTCCGGTAAAAAAAGCCGTTGATTTCGTGAACTTTCATAAAGAATGGATTTTTGATTCTCTCAAAAAAATTCCGGATTCCAAAACTTTTGAAGACACGGAAACCTTCTCTCTCTTCGGACGTCTTGTAACAATCTGCCATAACCCTAAATTAAGAAAAGGGGTTTTTCTCGAAAATAACATCCTTTATGTTTCCGGAGAAAAGGAATTTCTGCACCGACGCGTCCGTGATTTCATCAAAAAGCAGGCAAAAAATATTTTCTATGCCAAATCTCAAGAACTCGCACAAAAAATCGGCTGCCGAGTAAAAGACGTTACCATCAAAGATACCAAAAGCCGCTGGGGAAGCTGCTCTTCCATGTGTAACATCAACTACAGCTGGCGGATAGCTTTAGCACCGGAATTTGTCATAAACTACCTGATTGCTCACGAGGTTTCCCACCTCAAACACCAAGACCATTCCCGAAATTTTTGGAATTGTGTCCGAGCCTTGGAACCGGAGTGCTCAAAGGGAAGACTGTGGCTCAAACAGCACGGAAAAGAACTTTATCTGTATGAATAGGGATGTTCTATTGATTTTAAGAAAAATCCACCCTATATTTTTTATAACAGCAACTTATATAAGGAGTATAACTTTATGTTAGAAAACAAAAACATTGCAAACATAGGCAGCCGGACGGCCATTGACGAGGGACTTCGTCAATACATGATAAAAGTCTATAATTATATGTCCGGAGGACTATGCATTACCGCCTTGGTTGCATACCTGATTGCCAACACCTCCATTATCAGAATGTTTTTTGAGGTTTCTCCGGCCGGACAGGTTATGGGTATGTCCGGACTGGGTTGGTTGACACTTATCGCTCCGTTTATCATGATTTTTGCATTCGGCTGGGTTTTGGCCAAAGGCACTCTGGCTCAGGTTCAAGGTGTGTTTTGGGGATTTTCGGCATTAATGGGAGCTTCCCTTGCTCCTGTTATTCTGATGTATACAGGTGCCAGCGTAACCCGTATTTTCTTAATTACTGCGGCAATGTTCGGCGGCATGAGCTTGTATGGTTACACAACCAAAAAAGATTTAACCGGCATGGGCTCTTTTATGATTATGGCCGTATGGGGAATTGTCATTGCCTCTATCGTTAATATTTTCATGAAAAGTTCCGGTCTGTATTTTGCGATTTCGTTCATTTCCGTCATCGCCTTTACCGGACTGACAGCTTATGACACTCAAAGAATCCGTCAGTTATATTTGGAAGCCAACGGATCCGACACGGCCGGACGCAAGGCCATTGCCGGAGCTTTGTCCTTGTATATGGACTTCATCAATATTTTCATCGCCCTGCTTAATCTGATGGGTGAAAGAAGATAATTTCCGACACATCGTCTGACAGGCCCTGAATTGTTTTAGGGCCTGTTTTTTATAAAAAAATATTGACTCGGCGGCAAAACATCTTTATAAAGCAAACTGTCCGAGACCTTAGTATATGAAAACTAAGGTTTAAATAACTAATAATAACCCAGACACAAAGTCTGATTTAACCGGAGAAAACAAATGAAACGTACATATCAGCCAAGTAAATTGGTAAGAGCCCGCCGTCATGGTTTCCGTACCCGTATGGCTACGAAAGGCGGACGTAAAGTATTAGCTGCCCGCCGTGCAAGAGGACGTGCAAAACTTTCAGCTTAATTGTCTTATCAATGACTGAAGTTTTAATACTGAAAAAACGCAAAGATTTTGTGAGAGTCGCCAAGCAGGGCGAAAAAATGGTTTCTTCAACCGTTATCCTGCAGGCGGCTCAAACTTTATCTGAGGAAACGGCTCCTGCCCGTCTGGGCTATACCAGCACGAAAAAAATCGGCAAAGCCCATGTCCGCAACAAAACTCGCCGACGGTTAAGAGCTGCGGCACGGGAAATATTTCCGTTCCATGCCCTTCCCAACACGGATTATGTCTTAATCGGCCGCTATAACACGGCGGACTGCCGGTTTGAAAAATTGAAAAAAGACATGGTTTGGAGCCTGAACAAAATCAACAAACTCTTGACCGAACCGGCATCAAATAATGAAGAACACAATCAAACAAATTCTGATTCTGCTGATTAAAATATATCAGAAATTCCTCTCCCCGTTATGCCCCGGCGTCTGCCGCTATCGCCCGACTTGTTCGCAATACATGATTGAGGCCATACAAGTCCACGGAATTATTAAAGGGTTATGGCTGGGAACAAAACGCATTTTACGCTGCCACCCTTGGGGAGGTTCCGGTTATGACCCCGTTCCGCCAAAAATTAAAGCACCTGATAAGAAAAGATAATCGCTTGCTTTAACAACAAATATATATTAAATATTAAGGCAAAATAGAATGTCGAGGCAAATTTGCCGCCCGATAAACAAATTTAGGAGTTTTTATAAGAATGAAAGAAGAAGTAAAAGGCTTATATGCAGCCGTTATCCTTTCTATTGCCATTATCTTTATAACCAATGCCATTTTTGACAAAGCGGCTCCGGAAAACGCAGCTCCGGTTCCTTCTGTAGAAACGGCCGTTGACAAACAGGCAAAACTCCCTGAAAAAAACATTGAAGAAAACACATCTCCGATTTTGGAAGAAGAAAAACTCTCCGCAGAAGAAGTCATTGCCCGGGATCGCAGAATTGACATTCAAAACACGGCACTGGCCGGATCAATTCGTGTTAAAGGGGCTCGTTTTGATAATCTTCTTTTGGAAAAATACAAACAAACCATTGAAGAAGGCAGTCCGGATGTAGAATTGCTTTATCCGGCAAAAACAGCTATGCCGTATTATGCAGAATTCGGCTGGCTCTCAACCAATAACATTAAAACTCCCGACAAAGACACGATTTGGACAGTCAAAGGCTCCAAACTGACCCCGTCTTCTCCGCTTGTGTTTGAGTGGAACAACGGACAAGGCTTAAAATTCATCCGCAAAGTATCCCTTGATAACAATTATATGTTCACAATCCAGCAGGATGTCGAAAACAATACCGGCCGTGAAATCACCCTTTACCCTTACGGTCTGATTAACAAAACCGTTGATAAAGAAAAGGTCGCCGGAGGCGTTGTCCATGAGGGCTTAATCGGCGTTGTCGATAAAAACCTCAAAGAATTAAAATATAAAGATTTAGACGATAAAGAATATAAAGAGTTCAAAACCAGCGGCGGCTGGGGCGGTTTTTCCGACCGTTATTGGTTTACGGCAATGATATTCAACACCGGAAGCGACCAAACCGTTAAATTCAGCAACACCGGAAAAGACAGTTATCAGGTGGACTATGTCGGGGCTCCGGTCAAAATCGCACCGGATTCCGTCGGAACCAACAACCTGATGTTCTTTGCCGGAGCCAAAGAGATTAAACTCCTTGACACTTATACCAAAAAACTCGGCATTGAAAAATTTGACCTTGCCGTCGACTTCGGTTGGTATTATTTCCTGACCAAACCGTTCTTCTATATTTTGGACTTCCTGTACAATCTCATCGGCAATATGGGGTGGGCAATTTTGCTGTTTGCCGCCTTGTTGAGACTGTGCATGTTCCCGGTTGCCAACAAATCTTACGAGAGTATGTCCAAAATGAAGAAGGTTCAGCCGAAACTGAAAGAACTTCAGGAAAGATATAAAGATGATAAAATGAAACTTCAGCAAGAAACCATGGCTCTTTATCGCCGGGATAAAATTAACCCTGCCGCCGGCTGCCTGCCGATGTTGATTCAAATTCCGGTGTTCTTCTCCTTGTATAAGGTATTGAACATCTCCATTGAAATCCGCCAGGCTCCGTTTATCGGATGGATTAAAGACCTGTCTGCACCGGATCCGCTGACATTGTCCGTTCTCCTGCACATTCCGGTTCCGGGCTTACTGAACATCGGCGTTTGGCCGATTCTTATGGGAATCACCATGTTCGTCCAACAGAAATTGAATCCGGCTCCGACCAACAAAGACCAAGCCCGTATGTTTGCCATGATGCCGCTTATCTTTACCTTTATGCTCGGACACTTTGCTTCCGGACTGGTTATCTATTGGACATTAAGCAACCTGCTTTCTATCATCCAGCAAAAAGCCATTATGAAAAAAAACGGAGTTAACTAATGAGTTTTGAGCTGCCGGAATTCGACAACACCCAAATAGAGAACGGAAAACAACTGTTCAAACAGCCTTGCAATTTCGTTCTCGGTGTTGCTAAATTACAGCAGCTGCCGGATTCGGAAATTCCTGAAATTGCTTTTGCCGGACGATCAAATGTCGGAAAATCCAGCATTATCAACGCCCTTTTCGGGCAGAAAAAGCTGGCCAAAACTTCCAATACTCCGGGACGCACCCAACAACTGAATTACTTTAATCTGGCAGATAAAATCCATATTGTTGACATGCCGGGGTACGGATTCGCCCAGGCTCCCGAAAATATGGTAAAACAATGGACCAATCTTGTTTTTACTTATCTGCAGGGACGGGTTAATCTAAAAAGAATCTTCCTGCTGATTGACTCCCGCCACGGTATAAAAAAAGCTGACTTGGAAACCATGGAACTTCTCGACAAAGCAGCAGTTACATACCAGATTGTTTTAACCAAAACGGATAAAATCTCTGCCAAAGCCTTGGAAAAAGTTATCAGCGAAACTCAGGAAACCATTTCAAAACATGCCGCCGCTTATGTAACGATTCTCGCCACCAGTTCCGAGAAAAACATCGGGCTGGATTTATTGCGGGCAGAAATCGCCTCTTTGGCTCTGACAAAATAATCCTTGCTTTATCTCAATATCAATCATAAACTCTTTTACGAAAAACTGATTATTCTAACTAAAAACAATATCGCCTATGGGAAATCCCGTACATTTTTATGTTTTGACGGCAATTATCATTCTGGCAATTGCCCTCATCTGGAAATACGAAAACAAGCGTAAAAGAAAAGTAAGAAAAAGAAAATCGTTTATTCACTCCCGACGTTTTTATCGCCGCAGAAAATAAACTATTCTGACACGCTTCTCACCAACCCGGACAATTTTCTGATAAAGAAAACATCCGGGTTTTTTGTTTCAGAAAAATGAAATCTGCAACCTGATGCACTTTTTTGTTGCAAAAAAAAAAAAAGACTTAGTATGGATAGTATATAGGCTTTGGTTCTTAATTACTATGAGGTGATACTATGATTAATACTAAGTTTTTATTGCTTGCCTCCGCCTGCCTTTTGCTCTCCGGCAATTCTCAGGCCTCCGAGGTAAAAAATCTAACCTTCGGTTACTCTGGCTCTCCTCTGGTAAATATACAAACATACACCACACACACACCTATGGAACTGGAGCCTATATCCCATTTTAATTCGGATAACGCTGTTAAGCTTGCGGCTGTTTGTGCCGTCGGCGGCGGCGGTTGTTCCGGTTTGGAATTTGGAAAGTCTAATAACTCCATGCTGCTTGACAAAGCGGCTCAGTGTACAGATGAAGGATATGCTGCTTCTTGTCCTTCCGGATATGTTCTCGATTATACCAAACCCTGCATTTATAACAAATCTTATTACAAATGCCGCGTTTGTTCTCATACCTGCCCTGCCGGTTCCC
>JAGAJR010000014.1 GCA_017626035.1 Alphaproteobacteria bacterium | reverse complement strand
GACAAAACTTGTGCCGAGGGTGGTTATGCCACTTCTCTCACATCGTGTCAGAATGGCACGGCATTTTCTTTTGCCAACAAAACCTGTTATAAAGATATTTCCGATAAGACCTGTGAAGACGGCGGGTATAGTTCTTCCTGCTCGACAAACCAAGAAGGAACTTCGGTTTCTTACTGCGGCAAAAACTGTTACTCCGGCTGTAAACAACCAAGCTGCGAAGACGGAGGCTATCTCTCCAATACTCCCGCAAACAATGTTTGTAAGGATATAACTTATTATGGCAGAACATGCAAAACAGATTGCAAACAGCCAAGCTGCTCCGACGGCGGATATAAAAACGGTATTCCGACAAACAATGTCTGTACTCAGGTTGATTATTACGGAACAAAATGTTTTAAAGACTGCTATCAACCGACTTGCGACAACGGCGGGTACAAAGACGCTGTCCCGTCAAACCAGACTTGCACGCCCGTTACCTATTACGGCAGAAACTGCCAAAAAGATTGTGAACCGAATGAAATTCAAATTGCTTGCCAAATCGGCTCTGTTTTGTATGAGGACAAAAAATGTTACTCAAAAACAAACAAAACGCCTATCGCTGTCGTCTTTGATACCGATAAAAAATTAGCCGTGGCTTTGGAGCATTCTCCTAAAACGTTAACATTCGGATTTAGAATTAGTGTTCCTGGTTTGGAGTACTGTGACATCGATTTGCTAGCATGTGCCGCAAATGGCAAAAGTAATACAGCAGCAATTATGGCTCACAGTAAACCTTATATGAAATACGAGGCCGCAGAATATTGTTATAATTATACAACTGCAGGTACAAAAATCGGAGAGTGGTTCTTGCCAAGCTATGCTGAAGCTGTTTCTTTGAGTTCAGTTGCTCAAACAGTCAATAACACCCTTACAAAACTTGGAAGCACATCCATTTACAACGCCTATTGGACATCAACTTCTAACACATATGATTGGACATGGAAACTCTATGTAGGTAATGAACCAACTCGAGAGTTCAATGATTACACTTATTTTGCTCGTCCGATTATCTCCTACGGCGATGACAATGGTCTTTGGTATCATGAAACAGAAATTACTTGTAAGGTTGGTTCAGTCCTGTATTCCAATAAAAAATGTTATACTAAAACAGAGAGGACACCTATCGCTGTCGTCTTTGATGCCGATAAAAAATTAGCTATGGGTCTTACTTCTCCTTATTGGAGACCTTCTTTCGGTCAAAGAGGTATTGATATTCCCGACTTAGAAAATTGTACTGTAGATAATATTTTGTCATCTTGTGATACGGATGGCTATTCAAACACACAAAAGCTCATTGCTTTCAGTAAAGAAAAAAAATATTATGGAAACAACGTTTTTGGAGCTGTAGAGTATTGTTATAATTACATAACAGCGGGGACAGAAGAAGGGGATTGGTTCTTGCCAAGCTATGCTGAATTCAACAATTTATGGAAAGTAAGAAGCGACCTGAAAGCAGCTTTCGAATCTCTTGGCGAAACCTTCCCTAATTGTAACCACTATTGGACTTCCAATGAATATTCCGATATAGAAGCTTGGACTTTCACGACTTTTGGTTCTCTATCTGATAATCATTATCAAAAAAATAATGGCAGTTGTGTTATTTCAGCTATATTTTATGGAGAAAAGTAATATATTAGAATAATCCGACTAAAAAAAGCCCTCTCAAATGAGAGGGCTTTTTCTAACATTGCAACTGATTCATAAAACAAGCTAATTCCTTTGGATTTTTCAAAATAAAAATATCCGCTGATTTTCCGTGTTTTTCCAAATGTTCAAGAACCACAGGATTCACATGTTTCCGATATCCTAATATCCATTGATAAAAAGGCATATTAAAACGCTCTCTGCAACCATCCGCCATATCCGGACGGCTGACTGTCAGCAACATTCTTTTTACCGCCCTGTAACAGCAAAAAAACGGATGATAATCCAAAAATATAATCAAATCCGACCGCTCAAAACGCTGCGGCATTGTTGACTTATTATTTCCGTCAATAATCCATTCATCCTGCCGGATAACATTTTCCAACAACACCTGATATTCATTTTTCGGGCGTTTAACCCAGCCGGGCATCCAATACAGCTTGTCAATATGACAAACAGGAAGATGAAACATCTCTCCCAGCTTTACGGATAAAGTAGATTTTCCCGCTCCCGAATTTCCGACAATACAAACTCTCTTATATTTTTTCATCTTCTTCTCTTCATACACAAAAAAGCGAACCGCTTTCACGATTCGCTTTTTTACAATCAGTTTATAACTAAACTACTCAGCTGAAGCTTTTTCAGCAGCTTCGGCAGCAGCTTTCTCAGCGGCAACACGAGCTTTGTCGGCAGCACCTTTGGCATTAACATCTCTGTCTACCAATTCAATGATAGCCATAGGAGCAGCATCGCCATAACGAATACCTGCTTTCAAAACGCGGGTATAACCACCGTTACGATCTTTGTAACGTTCAGCTAAAGTAGAGAAAAGTTTAGAAACAACGTCATTGTCTCTCAAGAAACCCAAAGCGATTCTTCTACTGTTCAAATCACCTTTTTTAGCATAAGTAATCATGTTATCGGCAAAAGTTCTCAATTCTTTGGCACGCGGAAGAGTTACCGTAATTTGTTCGTGATTCAACAATGCGTTTGTCAGGTTAGAGAACAAAGCTCTTCTCTGGCTTCTTGGCATATTAAGTTTTCTATGTTTCATTCCATGTCTCATGACAAGTTCCTTTCTTTTTCTCTGTGTCCTGCAAGGCAGAACGGATAAAACACCGGTCTTTACCACGGATTCTGTTCCTGTTCATGCATAAAGACCTCTTAGTCGAGGCTGTTTGTAACACACCAATCCCATAATTGCAAGCAAAAAAAAAGCAAAGGGACTGAAGCAACTGCCTCAATCCCCTCATTTTTTTCATAACTTTCCCAGCAAACTGGTTGTATCGTCATCTTCAATATGGCCGATTCTTTCAGGATGCCGTAAATCATAGATTTCATACATATCGGCTGCCTGATTTTCCGGTTGAGCAATCATCCACTCTGCCACACCTTCCAAACTCGGCACCTCAACCTCTTTCATCATTTTAATAAGAGTAGGTAAATTAGCCTCCACACATTTGGAATCTTCTCTGGTCAAAAGTTGAAGCCCTTGCCCTTGAATCAATTTTTCCACATTTTCAGGATGAGTTCCGGCCAAGGCAACTCCGACAATAACTAACTCGCCGGATAAAGCAAAACCTCTTAACTTACCACATTCTTCCACCACAAATCTAGGTGAACATATGGCAACATGAAAATGATAAACTTCATCCTTTATGCGGGAAAAACTGGCTCCATCTTCAACAAAGATAAAACGCTCGACATTTTCTTGTATAAAACTTGACATCAATACCGGCAGTTCAAACTGAAGAAGACGCTTGTGTAAAATCCGCCAGACCTCATCATCATGCTGAACATAAGGTTCATACGCACGCGGTATAAACTTGGCTTGTGCTTCTGCAACCCTTTTCCAATCACACCTATCGGCAAAATCTTGCCACTTTTTAAGAGAAGCATCCTCATGAGGAATCTTCTGTTTTTCTGACGAATTCTTAACATTTCTTCTTGAGAAAAGTCTACATAATAAATTTTTTACCATAAGATAAAAGTTTAAGTTCATAATTATAAAATCATTTCAACGGCAATGTATCAAAAAAGTTAAACAAAATCAATCAATAATATTTTTTCAAATAGTTATATCGCCCAAGTTCCAAACCAAACACCTCACCCCAAGCTTAATATTTCACACAAAAAGCCCCCTCGTCAAATGCGTGGTCTTCCGGGTACAAAAAAGAGGGCTTTTAACAAGCCCCCTTTTCAATCATTTTACCTTAGAAATTAGAAATGTTCATCAACACGACGAATCAAATCTTCAATATTCTCAGGCGGCCAACCGACAACATCCATACCCAAATGAATGCCCATCTTAGCCAATACTTCTTTGATTTCGTTCAAAGATTTTCTACCAAAGTTAGGAGTTCTCAACATTTCTGCTTCAGTCTTCTGAACCAAATCACCGATATAAACGATATTATCGTTTTTCAGGCAATTTGCAGAACGAACAGAAAGCTCTAACTCTTCAACTTTCTTCAACAGATTTCTGTTGAACGGCAGTTCTTCTTTTTCAACTTCAACTTCATTTTCCGGTTCATCAAAATTAATGAACGGCTTCAATTGATCCTGAAGGATTCTGGCTGCATAAGCAACAGCATCTTCCGGAGTAACAACACCGTTGGTTTCAACAACCAAAGTCAACTTATCATAGTCGGTAACTTGTCCGACACGGGTATTCTCGACTTTGTAAGAAACCTTTTTAACCGGAGAATAAATAGCATCAACGGCAATCAATCCGATTGGAGCGTCAGCTGCTTTGTTCAGGTAAGCAGGAACATAACCTTTACCTGTGTTAACGGTCAGTTCCATAGAAATTTTTGCACCGGCATCAAGATTGCAAATAACCAGATCAGGATTCTTAATTTCAACATCATGACCTGTTTCAATCATAGCAGCGGTAACTTCACAAGGACCTTCTGCTTTCAGGGTCATTGTTTTAGGACCTTCACCATGTACGGCAACGGCCAGACATTTAATGTTCAGCACAATATCCGTAACATCTTCTCTTACACCCGGGACAACGGAAAATTCATGCAACACACCGTTAATTTTAATGGCTGTTACAGCTCCGCCCTGCAAAGAAGATAATAAAACTCTTCTCAGTGCGTTACCCAAAGTTAAGCCGAAACCTCTTTCCAAAGGCTCTACTACTATCTTAGCTTTATTGCCGTTATCACCAGAAACAACTTCTAAGTTAGTAGGTTTAATAAGTTCTTGCCAATTCTTTTGAATCACTGGTATGTCCTCTTTATTTTAGTGCATATGCATATTTTACAAAATTGAAAGACGGTAAGGCACAAACACCTTACCTTCTCAAACTCAATATTAAACGCGACGTCTCTTTCTCATACGACAGCCATTGTGAGGAATAGGCGTAACATCACGGATGGACGTAATGGTAAAACCTATAACCTGCAAAGCTCTAATCGCGGATTCTCTACCAGAACCTGGGCCTTTAACTTCAACCTCAAGAGTTTTCATACCGTTTTCCTGAGCCTTTTTGCCGGCTTCTTCAGCGGCTACTTGTGCGGCATACGGAGTAGACTTACGAGAACCTTTAAAACCTTGAGCACCGGCTGTTGCCCAAGAAACAGTATTACCCTGAGCATCAGTAATTGTTATTCTTGTATTGTTAAAAGTAGAATTCACGTGAGCAACGCCCGCAGTGATATTCTTTTTTTCTTTTTTCTTAATACGTACTGCTTTTGCCATTTATCTCACCTATTTCTTCTTGTTAGCAACAGTCTTACGTTTACCTTTACGGGTACGAGCATTCTGTTTTGTACTCTGTCCGCGAACAGGCAAACCTTTACGATGTCTTAAACCTCTGTAGCAACCGAGATCCATTAATCTTTTAATATTAACGCCAACTTCGCGACGCAATTCACCTTCAACCAGATAATCTGTGTCGATAACTTCACGAATTTTAGCAACTTCTTCATCAGACAACTGATGAACACGACGTTCCGGGGCGATTCCGGATTTTGCACAAATGTCTTGAGCAGTTTTCTTTCCGATACCAAAAATATAAGTCAAAGCCACTTCTACTCTTTTGGCGGTCGGAATATTTACACCAGCTATACGAGCCAAATTAACTCTCCATTATTTAATTAATTATCACATTCAAAAAGTTGATCACCACTTTTCAAAATTAAGCCGGATTATAGGCTATTATTTGTTAGTGTCAACCACCCTTTTATCAAAAAAATTCAAAAAGTTGCATTTTTTTCACAAATTTTTCAAAAAAATGCTTATTGCGGTTTTGTAACTGCCAAAAGGTCATCTATTTTTCTGGCAGTTGCTTCAATTGTCCCCGTTCCGTCAACACACCGAAGCAACCCCTTCTTGTCAAAATAAGGAATTGTCGGATATGTCAAAGCCCGGTAATTAACGAGTCTGTTCTGCACAGTTGCTCTGTTATCATCGATTCTGCGATAAAAATCCGTTCCGCCGCATTTATCGCAAACGCCATAAACCTTTGGTTTCTGAAATTTATCATGATAGCCGGCTCCGCAGGTCATGCAGGCATACCGACCCAAAATTCGTTCCATAATAATCTCGTCAGGAACTTGGATTTCAATCACGGCATCCAAAGTAATTCCTTTTTTGGACAACATTTCTTCTAAAACTTCCGCTTGCGGCAATGTTCTCGGAAAACCGTCCAAAATAAAACCGTTTTTGCAATCATCCTCATCAATCCGGGCAGAAAGCATTTTAATAATCATGTCATCCGGAACCAAATTACCACCGTCAATCAAGGCCTTAATTTCCAAACCCAAAGGCGTTCCTTTGGCCGCTTCGGCTCTTAACATTTCACCGGTGGAAAGATGAGGAATGGCAATTTTATCTTTTAAGATTCTTGCCTGCGTGCCTTTACCGCAGCCAGGGGCTCCGGTAAAGACAATATGCAAACCTAATCCGTTTTTGTTCATCTTATTTTCTCTTTTTATTAGCCAGAGCCGCTTTTTTAATCAGTCCTTCATATTGATAAGCAATCAAATGAGACTGTAGCTGACCGACAAAGTCCATTGTTACCTGAACCACGATGAGCAATGTTGTACCGCCCAACACAAACGGAACGGACAATTTTGAAATCAAAATTTCAGGCAAAATACACAAAGCTGTCAGATAAACGGCACCTAAAACCGTCAGTCTGGTAATAACATAATCCAAATATTCGGCTGTATTTTTTCCCGGACGGATACCGGCAATAAAACCGCCGTGCTTTTTCAGATTATCTGCTGTTTCTTCTGGATTAAACACAACTGCGGTATAGAAGAATGCAAAGAAAATAATCAAAAATGCATACAGGAACAAATATAAAGGCTGTCCGTGTCCGAGCATCTGGCTTAAAGACTGTACCCAAGACGGCCCATTCTCAGAAGAGAAGTTGGCAATAGTAATCGGCAGCAACAGCAAAGAGCTGGCGAAAATCGGAGGAATAACACCCGTCGGGTTAATTTTCAACGGCAAATGAGAATTCTCGGAAGACATTATTCTTCCGCCCATTTGTCTCTTCGGATATTGAATGGTAATTTTTCTCTGAGCTCTCTCAACCAAAACAATGATATAAATCAAAGCCAAAACCATAGCCAACAGCATCAATATCAAAGAAATAGACATTGAGCCGACACGTCCTAACTCAAAAGTTTGAGCCAAAGCGGTAGGCAAGTTGGCAATAATACCAACCGTAATGATAAGAGAAGAACCGTTACCGACACCGCGAGCCGTGATTTGTTCACCCAGCCAAACAATCATCATTGTTCCGCCAACCAAGGAAACGATGGTTGTAAACTTAAACACAAATCCCGGATTAACAACGGCAGACAGGCCGGCACTTCCGGTCATGCCTTCCAAACCGACGGCAATACCATATCCTTGAATCATTGTGATGAATACCGTCAGAATTTTGGTATAATGGGAGATTTTGCGATGTCCGGCCTCACCATCTTTTTTCAAAGCAGCCAAGCTCGGAACAACCGATTGCCCCAACTGCAAAATAATGGATGCCGAAATATATGGCATAATGTTCAATGCAAAAATCGTCATACGGGCTAACGCACCACCCGCAAACATATTAAACATTCCAAGAATACCGCTCGAATTTTTCGCAAAAACATCTGATAATATTTTTGGATCAATACCAGGCAACGGAACAAAAGTTCCCAAGCGAAAAACAATCAAAGCCAGAACCGTAAACCATAATCTTTTTTTCAGTTCCGTGGCTTTGCTGAAAGCAGACATATCCATATTTGCTGCCATTTTATCTGCCAATGATACCATATTAAAAATCCTTATTTTCTAACTTTTTCAAATTTTATTGATAAAAGAGTCAAAAAGGGCAGATTGATTCTAAGACTTGCTTAAATCAAACTACCCTTTTAAACAATACGACTAAGCTTCGATAAAGTTAACCTTACCGCCGGCTTTTTCAACAGCTGCAACAGCAGCCTTAGATGCTGAATTTACAGAAATCGTAACACCTGTTGTAATGGCACCGCGAGCCAACAAACGAACACCGTCCAATTCTTTGGAGATAATGCCTGCATTCAAAAGAGCAGCCAAATCAATTGCACTGGCGTTTAACTTGCCGGCATCAACAGCCTTCTGGATGGTATCCAGATTAACAACAGCAAAAACTTTTGCAAACGGATTTTTGAAACCACGTTTTGGAAGTCTGCGGTAAATCGGCATCTGTCCGCCTTCAAACCCGTTAATGGAAACACCGGAACGAGATTTCTGACCTTTAACGCCGCGGCCGCCTGTTTTACCTTTGCCGCTGCCGATACCACGGGCAACACGGATGCGGTTTTTAGTAGCACCTTGGTTATCTTTTAATTCATTAAGTTTCATGTTTCTTCACCTTAATATTCTAGCTATTGAGTTGGGCAGGCAGTGCCATAAAACAACACTGCCGGCCGAAAACTCTATTCCTCAACTTTTACCAAGTGAGGGACTTTACGGATCATACCACGGATTGAAGGAGTATCTTCTAATTCAACGGTTTTACCCATCTTATTCAAACCCAAACCGATCAATGTAGCTCTTTGAGCTTCAGGACGACCGATAGGACTTCCCGTCTGAGTAACTTTAATAGTTTTCTTAGACATCATTAAGCCTCCTCTTTATCCAATTTAGCATTGGCAGTATTTTCACGACGGCTGACAATATCACCAACTTTTTTACCGCGTTTTGCAGCAACCATACGAGGTGAATTGATAGCTTCCAAAGCGTTGAATGTTGCTTTAATCATATTGTAAGGGTTATTGGAACCCAAAGATTTTGCAACAACGTCTTGTACGCCCAATACTTCAAAAATAGCACGCATAGGACCACCAGCGATAACACCGGTACCGGCAGGAGCAGTTCTCAAAACAACTTTTCCTGCACCGAAACGACCTTGAATATCGTGGTGAAGAGTTCTGCCCTCACGAAGAGGAATGCGAACCATATTTTTCTTAGCTTCGTTAGTAGCTTTGGTAATAGCATCAGGAACTTCCGTTGCTTTACCGGAACCGAAACCGACGCGGCCTTTCTGATCTCCGACAACAACCAGAGCAGCAAAGGACATATTGCGTCCGCCTTTAACGGTCTTGGCTACACGATTAACATAAACCAGTTTCTCAACCAGTTCTTCTTTCTTTTCTGCCTTACGACGATCTACAGCTTGTGCCATCTCATAAACTCCTAGAATTTCAAACCGGCAGCACGAGCTGCGTCAGCCAAAGCTTTAACACGACCGTGGTAGATGTAGCCGCCTCTGTCAAACACAACTTCGCTGACACCAGACTTAACGGCTCTTTCTGCCACAACTTTACCAATGAAGCTAGCTGCTTCAACCGTAGATGCTTTCTTAACATTTTCTCTGATTTCTTTTTCCAAAGTAGAAGCAGAAACAATGGTTGAACTTTTAGCATCGTCAATAATTTGAGCGTAAATATGCTTACCGCTGCGGAAAACAGACAATCTCGGTTTTCCGTTGGCAGCGTTTTTCAAAGCGGTTCTTACGCGAGCTTTTCTTTTATTAAACAAATCTCTTGGCGTATTCATTTGAATTATTCCTTATTTCTTCTTGCCTTCTTTACGACGGATATATTCACCGACATACTTAACGCCTTTACCTTTGTAAGGTTCAGGAGAACGGTATTTGCGAATTTCCGCAGCAACTTGGCCAACCAGTTGTTTATCAGCACCAGAGACAGTGATTTGGGTCGGAGATGCACAAGTAATGGAAATGCCCTTAGGAGCATTAAAAATTACATCGTGAGAAAAACCCAAAGACAACACTAACTTAGAACTGCCTTCTACACGAGCCTTATAACCGACACCGACGAGTTCCATTTCTTTTTTGAAACCCTCGCTGACACCTTGAACCAAGGTGTTAATCCGGGCACGAGTTGTACCCCAGAGTGTTCTGGCTGTTTTTGATTCGGACAAAGGTGTAACAACAACTTTGTTATCTTCTAATTTTGTAGCCACATGACTATCGTCAAATGTGTAGCTGAGTTCACCTAATTTACCTTTAGCCGTAACAACGTTGTTATCAACGCTGACTGTTACGCCGTTAGGGATAATAACAGGATATTTACCTACTCTAGACATCCATTTTCTCCCTTAGAATACTTGACAAAGAATTTCGCCGCCGACATTGGCTTTTCTAGCATCATGATCGCTCATAACACCGGACGGTGTAGAGATGATAGAAATACCCAGGCCGTTATATACTCTAGGCAGGTCTTTAACGCTTGAATAAACGCGGCGACCCGGAGTAGATACGCGGTAAATTTCGGTTATAACGGAAGTACCTTCATGGTACTTTAATTGAATGTGAAGTTCATCAACACCGGCACGTACGTTAACTTTTTCATAACCGGCGATGTAGCCTTCTTTCTTCAAAACTTCTAATACATTTTCACGCAAGCGAGAAGCAGGGGAAACGACCTCATTTTTCTTCGCTCTTTGTGCGTTTCTAATGCGTGTGAGCATATCGCCCAAAGGATCAGTCATTGACATAATCTTAATCTCCTACCTTACCAGCTTGATTTTACCAATCCAGGAATTTCACCGAAACTAGCCATATCTCTCAATTCAACACGGCTGACACCGAATTTCCTGTAATAACTGCGAGAACGTCCGGTAACTTTGCAACGGT
This sequence comes from Alphaproteobacteria bacterium, assembly GCA_017626035.1. Classification (GTDB taxonomy): domain Bacteria; phylum Pseudomonadota; class Alphaproteobacteria; order RF32; family CAG-239; genus JAGAJR01. The sequence goes on along the minus strand of JAGAJR010000014.1, from coordinate 12,045 downwards.
TTCTGACACGAATTTTTGCTGAGTTACGAGGCAGTTCTGCCAACTTCAAAGTCGCTTGGAATCTTTCTTCCGGAGAAGCGTTTTTATCCATAACGATATTTTTGAGTTTAAGACGACGATTAGCAAATTTTTCTGCCATCTTAACTCTTTTCAAGTTTCTATAAACTGAACTTGTTTTTGCCATAGTAAAATCCCCGCTTATTTCTTATAAGGTAAGTTAAAACCTGTAAGAAGAGCTTTTGCTTCTTCGTCAGTTTTAGCAGATGTGCAGATAACAATATCCATACCTCTTACATTCTCAACTTTTTCATAGTTGATTTCCGGGAAGATAATCTGTTCTTTAATACCGAAAGCAAAGTTTCCTTTACCGTCGAAATTTTTACCGGAAATACCATGGAAGTCTCTGATGCGAGGCAAAGCCATGTTAATCAGTCTTTCAAGGAACTCATACATTCTGTCAGAACGGAGAGTAACTTTGCAGCCGATAGGCATACCATCTCTTAACTTAAAAGTAGCAATAGATTTACGAGCTTTGGTAACAACCGGTTTTTGACCGGCGATTAAAGCCATTTCTTCTACAGCATTGTTAAGTTTCTTTTTGTCTGTAACGGCATCACCGACGCCCATGTTCAAGACAATTTTAGTCAACTTAGGAATCTCATGTGGGTTCTGGTAACCGAATTTCTCCACAAGAGATTTCTTTATGACGTTGTTATATAAATTTTCAAAATTTGTCATAAGATTTTCCCTTACTTAGTCGATTACTTGACCGGATTTACGAGCAACACGTACTTTGTTTCCATCTTTTACGGTATAACCAACTTTAGTTGCTTTACCATCACTGGTAACCAATGCAACGTTAGAAACATGGATAGGTGCTTCTTTAGTAACAATGCCGCCAGGAGTAGTTTGGCTAGGTTTCTGGTGAACTTTAACCAGATTAATACCCTGAACAACCACTTTACCCTCTTTAGGCATAGCTTTTACTACTTCACCTGTTTTACCTTTGTCATTACCTGACAAGATAACAACTTTATCACCTTTTTTAATTTTCAACTTAAGGCTCATTACAACACCTCCGGTGCCAACGAAATAATTTTCATAAATTTCTTCGCACGCAGTTCTCTGGTAACAGGGCCAAAGATACGAGTACCGATCGGCTCACCGTCTTTGTTAATCAGAACAGCTGCATTATTGTCAAAACGGATAACAGAACCGTCTTTACGTCTAATGTCGCTTGCTGTGCGAACGATTACAGCTTTGTGGACATCGCCTTTCTTAACGCGGCCTTTTGGCATAGCGTCTTTAACAGAAACAACGATAACATCACCCACAGAGGCATGCATTCTCTTGGAACCCCCAAGAACCTTTATGCACTGCACCTGACGTGCACCGGAATTATCGGCAACATCAAGGTTGGTTTGCATCTGTATCATTTTTTAATTCCTTCTTTTCTAGGCGTTATCAACGATTACAGTCCAAGCTTTGGTTTTTGAATAAGGTCTAGATTCTTCAATCTTGACAATATCACCGATTTTGAACTGATTGTTTTCATCATGAGCAGCATATTTTTTGCTTCTCTTAACGAACTTCTTATAAACAGGGTGCATAACCTGACGCTCTACGCTGACCACGACAGTTTTATCCTGTTTATCACTAACAACAACACCTTGAAGAATTCTTTTAGGCATATTTTTTTACTCCCTAACTATTCTTCTTGCGCTCAGCGATGAGCGTGTTGATTTTTGCTATTTCACGACGGACTTTTCTTATTACCGCAGTATTTTGAATTTGTCCAGTAGATTGTTGGATTCTTAAGTTAAATTGTTCTTTTTTGTTTTCGAGCAATTTTGCTTCCAACTCATCTATTGTCATAGCACGAAGATCTTTTGTTTTTACCATCTTATGCTTCTCCCTTATCAGAATTCAAGCGTTTAACAAACTTGGTCTTGATTGGCAGCTTAGCGGCACCGAGAGCAAATGCTGCACGAGCAGTCTCTTCGTCAATACCTTCAGCTTCAAACATGATGCGGCCAGGTTTAACTCTTGCACACCAATATTCGATAGAACCTTTACCTTTACCCATACGAACTTCGGCTGGTTTATCAGATACAGGAACATCAGGGAAAATACGGATCCATAATCTTCCGGCTCTCTTCATCTGACGCGTAATAGCTCTACGAGCTGCCTCGATTTGACGAGCAGTAATACGGTCAGGGGTAAGAGCTTTCAATCCATATGAACCGAAACTTAATTCAGAGCCGCCTTTAGCCAGACCATGAATACGGCCTTTGTGCTGTTTGCGGAACTTCAATCTTTTTGGACTTAACATTTTATTCTAACCTCAATTTCTATTTTTGTTCAGCCAACTTTTTGTCTTGAGCCATCGGATCGTGAGCCATAATTTCGCCTTTATAGATCCATACTTTTACGCCGCAAGCACCATAAGTTGTGTGAGCCGTAGAGGTTGCGTAATCAATGTCAGCACGCAATGTATGAAGAGGAACACGACCTTCACGGTAGTATTCAGTTCTTGCGATTTCAGCACCGCCTAAACGGCCTGAACAGCTAACCTTAATACCTTCAGCACCTAAACGAAGAGCAGACTGCATAACGCGTTTCATTGCACGACGGAAAGCAACGCGGCGTTCCAACTGTTGTGCAACTGAATCAGCTACCAATTGTGCATCCAACTCAGGTTTTCTTACTTCCAAAATGTTCAATTGGACTTCAGAGTCAGTCATTTTTTGAATTTCTTTTCTCAAGATTTCAATATCCTGACCTTTTTTACCAATAACAACACCCGGTCTTGCAGAGTGAATTGTAACTCTGGCTTTTTTTGCAGGACGTTCGATAACGATTCTGCTGACACCGGCCTGAGCCAATTTCTCTTTCAAGAATTCTTTGATTTTCAAGTCTTCGTGGAGGTAGTCAGTGAACTTATCATCTGCATACCAACGAGAGTCCCAAGTACGGTTTACACCTAAACGAAGACCTGTAGGATTTACTTTTTGTCCCATTAACTTACTCCCCACGCTCTGTTACAACGATGGTCAGATTGGAGAAAGGCTTCAAAACGCGAGCCCCTCTGCCGCGACCACGTGCGTGCATACGTTTCATAACCAAACCTTTACCGACAAATGCTTCGCTTACGAATAATTTGTCAATGTTCAACTGATGATTGTTTTCAGCATTAGCAATAGCTGACTGCAATACATTCAATGCGACTTTTGCGATTCTCTTCTTAGAGAAGCTGAGTTCGGCAACGGCTTTTTCAGCATTCAGACCGCGGATGGACTGTGCGACCAAGTTCAGTTTACGAGGGCTGGTGCGAATAGAACTGCAGTAAGCCATAGCTTGATTTGCGTCTAATCTTCTTGCATCTTTAGATTTACTCATAATTAACCTCTCTTAGCCTTTTTGTCTGCTGCGTGACCGTAGAATGTACGGGTCGGAGCAAACTCACCGAATTTATGGCCAACCATGTCCTCTGTAACCAAAACAGGGATAAATTTATGACCATTGTGAACGCCGAAAGTCAAACCAACAAACTGTGGCAACATTGTAGAACGACGAGACCAGATTTTAATCACTTCGTTACGACCGGCTGTTCTTGCTTTATCAGCTTTCTTTAGAAGATAGCCATCAACAAAAGGTCCTTTCCATACGGAACGTGTCATAGCTTTTCTCCCTATTTCTTCTTGTTATCATGACGAGATCTCATAATGAAACGATCCGTCTTCTTGTTAGAACGAGTTTTAGCACCCTTAGTCGGTTTACCCCAAGCAGATACCGGATGACGACCGCCTGATGTACGACCTTCACCACCACCATGCGGGTGATCGACAGGGTTCATGGCAACACCGCGAGACTGAGGTCTGATACCCAGCCAACGAGTACGACCGGCTTTACCCAAAGATTTGTTTTGGTTATCCGGGTTAGAAACGGCACCAACAGTTGCCAAGCACTCTTCACGAACGATTCTGAGCTCGCCGGAGCTTAATTTCAATTGAGCATATCCGGCGTCTTTACCGACAACCTGAGCATAGCATCCGGCAGAACGAACCAATTGTCCGCCTTTTCCGGCTTTCAGCTCAATGTTGTGAATAATAGTACCAACCGGCATATTCTTCAAAGGCATAGCATTACCCGGTTTAATATCTGCTTTGGAAGCAGAAATAACTTTATCACCGGCTTTTAATCTTTGAGGAGCCAAAATATAAGCCTTTTCGCCATCTTCATAGCTGATTAAAGCAATGAAGGATGAACGGTTAGGATCATATTCGATTCTCTCAACAGTTGCCTCAACGTCAAACTTGTTACGTTTGAAGTCGATAATACGTAATTTACGTTTGTGACCGCCACCGATTCTACGGCTTGTTACGTGTCCAAAGTTGTCACGCCCACCGGACTTAGTAAGTCCAATTGTCAGAGACTTCTCCGGAGCTCCTTTATACAACTCGCTTCTGTCAACGATAACGAGCTGGCGGAGACCAGGGGATGTGGGCTTATAATTTTTCAAAGCCATGTCTTAAATTCCTGTTGTAACATCAATATTTTGACCATCAGCAAGTGTAATAACTGCTTTTTTGTAATCGGAACGCTGTCCGATAAAACCTTTAAAGCGTTTTTCCTTGCCGAACTGACGAATGGTATTCACCTTATTTACCTTAACGTTAAAAATTGTCTCAACGGCAGTCTTAACGTCATCTTTTGAAGCAGACAAAGGAACCAAAAAAGTAACTTTACCGGCTTCTGAAGAAACCATAGATTTTTCGGTGATAACCGGGCGAACCAGTGTATCGTACATTTGTGCGGTTACATTGTTTGTCTTATCTGATTTTTTCATTTCAATCTATCCTCCAAGCAACTAACTGCATCTTTAGTCAACACTAATTTGTCTTTTCTTAAGATGTCATATACATTGGCACCGATTGTAGGCAATACATCAACACCTGCAATGTTTCTTGTAGCCAATGCAAAGTTCATATCAACTTCGTTACCGTCAATAACCAAGCAATTATTCAACCCGCAAGCTGCCAACTTGTTCTTCAAGTCTTTAGTTTTAGGAGCTGACAATTTTGCTTCGTCGATGATAACCAAGCTGCCCTCTTTCGCTTTAGCGGAAAGAGCTGTCTTCAGTCCGAGTTTTCTGAATTTTTTGGTCAATTCATGAGAATGATCACGAACAACCGGACCAAACACGATACCGCCTTTTCTAAACTGAGTACCTTTGCGGGAACCTTGACGAGCATTACCGGAACCTTTTTGTTTGAAAGGTTTGGCCGGTGTCAAAGCAACCTCGGAACGGCCTTTGGTTTTGTGGTTACCAGATTGTAATCTGGCAAGCTGCCATCTGACAACGCGGTGTAAAATATCGGCACGAACTTCCAAACCGAAAATAGATTCGTTAAGTTCGATTGTACCAACATTCTTATTATCTAAACTTAAGATGTCCTGTTTCATAATTTCAATCCTTTATCGTTATGCATTATCAGCTGAAGCTTCAGCTTTAACTGCAACAGGTTCATCAACTTTTTTCAATCCTGCCGGAGTAGGCAAAGCAACGGTACTTACTTTCTTTACGGCATCGGTAACGCGAACCCAGGCATTTTCAGAACCAGGAACGCCGCCCTTAACCATAATCAAACCTTTAGCACTGTCAACGGCAACGACTTTAAGGTTTTGAACGGTTGTGCGTTCGTCACCCATATGTCCGGCCATTTTCTTGCCTTTGAATACCTTACCAGGATCCTGTCTTTGTCCTGTAGAACCATGAGAACGGTGAGAAATGGACACACCGTGGGTTGCTTCCAAACCGGCAAAGTTATGACGTTTCATAACACCGGCAAAACCTTTACCGATAGAAGTAGAGCAAACATCTACATACTGACCCGGAACAAAGTGTTCTACAGATAATTCATCACCAACGGAAAGCAGGCAGTCTTCAGAAACTCTGAACTCACCCAACTTTTGTTTTGGCTCTACGTTAGCTTTGGCAAAATGTCCCTTCAGAGGTTTGGATACTCTGGAAGCCTTAGCGGCTCCGGTACCGAGCTGAACAGCCGTGTATCCGTCTCTTTCCTGAGTTTTAACATCGACGACTTTAAGTCCGTCTACGCTCAGAACAGTAACAGGAACATGTGTTCCGTCTGCTTCAAAAATGCGAGACATTCCAAGCTTTTTTGCGATTAGACCCGTACGCATTATTATTTTTTCCTTTTCTTAATTGGTTGACCTTGTCTTTCAAAAGCCAACATTAATATTATTATAATTTAATTTCTACATTTACACCGGCAGCAAGATCAAGCTTCATCAAAGCGTCAACAGTTTGCGGTGTAGGATCTACGATATCAAGAAGTCTCTTGTGAGTGCGGATCTCAAACTGTTCACGAGATTTTTTATCAACGTGCGGAGATTTGTTCACTGTGAACTTCTCAATTCTGGTTGGAAGAGGGATCGGACCTCTTACATTAGCCCCGGTTCTTTTGGCTGTGTGAACGATTTCTTTTGTAGACAAATCGAGCAAACGGTGGTCAAAAGCCTTAAGGCGAATTCTTATATTTTGTGTATCCATCATGTTTTAAATACTTTTCCTATAACTAGACAACAAAAATTTTAGATGATGCCAAAACCTTGCCATCTAAAAGTTAAACTCAGCAAACCATTGTTTTCAGCGGCTTGCGTTATGTTTTATATCCTAACCGGGGAGTAGATTCCTCCCTTCCCGCGGTTATCGTGAGCACCTTGTAACATAATTGAGTCTAATATGCAAGTAAAAAAATGCATATTTTTGAACTTTTTTATCGCCCGAATCTCCGACTCAGACTCCGTTTGAGTCCGGTTGACAAAATTTTTAAATCTGAGTCTAATTTTCACTAAACCCGGACTTAAAAACAACAACCTTTTTAAAGGGCTTTCGGCATCTGTTCCCGTTTAAAAGCCGTTGCCCTATATCGCGAAATAACCCACCGGACCGTTTCTTCGTCAAAACCCGCTACCGCAATCTCCTTCTCGTTTAGATGCTCCCTTTCATATAATTTCAAAATGGCATCCAAAACTTGATACGGAGGAAGCGTATCTTCATCTTTTTGCCCCGGACTCAACTCCGCACTCGGAGCTCTCGAGATAACTTCATCCGGCAGTGCCAATCCCTGCGTATTCCGCCATTTGGCCAATTCAAACAAATCCGACTTATAAACATTGCCTATCGGAGCAATGCCGCCGCAGGTATCGCCATACAACGTGCAATACCCTGTGGCCGCCTCGGACTTATTGCCGCAGGCCAAAACCAAATATCCGAACTGGTTGGAAAAAGCCATCAAAATCTTTCCTCTCTCTCTTGCCTGCAAATTTTCCAAAACAATATTTTTCGGTTCGGTATCCATCGCCGCCGCCAAAAACTTTTTCTGATTGTCAATAACCGGCTGAATATTGATTTCTTTATGGTCAAAACCGTTGAGTTCGGCAATTTTCTTGGCAATTCTCAAACTCTGTTCGGACGTATAATCCGTTTTCATCATCAGCGTATGAACATTCTCTTTTCCCAAAGCATCTGCTGCTAACACACTGACCATTGCGGAATCAAGCCCGCCCGACAATCCGAGCAAAACTTCTTTAAATCCGTTTTTTTCACAATAATCGCGAAGTTTATTTTTCAAATCATTCCATATTTTTTCCATTTTTCTTCTCCTAAACGGCACACCGGCTTTGGGCATTAAAAATAATCATATCCTGAACGGTCTTAATTTTTTGTTCCAAACCAACCCCGTATAAATGCGGATTATTCAAACGCTTATACGCTTCGTCCAAACAATCCAAATTGGCTTTTGCCCGGTTTCGTATTTCATGCAGATTGTAATGAATATCCGGAGCAATAACCTGTCCGTTAACAACAACCGGCTTCAAAAGTTCATAACCTTCGTTTCCTTTTTCAAACACGAGATGTCCCGTATTGCGTAGCTTATAGGAATTAATATTATTCTGCAAACATCCTCTGCCGAGAAAAGAATGATTTTGAGGAACAATGACATCCCCGTTGTATTTTCCGTCTTTAAGCATACGAATAACATTGGTTGCTCCCGGAATGGTATTTTTTCCCTCGGCAATTTTCATTTTCGGAACTCCCATATATTCCTTGGTTTTGAAAACGCCGCCCAGAGCCGGAGTATCATAAGCCGTTACCAGTTTGGTTCCCGCCGCCCAAATATCATATTTTGCTCCTTGCACCATAATCAGATGTTCTATCAGATGCTCATCCAAATCATTGGAAGCCACTAATTTAACTTGAGGCATCCCCGCTTCCTCGAAAATTCTGCGGGCTTCACGATACCAAAAAGCCAAATCTCCGGAATCAATCCGCACTCCTTGCAGCGGAATCCCCGTTTCCCGGCTTGCCCGAACGGCATTCTTCAATCCTTCCCTTGTATCATAAGTATCAACCAACAACGTGGTATTTCCCGGAGAAGCCTGCATATAAGCCTTAAATGCGGACAACTCGTCTTCATATGACATAACAAAAGAATGAGCCATGGTTCCCTTGGCCGGAATATCATAATAGCGAGCAGCAGCGACATTGGACGTTCCTGCACAACCACCGATATAAGAAGCCCTTGTCGGCGTGAAAGCACCCAATTCCTGAGCCCGACGCAATCCGAATTCCAAAACCGGACGCTGCACTCCGTCGGCACCGGCAGCCTGAACGATACGAGAAGCTTTTGTCGCCATTAAACTTTGAGAATTAAAGATATTCAAAAACGCCGCTTCAACCATATCCACCTGCCAGCAAGGACCGGTAACACTGAAAACCGGTTCATCCGGAAAAACAATTTCACCTTCCGGAACGGCCTGTATGGAAACCTGAAGTTTCTGCCCTTCCAGAAATTTCAAAAAATCTCTGTCAAACATTGCATTGCCGTAAGCGTCTTTTTGTTTGGCAAGATAAGCCGTATCTTCCTTGCCTATTTTCCAATTCTCCGCCCATTCCAAAAATTCGCCCAATCCGGCAGCAATAAGATATCCGCCGTTAAAAGGATTTTTTCGAAAGAAAGCTTCCGATGTTTTTGTTTGATTATGCTTATTGTCTTTAAACCAGGCCTGTGCCATGGTTAAATGATAAAAATCACAGAAAAAAGGCGTACCGCTGTTTAAAATTTGATTTGTCATCTCTAAAACTCCCGATTTGAAATTACACGATTATGAAATTGCTTTTTCTCCAAAAGCATCCGGCGAAAAAACTGCGAGGAATTAATCTGCCGCAATTGCCCATTTTCCACTGCTTCGGCATATTCCGGCTGTTGCAGAAGCTCCTCGGTTTGCATCGAAAGACCTTGCGTCAAATCGTTAAACAGCGTAACCGAAGCTCCCCTTTTCAAAAAACCGTCCATTGCCTGTTTCACGCAGACATCCGTCAACACGCCAGCCAAGTAAACGTCTTTATCAGCCCATTTTTGCTGCAGCATAGAATAATTCGGGGCCTCATTCCACATATCGGTACTGCTTTTATAAAAAATACCGACCGGAATATTACGCTTCAAATTAACGGCCAATTTCCGCCCTTCCGTCCCGTGAATACAATGCGGAGGATAGTTTTTGGCTTCAGGAGTAAGAGGATAAGTTTCATTAAAATGATTATCTGCGGTCAGCACAATCTCCTCAAACATTCCTTTTTGGAGATTGTCGGTAAATTTCTGAACGCGATTGATTAAATCAGGATTATTAATTGTCAAGGCTCCGTCCGGTTGGACAAAGTCATTTTGAAAATCGACGAGTACAAATACTCTTTTCTTCATATTCAATTCCCTTTCGGCTTATTTGGGTTATGTGCGTCCGTCTCCTATAAGCCCTGCAGAAGACCCGGACGTTTTTTTCAAAACTTAAATAATTGCTTTTTTCTTATAAAAATGTTCTTCAATCAGATTGTGGTTTTCCGGATGAATAAAGTTCTTCCAGCGGACATCTCCGAACTTAATCATATCTCTGACCATAGAACCGGTTACAAACGGAAAATTCTGATCAGTCCGGTCAACAATCTCAATATTCCGGAAAGCGGCTTTGAACCAATGGGCATCATAACTGCTGCCGGCATAATACACATCCGGACGCTCCAGCTGAGGAAAACTCTCATTCATAAAATCCAAAACATATTCCGCCCACTCCGCCGGATTGTTAATGTCAAACAAACCGATGATTTTTAGTCTCGGATAATCAGGACTGAAACGGTAAACATTTTGAAGCATTTTTTTTCGGGTAGTATAATTCAGCGGATTTCGTTCGGTGCCTTGTTCCTGTATGGAGCCTAAAATGATAGTTACCTGCTCACAATTTTCGAGCATCAAATCAATCATTTTTTTATGGCCGATATGAAAAGGCTGTGCCCTCATAATCGTCAAACCGTGTTTATATTTGTAGGACATAAAAAAAACTCCTTTGAATAGGAGCCTCGTCTAAAATTAATCTTATAAAAGATTATCAGATATCATTTCAAACTGGCTCGGTTTACATCTGTTCCTCGCCTATAAGCCCTTCAGGCGACCGGAACACTTTAATCTTTAACAGGGGATGTTTTTACTGTCAAGCAGAAATTAACAAATACACTCTCTTTCTGAGGCACATCGACTGAGAACCTTATTCATCCGGACTGAATTTCCGGACGCCACCGGTTCCCATCTGACTAAGTTCTCCTTTTCCTCCCGCACCCCGTAAATTCTGGATAGCAGTTCTTGCTGTCCTTCTGTCAATCTCTGACAAACAGCTTTACTTCCGTCAAAGTCATAACTGTAATAAGTTCCGTAAATTGTTAAAAAGATTTTTGCCTCCGGATAGATTTTGGCAATTTTCTTTTTAGACTGCATATATCCTCCTTCTTTTGCACAAAAAAAGACCTCTCTGTATAGATTAGAGAGGTCTATGAATTGCAGCGTTTACAAAAACACTTTGAATTTTTGAAATATGAGCAATGGTAAAACATCAAAAGATTCCTTAACTCAAAAACAAGGACAGTTTACCACTCGTTTTAAAAGAGTCAAACTATTTTAAAATCCCGTGTTTTCCCTCCCAAACAAAAAGCCCTTTGTAATATAATATCGCAAAGGGCTGACATCAATTTCAAATTCGGAAAGCAATAACCGGATAGACATCGTTATTTCCATCCTTAAGGTTGCCGGTCTTAGTACCACTACTCGTGTACAAAATCCAAGAATTGTTAATACTGTACTCAATAGACGACCAACAACATCCACTTAAGCCACAAAACTCCAAACGCGTCAAAGAAGCATTAATTGCACGCTCATTGGCGAATATTTTTGTCCACTCATTCATAGATGCTAAAAAAGCCTCCCCGGGTTTAACCCCATCTTCCGCATAATCGTAGCACCATTGGGCAGCCTCGGCTCTCTTCTCCCGAGTTCTAGCGGCCTCCAAAATTTTCTGCGTTGCTTCCTTCCCACTTATCATTGTTTTTGTTTCCGGAACCGACAAAAAATCACTTGACCATGGAAGGTTAGCCTGCTTCAAACAAACGGCATAAACCATTCCTTCTTCAACATACCCGACAACCGCTTTAATCTGGCGATTAGGAATAATTTCAGAAGAAACCAGCCCATCCGCATAAACATACATTCCGGGCACAATCTCCGGTGTTACAGAACACCTTTCGGCTTTCTTTGAAAAGCAGTCAACAACCTCTCCGAGAGACAATCCTAATTTTTGAGCCAAACAATAAATCTGCTCAAGTTTTTCTTCTTTGTTCATAGTTTCAAAGTTTTGATTAAGATAAATATTTTATTTAATTACACACTCTATCCTTTGAAATTATTTCTTTCCTTTTACAAAAATACATTCTCATAATAATCCCAAAACACTTTTTTATATCATATTTTTCCTATCCCGTCAAATAAATTTTAGACAAAAAAAATCCCCATCTAATGATGAGGATTTTCTTTTATAAAATAGCTTATAAAAACTACTTCAAGATTTTAGAAACGACACCGGCACCTACCGTTCTGCCGCCTTCACGAATTGCGAAACGCAAGCCTTCGTTCATTG
>JAGAJR010000013.1 GCA_017626035.1 Alphaproteobacteria bacterium | reverse complement strand
TATGCCGTGAAGCTGGCTCCGCCCTCTTCTGCCAATACTTTGGTAATGGCTGCCGTTAATGTGGTTTTTCCGTGGTCTACGTGACCTATCGTTCCGATATTGCAGTGAGGCTTATTACGCTCAAATTTCTCTTTTGCCATTTAGATTTACTCCAAATTTAATTAAATTATTTTTAAGTGGGCAGAGGGAAACCTCTGCCCGATTTTAATGATTAAGCATTCTTTGCTTTAACTTTTTCGGCGATATCTCTCGGAACCTCAGCATAATGGTCAAATACCATTGTAAACTGAGCACGTCCCTGAGACAAAGAACGAAGGGTGTTAACATAACCGAACATGTTAGCCAAAGGAACCATTGCATCAATAACTCTTGCATTAGCTCTTTGATCCATGCCGTTAACCAAACCACGACGAGAGTTCAAATCACCGATGATGTCTCCCATGTATTCTTCAGGAGTAACAACTTCAACTTTCATTACCGGCTCCAACAGCTTTGCATCTGCCTGACGCATACCTTCACGGAAGGCAGCACGAGCAGCAATTTCAAAGCACATAACGTTAGAGTCGACTTCGTGGTATGCACCGTCATACAAGGTACATTTAACACCGGTTACCGGATATCCGGCAAGAACACCGGCATCCATAGCCGTTCTCAAACCTTTTTCAACACCCGGAATGTATTCCTTAGGAACGTTACCGCCAACGACAGTATTATTAAATTCAAATCCGGTATAACCTTCCATCGGTTCGAATTTGATTTTAACTTTAGCAAACTGACCGGCACCACCGGATTGCTTTTTGTGAGTATATTCAATATCACAAGGTTTTGTGATAGTTTCACGATAAGCAACTTGAGGCTCGCCCACATTGGCATCAACTTTGAATTCGCGTTTCAAACGGTCAACAATGATTTCCAAGTGCAATTCGCCCATACCTTTAATAATGGTCTGACCGCTGTCCGGATCTGAAGAAACTTTGAAAGACGGATCTTCCATAGCCAATCTGGACAATGCCAAGCCCATTTTTTCAACGTCAGCTTTAGTCTTTGGTTCAACAGCCAATTCAATAACCGGATCAGGGAATTCCATATTCTCCAAAACAATCGGTTTAGACTGATCGCACAAAGTATCACCTGTGGTAGTATCTTTCAAACCGGCCAAGGCAATAATATCACCGGCGTGAGCTTCTTTGAGGTCTTCACGTTTGTTAGAATGCATCAGGAGCATACGACCCACACGTTCTTTCTTATCTTTAACAGAGTTATAGATATAAGAACCAGCAGTCATTGTACCTGAATAAATACGAGTAAAGGTCAAAGAACCGACAAACGGGTCGTTCATAATTTTGAACGCCAAAGCGGCTAAAGGCTCACTGTCATCCGGACGTCTGATTTCTTCAACATCAGTATCAGGTTTAACACCTTTAATAGCCGGAATATCCAACGGAGAAGGCAGATAATCGATAACAGCATCCAACAAAGGCTGAACACCCTTGTTTTTAAATGCCGTACCACAGAATACAGGAACGAAATCCTGGGCAATCGTACCCTTACGGATACATTTTTTCAAAGTTTCGACAGAAACTTCTTTGCCTTCCAGATAATCTTCCATAGCCTGTTCGTCTTCTTCAACAGCCATTTCAACCAACTGGTGATGATATTCTTCGGCTTTTTCTTTCAAATCAGCCGGAATTTCTTGAATTTCAATCGGAGAATCTGCTGTATCGCCGGTATAAACGATTGCGTTCATATTCAGCAAATCAACAACACCGCGGAATTCGGATTCGGCACCGATCGGCAGCTGCATAGCCAAAGGACGTGCACCCAGACGATCTACAATCATATCTAAACAACGGTAGAAGTTTGCACCGATACGGTCCATTTTGTTGCAGAAACAAATACGAGGTACGCCATACTTGTCAGCTTGTCTCCAAACTGTTTCAGACTGCGGTTCAACACCGGCAACAGAGTCAAACACGGTAATAGCACCATCCAATACACGCAGAGAGCGTTCAACTTCAACCGTGAAGTCAACGTGTCCCGGAGTATCAATAAGGTTGATTCTGTGATTTTTCCAGAAACAGGTTGTTGCAGCAGAGGTAATGGTAATACCGCGTTCCTGCTCCTGTTCCATCCAGTCCATGGTTGCAGCACCTTCGTGCACTTCACCGATCTTGTGTGTTTGACCGGTGTAGTACAAAATACGCTCACTGGTAGTAGTTTTACCGGCATCAATGTGAGCCATGATACCGATATTTCTGTACATTTCCAATTTATGTGTACGAGCCATTTTGTTTTTCCTATAATAGAATTAGAACTTGTAATGAGAGAATGCTTTGTTGGCTTCGGCCATTTTGTGAGTATCCTCACGTTTCTTAACGGCAGAACCTTTATTTCCGAAAGCATCTAACAATTCATTAGCAAGTCTTTCAGTCATTGTTGTTTCCGAACGCTTCTTAGCGGCATCAATAATCCAGCGGATAGCCAGAGCCTGACGACGGTCAGCTCTTACTTCGCAAGGAACCTGATATGTTGCACCGCCGACGCGACGGGAACGAACTTCTACAACAGGTTTAACATTATCAATAGCTTCAGAGAACACACTCAGAGCTTCTTGTTTGGTTTTGGAAGCAAGAATATCAAAAGCAGAATACACGATTTTTTCGGCAACAGCTTTTTTACCATCTTCCATAACGTTATTAATAAATTTTGCGACTACCTTGTCATTATATTTTGCATCAGGCAGTACGATTCTTTTTTCAGCACTATGACGACGTGACATTACCTTGTTCTCCTATTTAGGTCTCTTTGCACCGTACAAAGAACGGCGTTGACGACGTTTGGCAATACCCTGAGTATCCAGAGTACCGCGAATGATATGATAGCGAACACCAGGCAAGTCTTTTACACGGCCTCCTCTAATCAGCACCACTGAGTGTTCTTGAAGATTGTGACCTTCACCAGGGATATAGCTGATTACTTCAAAGCCGTTTGTCAAGCGTACACGTGCCACTTTACGCAAAGCTGAGTTTGGTTTTTTAGGGGTTGTTGTATAAACCCTTGTACAAACACCGCGTTTTTGTGGGCAAGCTTTCAAAGCAGGAACTTTGTTTCTTTTCACTTTTGGTGTTCGTGATTTACGAATTAACTGATTAATTGTAGGCATCACTAATTTCCTTAAATTTAATTTTAAACATATAAAAACCGCAACAAAGAGATTCCTCCCTTTATTGAGTCTCGGCATACTAGATTCAGAACATTGTTAAGTCAACACCTTTTTACAAAAAAAATCATTTTTGAGTCTAAAAATTTTTCTTCCGGCTTTACACGCGAGTCTTTCTGGGGCTTTGCAAGACTCGTAAAAACGCATTCTTTCGATTCCCGAAAGGAACGCTTCATTGAGTCCAATTCGGTCCAAAACTTTTTCATCATTACAGGTTTGAAACGGCACAACAATTGCATAAAAATCAAAAAATTCTTGCAAGAACTCAAATAAAATAATATTTTCTTAGCCATACTCTTTTATATAAATAACAAAGGCTAGGATTTATTATGACATCAGAAAATCAAGATATTTCATCAGCAAAAAGAACTATTGACAAAGAAGTTGAAACGCTTCGCATTATGGAAGATGAACTGGGAAACAACGACAACCTGTCCAAAGCCCTTGATCTTATGCAAAACACCAAAGGCCGCGTAATTGTTACCGGCATGGGAAAATCCGGACATATCGGACACAAAATCGCTGCCACCCTTGCTTCTACCGGAACACCGGCTTTCTTTGTTCACCCGGGAGAAGCCAGCCACGGCGACTTGGGAATGTTGACAAATGATGACGTTGTCCTGGCTATTTCAAACGGTGGTGAATCAAAAGAACTTTCTGACATTATCGTTTATTGCAAAAGATACGGCATTCCGTTAATTTCCATGACCAAAAATCCGGACAGCTCACTGGGCCGTGCCGGAGATGTCCTTTTAAAACTTCCTGATCATGGCGAAGCCTGCCCGTTGGGACTGGCTCCGACATCCTCCACAACGGCAACCCTCGTTTTGGGAGATATTCTGGCTGTCTGCCTGTTGGAACGCAAAGGCTTTTCAAAATTAGACTACAAGCAAAGACATCCGGGCGGAAAATTGGGTGCCATCCTGCAAAAAGTATCTGATTTAATGCACACCGGAAAAGAAATGCCTCTCATCAATAAGGATGCAACCATGAAAGAAGCACTCTTGGAGATGACGGCAAAAATGCTGGGCAGCGTAGGCATTGTCGACACTGACGGAAAACTTATCGGAATGATTACGGACGGCGATCTTCGCCGCTGCATGAGCGACAACATCCTCAGTAAAAACGTTGCTGAAATCATGACGAAAAACCCGAAAACGACAACACCTGATATTTTAGCCTCCGAGCTTTTAAAAATCTTAAACGAAAATAAAATTACCCAGATGTTTGTTATTGACAACGGTATGCCTGTCGGCATCATCCATATACATGATTGTTTTAATGCCGGAGTAGCTTAACTTTGTTTGATAAGGAAAAACTTGAATCGTTTTTTAATGCGGACAACATCCGAAATAAATCGGAAACCAAAATAAACAAACGCTCAAAAAACATTCGCCGTGCAAAATTGCTTTTGCCGAGCATTGCGGCAGCTCTTATCGGGCTGCTGATTGCTTTTCCGAGCCTTCAACAAAGCAATCGGGATTTTTCCATAGACATTACCCGTCCGAAAAAAGGCGAATTGGAAAAACTGCATATGGAAAACACCATTTTTTACATCACGGACAAAGACAACAAAGTAAACAACTTTACGGCACAAAATATAGATGAAACCGAACCCGGTTCCAAATTGGTGCAGTTAACCAATCCGGAAGGAACGCTGCCCGGTTCAAAAGGAACATGGCTGAACATCAAAGCCCCGATAGGTTTTTTCGACCAAAATACCAATATTCTCCGTCTTGAACAGAATGTTGAACTTTTTTACAGCGACGGAATGGATGCCCAAACCGAAATTATGTCTTATGACTTCAACAAAAAAGAAGGGTTCGGAGACAAACCGGTACAGGCTCAAGGAGTCTTTGGCAATTTGAAATCGGAAGGTTTTAATTTTTACACCGAAAACAGCCTTCTTGTTTTTACCGGAAAAACTTATATTAACATTCGAGAAGAAAGTTTAAAAGGAAACGACTAATGAAAAAACTACTGTGCATTTTATCTGCCTGCCTTTACACCGTTTCTTACAGCTATGCCGAAGACATTAACCTTGTTGCCGATGACAAGGTCGAATGGTATCAGAACGAACAAAAAATGGTTGCTGTCGGTAATGCCGTCGCTTCTAAAAAAGACATGAACATCCGAGCCGATAAAATGACCGGATATTATTCTTCATACAGAGTCAACGGCCAAGACAAAACCGGAATCAGCACGGTTCATGCGGAAGGAAACGTTAAAATGCACTCCCCGAAAGCCGATGGGTTCGGCGACACCATGGACTATGACGTGGCAGCGGAAACTGTGGTATTAAAAGGACGTCCGGCTAAAATCAAAACCGAAAAAGAAACCATAACCGCTACCGAAAGCATTACCTATTATCCCAACAAGCAACAGGCCATTGCTTTGGGAGAAGTTATCGCCAGCAACAACGCCAACAAAATTTATTCAAACAAAATGGTCAGCTATTTCAGTAAAAACCAACAAGGTAATCTGGAAATGGATCGGGTTGAAATTTTTGATAACGTAAAAATCGTTTCAAAAGACGCTGTCGTTACTGCCGAAAAAGGGCTTTACCTCCCAAAAGAAAGCATGGTTAAACTATTTAACAACGTTGTTATTGAACAAGACGGCAATATCTTAAAAGGAGACATGGCCGAAACCAATTTGGATACGGGCGTTTCCAAACTGTTGACCAAGAAATCGTCCGGAAAACGGGTAACCGGCGTTTTCAAAGAAAAATCCAAAAGCAATAAAGAGAAAAAACAATGAGAAAAAACTATAATTCAGAATCAACGCTTGAAGTTTTCAACATCGGCAAGAAGTATAAAAACCGCCCTGTTCTCCGCAACGTATCCTTAAACGTCAAACGAGGCGAAGCCGTCGGTCTGCTTGGCCCGAACGGAGCGGGAAAAACCACTTGTTTTTATTGCGTTACCGGATTGATTACTCCTGATTACGGCGATGTCCATATTGACGGTCAGGATATTACCGATTTGCCGATGTATCGCAGAGCCCGGATGGGTATCGGTTATCTGCCGCAAGAAGCTTCCATTTTCCGCAGCCTGAGCGTGGAAGACAATATTAAGGCAATTTTGGAAATCGTCATTGATAATGAAAGCGAAAGAGAAAACATGCTGGAGGAATTGCTTTCGGAATTCTCTATTGCCCATTTGCGTAAATCCCCTGCAATCGCCTTATCCGGCGGAGAACGCCGTCGCCTTGAAATTGCCAGAGCCTTGGCCAGTCAGCCGAATTTCATTTTGCTGGATGAACCTTTGGCCGGTATTGACCCGATTGCCGTCGGTGAAATCCGCAATCTGGTATCTCAATTAAAACATCGCGGTTTAGGCGTCCTGATTACCGACCACAACGTCCGCGAAACTCTGGACATTACCGACCGTGCTTATATTTTGCATGGCGGAACAGTGCTGATGGAAGGAACACCGGAAGAAATCGTCGCCAACAAAGAAGTAAGAAAAGTATATCTGGGCGATAACTTCTCCATGTAGTTTTCCCGGAAAACACAGGAAACAGCAATGGCCATAACCCCTAAAATTGAAATACGCCAATCTCAGTCATTATTAATGACCCCGAGTTTGCGTCAGGCCATTAACATCCTACAAATGTCCAATCTTGAATTAAACGAACTTGTTGAAAAAGAACTGGAAAACAATCCGTTATTGGAAAAAGAAGATGACCGGATTGAAAACTTTGAACCGGAACAAAAAACCATTGCTTCTTATGATGAACCTCAAACGCCTCTACCTGAGGATGAAAGTCCGGATATCGACTACGACAACCAATTTGACGATGATTTTGCCAGCGACCGTGAAGGTTATGAAAACGGAAACGACTACGACTGGCAGGATTACTCCAAATCCAAAGGCACTGCCGGAGAAGATTTTGATTATATTGAAAAAAAACTCAGCGGTTCCAAATCATTATATCGTTTTCTGGAAGAACAGATTTCAACTTTATTTGCTCACGAAAAAGAAAAAATCATTGCTTTGCACCTGACTGAATTTTTGGATGAAAGCGGTTACTTCCGCGGAGACATCAAATCCATTGCCCAAAAACTGAATACAAACGAAACAGAAATTTCAAATATCCTTTCCCAACTCCAAACATTGGAACCATCCGGAATATTTGCTACTTCCCTTTCCCAATGCCTGTCCATTCAGCTCAAAGATTTAAACCGCTATGATCCCATGATTGAAAAATTACTGCAAAATCTGGAACTTTTAGCGGCCAGAAAATTTAAAGAATTAAAAAAAATATGCGAAACAAACGACGAAGACTTGGCATCAATGATAAACGACATCAAGTCTCTCAATCCCAAACCCGCCGCAAA
The DNA here is from genome assembly GCA_017626035.1 of Alphaproteobacteria bacterium. Lineage (GTDB taxonomy): Bacteria > Pseudomonadota > Alphaproteobacteria > RF32 > CAG-239 > JAGAJR01. The sequence goes on along the minus strand of JAGAJR010000013.1, from coordinate 61,253 downwards.
TTTTGCCGGCGGCATAACCGGCTATGTTATTCCTGATGTCTTCGTCCGCACTAACAAATACGGCGAATATATTGTTGAGCTCAACAATATGTCCCTTCCCCGTGTTCTGATAAACCGGGAATATTACAGCGAGATAAAAAATGTCGTCGCCAAAGATAAACAAGCCAAACGTTACCTGAAAGAACAACTCGGCAATGCCGGATTTCTCGTCAAGGCCATGCACCAAAGAGCCGTTACCATGCTGCGGGTCAGCGAAGAAATCGTCAAAACCCAGCGGGACTTTTTTGAACACGGAATTGAACACTTAAAACCTATGGCTCTTAAAGATATTGCCGAAGCGGTAGAAATGCACGAAAGCACAATCAGCCGCGTAACCAACAACAAATTCATAAGCACTCCCCGGGGAATTTTCGAATTGAAATACTTCTTTACCCAGGCTGCGGAAACCTATACCGGCCAGGAGGGAGCCTCCACACTCAGCATAAAACATAAAATCAAAAAACTGATTGAGGAAGAAGACGAAAAAGACATTCTTTCCGACGACCGGATTGTTGAACTGATGGCCGCTCAGGGCGTTAAAATCGCCCGCCGTACCGTTAACAAATATCGGGAGAGTATGGGTATTCCGACCTCCGCGGAAAGAAAGCGGATAAAACGCAATAAACTCTGATAACCTGATGATGTCTATTGATTTTGCCTTGATGATATTATATATTGACTTTTATATCAAATTAGGGTTATCTCTCTTTTGAAAAGTTTTATTAATAAATATTGCAAGGAAGAATTATGAAAATTACATTGACAGGTAAACAAGTTGATATTGGTGACAGACTTCGCAACCACGTTGAAGAAAACGTTTTGAATTCCGTAAACAAATACTTCAATGCTCCAATCAGCTGCACGGTGGCTTTCTCTAAAGAAGGAGAAGATTTCAGTGCCGAAGTAACCGTTCATCCTGCTAAAAATATTGTATTAAAAGGAAGCGGCGTTGCCGGGGATCCTTATTCCGCATTTGACAATGCCAACGCTCACATCGCAACCCGCCTGCGTCGTCATAAAACAAAATTAAATGACCACAAGGGCAAAACCGGTTTGGCAGAAATGGCTAACGAAGCCGTATTCCCGCTTAAAGAAACCGAAGAGGAAATGGATATCGACGTCAACGCTCCGTTGACAATTGCCGAAACAGAAGCAAACATCCCTGTATGTACGGTATCTGAAGCTGTTATGTACATGGACTTGGTTAATGAATATGCCATCATGTTCAGAAACTCAGCCAACAATCATATCTCCATGGTATATCGCCGCAAAGACGGCAACATCGGCTGGGTAGAACCTAAAGCTGACAATTAATTCTAACAATATAAGGCATTAAGTTTATGAAAATTTCCGATATAATGACCGAGAAATCCGTTGTTATGGGCATAAAAGCCAACAGCAAAAGACAATTGCTCCAGGAATTGGCCCAAAAAGCATCTGAGATAACCGGCATTAATGACAGAACGATTTTTGATACGATTTTGGAACGCGAAAATCTCGGTTCAACCGGGTTTGGTGCCGGAACGGCTCTTCCTCACGGACGAATTGCCGACATCGACAAGGTATACGGTATTGTTACCAAATTAAACACACCGGTTGATTTTGAATCCATCGACGGAAAACCTGTTGATTTGGTATTTATGCTGATTTCGCCGGAAGGCAGCGGAGCCGATCATCTGACCGCTCTTGCCCAAGTATCAAGAATTCTCAAAGACGAAGCAACTTGCAGCAAACTGCGGGCGGCTTCCCGGGCAGATGAAATATTCTCATTACTTAATAACTGATAAATAAAAAAGCCGGAGTTTCCTCCGGCTTTTTTAATGAACGCTTTTGGGTTCCAAATCATTTTGCTTAGCCATAATAAAAGCAAAATCCCGATCATCCGTGGCGGCAATTCTCGTCCCGTCTGCCGCATAAATCATCCACATTTGCCGCCCTTCATAAATATCATTTTTAATAAAAGCGACATTACTGTCATTCCACTCGCACAACTCTTCCGCATAAGCGTCAAAAACTTCTGTTTTTTTCAAATCTCGGCTTTTCATAACAATACTCTTCTCTGTCAATTTCTTTCTAAACATTTATTAATATTATTCCGATATTATTAAATAATAACTAACATATTCATCACTCAATCGGCAGGATAAATCTATGTTTTTCAGTTTAAACAAAAAATTCATTTATACCATTGCTCTGTTCTTTCTTTTTACGGCAGCACTGTTTGTTTTTACATTTTACAACATCTACGGCTCCAAACTTCAGGAAGAACAACGCTCCACCTTTCTGCGTAACCAGCAATATATTGAATTATTATACGAAAACATCAATCTCCGCAACGCACTGGATAACATAATCACAACCAACAAAATTCCCTCCGGAGAAAAATTAAATAATCTGCTGAAAAACAAAAAAGACATACGTTCTCAACAAGAAGAATTGTCTCTTGAACGAAAAAAAACCGCCGAAATGGTTCAAACTTACAATGAACGCTATGAGGCCCTGCAACAAGCCGTCAGAATCGTTATTTTCAGCTCTGTTTTAATTATTTTATCCATGCTGTTGCTCTGGACATTAATCAAACGCTGGGTAATTGCCCCGATTAACAAGCTTGCCGCCGCCAGCAGACAAGTTGCGTCAGGTAATTTCGCCACCCGGGTTAATACATTTTCCCACCAGGTATTTACGGATGAATTTGACGACCTTTCCCATACATTCAACCAAATGCTGGAAAACATCGAAAACGGTATTCTTGAAATAAAAAACAAAGAAACCTTTCTTCAATCCCTGATTGACGGAATACCGGACGGTATTCGCGTTATTGACGACAATTACAACATTATTATCGCCAACAAAGAATATTATCGCCAGGCCGGAAAAAAAGCACAATGCAGCAAATGCTATGCTTCCTCACAAAATCTCAAAAACCCTTGCCCGGCAAGCCTCTATATGTGCCCGTTGCAGGAAATCAACCATAAACATCTCAAAAAAGTAAAATTTGTGCAGCAGTTTGCCAAATATCCGAACCGACATTTATCTATCAATGCCGCCCCGCTGACAATCAATACCAACGGAGAACAAAACTCATACATCGTCGAAGTCATCCGCGACTTAAGCGATGACATTCGTTTTTCACATCAGCAAAAACTTTCTTCTTTGGGCTTTTTGGCAACCTCTGTTGCTCATGAAATGAAAAATCATTTAGGATCAATCAGAATGATTCTGGAAGCCATTCTCGACAAATTCTACAAAGATATTCCTGATGACAATGAAGAAAAACAATATCTATCCATGATTAACAATCAACTCATCTCTTGCATTAATGTTCCCGAAAGATTGTTGAAACTGTCTCGTTACTCCAATGACGATCAACAGGAAATAAAATATATAAACAGCGTCAAAGAAGTAATAGACTTGTTGGATTATGAAGCAAAAAGAAACGGCGTAACCGTCGAACTTAACGCTCCGGATGAAAATTTAAGCATTATAGGCTTTGAAGCCGATTTCAAAATGGCCATTATCAACATCATCCAAAATGCCTTTAAGGCTATGCCAAACGGCGGAAAATTAAGAATTAACACTTATCAAAAAGACAACAGACAGAATGTTCTGGAAATTGAAGACAACGGTATTGGTATCCCGAAGGATAAAATCAACCGTATTTTCGAGCCGTTTTTCTCAGAGGGAAAAAACACTCAAAACAAAGGAACCGGTCTGGGGCTGGCTATTGTAAAATCCATTATCGAGAAAATCAACGGAACGCTCTCCGTCCGAAGCCAAGAAAACAAAGGCACCTGTTTTATTATGGAATTTCCGGCTTCTGATAACGGCAATGCTTCACTTCAGAAGAAAAAGTCATTGCATAAATAAAATTTGTGGTTTATACAGTAAAAAAAGTTAAAAAGACAAAAGGATAATTTTATGAGTAAAGAAGAACTTCTGGAACTGACCGGACAGGTAATTGAAAAACTTCCGAATGCCATGTTCCGGGTTAAATTGGAAAACGGCGTGGAAATATTGGCACACACAGCCGGAAAAATGCGTAAGTTCCGTATTCGCGTTATGGTCGGAGACAAAGTGGATATTGAAATGACACCTTACGACTTAACCAAAGGCCGTATTACTTTCCGTCATAAAGATTAAAAAAAGCCTCTTTCAAGAGGCTTTTTTTATAACAGCTTAATGCAGGCAAAACCACCTATAAGCAATAGCAAAAACAATATTGATAATTTTCCCAAATGCTTATCAATAAAAATCTTCATCGGAGCTCCGTATTTTTTCAGCAACCAGGCTATCAAATAAAAACGAATGCCTCGGGCCACGATTGAAGCCAAACCAAACACCCAGATATTCAAATGAACAACACCGCTGGCAATTGTAATAACTTTGTATGGGAACGGCGTAATTCCGGCTCCGAAAACAATCCATGCCCCCCATTTGTGATAATATCCCTTAAAGACGTCAAATTGCTGCATATATCCATAAAAAGTCAAAAGCGGTTTAGCAATTAAGTCAAAAGCATAAACCCCGATTAAGTAACCGAAATATCCGCCGATAACACTTGCCGCAGTAGCCACGGCAGCAATACGATAAGCTTTCCGAGGCATTGCCAAAACCATCGGAATGAGCATAATATCCGGAGGAATTGGAAAAAACGAACTTTCAATAAAAGAAACCACCGCCAAATAATAAACAGCATTGTCATTACCCGCCAATTTCAACATATAATCATAACAAGCCTGTATCAGCCCTCTGAAATAAGCGATTATTTTTTTAAACGGCATAGATTTTCCCTTTCTACTTTTTTACAATACCGTTCTGCTTAAGATAAGCATCATACGTGTTCTCCAAAAGCATGGCAATTGTCATCGGCCCGACACCGCCGGGAACCGGCGTAACATAACCGGCGACGCTCAGAACATCTTCAAAATCTACATCACCGCACAACTTTCCGTCAATACGGTTAATGCCGACGTCAATCACAATTGCTCCGTCTTTTATCCATTCTTTTTTCACCATTTTCGGACATCCGCAGGCTGCAATAACAATATCCGCGTTTTTCGTAAAATCTTGAATATTTTTAGTCTTGGAATGAGTTACCGTAACCGTGCAGTCATGATTTAACAACAAAGAAGCCAACGGCCGGCCGACAATATTGGAACGACCGATAATCACCACATTTTTGCCAGATAAATCAGAACAAACGCTTTGCAACATAAACAAAACGCCCCGCGGCGTCGCGGAAACAAAAGCTTCGGAATCTTTGGACTGCAATCTGCCGGCATTAACCGGATTAAATCCGTCCACATCTTTTTTCGGAGCTACGGCTTCAAGAATTTTTTTCGTATCCAGATGTTTTGGCAGAGGCAGTTGAACAATTATCCCGTTCACATGACTGTCATTATTCAATCGGGAAATCAAATCCAATAACTCCTGCTCCTTGGTCTGCTCCTCCAAATGATAAAATTCACAATCCATGCCAACCGTCTGTGCCGCTTTCTGCTTGTTCCGATCATAAACCAGACTGGCTTCGTCGTTTCCAACCAAAATCACCGCCAAACAAGGAGCCTTATCCAACGCCGTAATTTTGGAAGCAATTTCCGCTTTAATCTGCACGGACAGATTTTTCCCGTCAATGATTTTCGCTGTCATTTTTTTCTCCTGCCAATTCAATAAGACGACGGACAATCTCACATTTCTCAGCTGAAATTTCTATTCTTTTATATCGGTCAAGTTCCCCGCCGACAATCTGAAAACTTGACTTTGACAACCGAAAAAATTTAGAAAGAAATGCAATCAACTCTTTATTTGCTTTTCCTTTTTCCGGGACGCTGACAACATTGATTTTAAGAAAGTCTTCCCCGTCCGGCCCGTTGAAAATCCCGTTTATACAACAAGAAGAAGAGTTAGGGGTTAACCTAACTCTCAATAAGATACAATCTTCTTTTTCTTCAAATATCATTCGCCGTTAAAATGGTTCTGAATAAAAAACTACATTACCATTTCCGACAAACGATAAACCAGTCTGCCGATAAACAACAAAGCCAGAAGCAAAATAAACGGAGAAAAATCAAAACCGGAAACCGGAGGAATTTTTTCACCGATTTTCTTATATACCGGAGCAGTTGCTTTTTCTAAAAGTTCCATAGTTTTTTTGGCATATTTGTTTGTCGGTTCCAAAATTTTGAAGTGAATCAACCAATGCAAAACAACTTCAACCACAACGATTTTGAAATAAATGTCAACAACAAGGCCAATAATATACAAAAACGGCTCAAACAAAGCACCCATAAATTTATCTCCCAAAAATTAAACTTATCAATTATTACCTCAGATTTTTTTAATTATCAATGAGTATTTTCCAGGTTGTCAAAAGCTCTCAAAAAAGCTTCCTTGGTAAACATCCGCTTACGAATATTGTCATGCTCATGCGACGGCAGATCTTTCAACGGAGGACGCCGGCCGCTGAGCATTTCCAAACGGTGCTGAACATCTTCCCTCGTTTCCTTGCGTGCCTTATGCAAAGCCAACCGTTCGGCAGGACTGTTTGTGCATGGAATATGATATGTATAACCGTCATTTTGCATCATTCCGGCCAACACCAGAGAACCATAGAAAAATCCGGGTGTAGTCAAATCCGTGTCTCTGTCGTGCCGACAGCCCAAACGTTCTTTTTCAGCCAAAAGCCTTTGTGCCATACCGGCTTCCCGAAGTTCCTCAAGCTCTTTCATTTGCCTTAACATCCGGCGATATGCGACAGCTTTTTCATATTCTTCTTTCGTACTGGCTTTGTCATCAGCCTTATTCTTGGTCGAATTTAAAATTGCACTGCGGATTTCCCTGAGCTTGAGCAGCTTCTGCTTCAAAAACTCACATTTAGCGGCAGCTCCTTCGCAACGGTTGTTTTCATAGAGAGAAATACAGGTCATCAGTTCGATTTCCCGTTGAAAAGACTGATCCAGAAAATCATTGCGTTCTTTTTCGTCTTCCTTGGTATATTCCCCGTCATTACAATGGGCAATAATATCTCGTCCCTCTTCAATCCAGCTGAAATATTCTTCCTGAGTTGTGGTTCCGCAGTTAATGCGTTCTATAGATTCTGCTAGTTCAAATTCTAACAGAGAGTTTCCGATTTCATTTTGAAACTTATCGACATAAACTTCTTCCTGCCCGATTTTGATGACGGAATCTCTCGGTGCCGTCATAACCTGTCTGGCAACACGTTCCCGCTCTTCTTCCTTAATATAGCCATAATCCCTGGCCAACACTTTAGAAATCGCATCCTTGGACTTTTCCCGCATAACACGGCGGGTCAGCTCCGCATCATTTCTTGCCGACGAATTGCTTAACACATTACTGTCTTGATTCATTCCGCCCACACTGTTTGTTTTCTCTGCCATAACCTACCTCCGGCACAAAGGTTAAACTTCTTCAAAAATAATTTTTGCTTCTTCCAGCCAAATAATCCGGTCAATAACCCAATTGCTGATTTGCTCGATTTTTTCCAAATCAACCCCCATTGCCATACCGACTTTTCCGATTAAAACCGTTTCCTCGTCAGACAAAACATCATCGGCATGAGCCAGAATACACATTTCCTTAATAAGCTCCAAAGCCGCCCGACGGTTATTGATAATTTTAACAGCCTCAACAACTTCGTCATCACTGTCGACCTTCAAAATTTCATTGACTCTCTGCGGAGACACACCGTAAACAACGGCAACATTTTTAATATAGGCCATTTCATCTTCATCAACATTCCCGTCGGCAGCCGCCAATCTGGCAAAAGCTTTCATAAAAGCGATTTTTTGATCCTCGCTCAACTGAGCCAAACAATCCATATCCGTCTCCATTTTCAAATCCATGTTAAAAGATCCTTTTCATAAATTGCATATCCTGACAAAATAATATCAGTAAATACTGTTTTTTGGCAACAAAAAAGCGATAAAAATGCCGACAAAAGACCAAAAAGAGGGGAAAGCCCCAAAAAAAGTTTGAAAAAGCCAAATCTTTGCCTTAAAATAGAAAAAGAATAATAACAAAAACGAGAATAATGTGAGTAATAAGAAATATTATATTAAAACCTTCGGCTGCCAGATGAATGTCTATGATTCAAACCGCATTGCCGGTATTTTGCAAAATCTGGGCTATACGGAAGCATCAAACGCAAAATCAGCCGATCTCATCATTTTCAACACCTGCCATATTCGCGAAAAAGCCGCGGAAAAAGTCTTTTCCGATTTAGGGCGTATTTACCTGTTGAAGCAGGAACGAGCCGAACAAGGGCTGGATACGATTATCGGCGTTGTCGGCTGCGTCGTTCAGGCGGAAGACGAACAAATTGCCAAAAGGGCACCTTTTGTTGACTTTGCCACCGGCCCGCTGACATACCACCGCCTGCCCGAAATTCTGGCAAAAATTGCCCGTAAAAAAGGCCAAAGCATTATTGATACCGAATTTCCCGCCGAAGCAAAATTTGATTTTCTTCCGGAAAACAAATCTCAGGGCGGATGTTCTTTTCTAGCCATTCAGGAAGGATGCGACAATTTTTGCACTTATTGCGTTGTGCCATACACCCGAGGTGTGGAATATTCCCGCCCGGTTGACGAGGTCATTAAAGAAGCCCGCCGTTTGGTAAAAAGCGGCAGCTGCGAACTCAACCTGCTGGGACAAAACGTTAACTCCTACCATGGCGAAGACGGCAACGGAAAAGAACGCAATCTTGCATATCTTTTGCGACAATTGGCCGAGATTGACGGCTTGGAACGCATTCGCTACACAACCTCTTACCCGGCTGATGTCGACGATGATTTAATCTCCTGCCATCATGACATTAAAAAGCTGATGCCATACCTCCACCTTCCCGTCCAATCCGGTTCGGATAAAATCTTAAAAGCAATGAACCGCAGACACACTTCCGGCGATTATTTGAAAATTATAGAAAAGTTGAAAAAAGCCAATCCCGACTTGAGAATGTCTTCCGATTTTATTGTCGGGTTTCCGGGGGAAGAAGACAAAGATTTTCAGGCAACATTGAATATTGTCAAAGAAGTCGGCTACATTCAAGCTTTTTCTTTCAAATACAGCCGCCGGGCAGGAACGCCCGCCGCCTTAATGCCTAACCAGGTGGAAGAAAAAATCAAAAAAGAGCGGCTGAACATTTTGCAGGATATGCTTTTTTCCTATCAGTTAAACTTTAATAAAGAATGTGTCGGTAAAATTATGCCTGTTTTATTCGAAAGCAAAGGCCGGCATAAAGGACAGCTTATCGGCAGAACTCCTTACATGCAAAATCTGCACGCGGAATTAAGCAATGATTGTTTGAATAAAATCATAAACGTACAAGTAACAGAAGCAACAACAAACTCTTTGAGTGGAAAGGCGGTATAAAATGGCAGAAATCAGTTTTGAGCTTTACAATAATCAGTTGGTCCAACAGTTGGTCGGCCCATCGGATACAAACTTAAAATTAATTGAAACAATGCTGAATGTCGAAATCGGTTCCTTTGGCAACCAAATGACCATCAAAGGCAATGCTGAAGCCGTCGAACAAGCAAAAACGGCTGTTGACATTCTGTATCACAAAGTCAGTAAAGGCATTGAAATTTCCGAACAGGAAGTAAAAGCCGCCATCCGCATGAGCGATGAAGGACCTGCCGTCATTGACGATAAAAACTTAAACGATATTGTCCTTAAAACTAAAAAAAGACACATCTACCCTCGTTCCGCCACGCAGGCAAAATACATTCAGGAAATGATGAAAAACGAACTGGTCTTCGGCCTCGGACCTGCTGGTACCGGTAAAACTTATCTTGCCGTTGCTTTGGCCGTTTCCATGATGCTTGAAGGAAAAATCGATAAAATCGTCCTGTCCCGTCCGGCCGTTGAAGCCGGCGAAAATCTCGGCTTCCTTCCGGGCGACTTAAAAGACAAAGTAGATCCGTACCTTCGCCCTTTGTATGACGCTTTATATGAAATGCTGCCGGCAGAACAGGTCGACAAAAAACTGGCTATCGGCGAAATCGAAATCGCCCCGTTGGCTTTCATGCGTGGACGAACATTATCCAACGCTTTTGTCATCTTGGATGAAGCTCAAAACACAACCCCGATGCAGATGAAAATGTTTTTAACCCGTCTCGGTGAAAACTCCCGCATGGTAGTCAACGGCGACTTAAGCCAGGTAGACCTGCCTCGCGGCGTTATTTCCGGATTAAAAGACGCTCTTGACACCCTGGAAAATGTCAGCAGTATCGGAGCCGTAACATTCAGTGCTTCCGACGTCGTCAGACACGGACTGGTGGCAAAGATAGTCAAAGCTTATGAAGAAAAAGGTAAAAAACAACACGGATATGACTAAAACCCAATTAATAATAAATCTAAACGAACCCGCATGGGAAAAACACATTGACGACATTGAAACGACATCAAACAATGTCGTCATTGCGGCGTTTAACTACGTAAATCAACACGAAGACATTGACTTTCTTAATATTGGCAAACCGATAGTCATAAATTTGTGTTTAAGCGACGACAACGAAGTGCAAACCTTAAATCGTGATTTTCGCAATATGGACAAGCCGACCAATGTTTTGTCCTTTGCCAATATTGACGATGAAAATTTTGACAACAACATTGAATTGTTTGATGAAATAGAATTAGGCGATATCATCATCGCCCTTGAAACCATGCAGAGAGAAGCTGAAGAAAAAAATATTTCCTTAAAAGATCATTTTTGCCATCTTCTGACCCATGGTATTCTTCACTTGCTGGGGTTTGACCACATTGAAGACGATGAAGCCGAATATATGGAAAGCTTTGAAGTCGAGATTCTTAAACAATTAAACATCGCCAATCCTTACGAGGAGTAAAATTCAGAGATGACTGAAGAAAACCATCACCCCCATTCCCTTACATGCTATATCAAAAACATCTTCTCCCGCAAACAAAATGAAACCGTCCGGGAAACTATCGAAGACCTCATTGAAGAAGCCAATTCCAACGGGGAAGACCAGTTCAGCGAACATGAGCAGCTTTTGTTGAACAATATTTTGTGCCTGAGGGATAAAAAATGCTGCCATGCCATGATTCCCAGAGCCAATATCGTCGCCTTTCATAAAGACGGAACAGTCAAAGAACTGGCCGAGCTGATGGTTACCAAAGGCCACTCTCGTATTCCCGTTTACGGAGAATCAATGGATGACATTCTCGGTATTATCCACATTATAGATTTGGCTAAATGCCTTCTGAAAGGCAAAGGCAATACTAAAGTCGAAGACATTGTCAATCGGGAAATCAAGTTTGTTTCCCCGTCTATGAGAGTTCTGGATTTGCTCAGAGAAATGCAGGCCAATAAAATTCACATGGCCATGGTGGTGGACGAATACGGTGGAATTGACGGGCTGGTTACGATTGAAGACTTGCTTGAGGAAATCGTCGGCGATATTGAAGACGAATACGATTTTGAAGAACAACACGTTATCATGCTTCAGGACGAAGGCTTAATAATTGCCGACGCCCGGGCCGAGTTGGATGAAATCAAGGACGCAACGGGGCTGGATTTAACCTCTGACGAAAAAGACGAAGAATTGGAAATAGACACCCTCGGCGGCTATGTCTTCCAACTGGCTCAAAGAATACCGAACCGCGGTGAAATTATTGAAGATAAAAACGGCGTAAAATTTCGGATTCTGGAAGTCGACCCGAGACGTATCAAAAAAATTATGATTGTTGTTCCGACCCCTAAAAAAGAGAAAACGGATGTTGCAAACTCTGATTAATCAAATTTTCAACCACAAAAAATTATCATCTCTCATTCTCGGCTCTATTGCCGTATTGGCTCTTCCGCCTTATCATATTTTTCCGATATTATTTATCAGCTTTACCCTGCTCCTGCTGATAATGGACAAAGCGGAAACGGCCAAAGCTTCTTTTGCCGCCGGATACTGGTTCGGATTTGGCTTCTTCGGCTTCGGATTATCCTGGGTCGGAAACGCTCTTTTGGTCGAACCACTGAAATTCGGCTGGCTCTATCCGATATGTTTGATTGCCGGAGGAGCATTTTTCGGCTTATTTACCGCAATTCCAACCCTGTTATGCTATCCTTTCAAGAAACTCGAAGCAAAATACTTCGCATTCCCGGCATTTTGGATATTGTCTGAAATTTTAAGAAGTTTCATTTTCACGGGATTTCCGTGGAACTTGCTGGGATCGGTAATGGCTTTCAATACCGCGACCCTTCAAACCGCATCCCTTATCGGAACCTACGGCTTGTCTCTGTTGGTCATTTTACTGACATCAGCTCCGGCATTATATTTTAAATATCGTACCCAAACATCCATATATGCCTCTCTGGGAATAATCATCGGGTTAAGCTGTTTCATCTTTGCTTTCGGAGAATTCAGGCTGAAAGTTTACCCGGACGGCGGAGCTTCCGAAACAATTTTAAGATTCGTTCAACCGAGCATTCCCCAAAGTATGAAATGGGACAAAGGGGAACTGGAAAACAACCTCAAACAATATATTTCCCTCAGTCAAACGGAAGGATTAGAAAAAACAGACTTTGTCCTCTGGGGAGAAACTGCCAGTGCTTTCGCCCTGGATATGGAAGACGAATACCGGAATATGGTAACCGCCGCCATTCCTGAAAACGGCTATCTTGTTACCGGTTTGGTAAGATACAAGTTTGATAATTACGACTACTACCAACCGATGAATTCCATGTTTGTTTTAAACAAAAACGGAGACATTGAAAATTACTACGACAAAACACACCTCGTCCCGTTCGGAGAGTATATCCCGTTCCGCAGGTATCTGCCTAAATGGGTTCGTCCGATAACAAACACAATTGCAAATTTCAAAGCGGGAACAGGCCACAAAAACATCAAAATAGGAAACCATCCGGGGTTTGGAGCCCTCATCTGCTACGAGATAATTTTTCCCGCAGAGGTAGTGAACGAAGAAAACAAGCCGGACTGGCTGATTAATCTGACAAACGACGGTTGGTACGGAGAAAGCTCCGGCCCTTACCAACACTTGACTTCCGCAAGGCTTCGTGCCGTTGAAGAAGGAATTACGATTGCCCGGACGGCCAACTCGGGCATCAGTGCCCTGATATCCCGAACGGGTGAAATCATCGACAGCATTCCTCTCAACGAAACCGGCATTAAAGATATCCCTCTCCCGCAAAACCTCTCCATGCCGACTCTTTACGGAAAATATAGAAATATCATACCGTTAACATTAGCATTATTAAATATATGTTTAGCTTTTTTCCTGACGAAAAACACAACTAAATAGAGTTATTTCAACAGATTAAACGGAAAATGTGTTATTCTGACGATTAAAAATATAAAATATTATATAAATATTTGTTGACGAAACCCGCTTAAAATCATATTTATATGTTATAAGATAACACAATAAGGAACAACAGATGACTGCAGAAACTGTAAAAAAATCTAGCCGGGGTAGAACACCAAACGGTCAACCGAACCCAATTGATGTACACGTCGGCAATCGTATCAGACTGAGAAGAACCCTGCTCGGTCTCAGTCAGGAAAAATTAGCCAGCTTACTGGGGTTAACTTTTCAGCAGGTTCAAAAATACGAAAGAGGAATGAACCGTGTCGGTGCCAGCCGTCTGTGGGATATCGGTAAAGTTCTGGAAGTTCCGGTCGGCTTCTTTTATGAAGATATGGACAGGGAAGTTGCCAGCCAAAGCCCTCGAATGTTCAGCCTGCCGGACAGCACACCGGTCTGCTTGGCTGAAGATTCCGAAGAATTTGACGTTGACCCGATGCACCGCCAGGAAACCATCGAGTTGGTAAAGGCTTACTATAAAATTCCAAATCGTAAAGCCGCAAAACATATGTTTGATTTGATTGTAACCATGTCAAAAACAACATATAACAACGATGACGAAAATGACTAAGAAATAATTTCTGCACATTTCCTAAAAAAAGCTGGCAACCTGCCGGCTTTTTTTTTATACTTTCGCCAATTGACACCCATTTATTTCAAGGAACAAAAATGTCATATCTGTTTACTTCTGAATCCGTCTCCGAAGGACATCCGGACAAAGTCTGCGACTGCATCTCAGACAGCCTCGTCGACTTATTCTTAAACAAAGACAACTACGCCCGCTGTGCAATTGAGACGCTCGCCACGACCAATCGGATTATCATCTCCGGAGAAACCAGCTGCAACGAATATATCAGCAAGGAAGAAATTGAGAATACCGTCCGTCAGGCCGTGCGAAATATCGGCTACGACCAAAAAGGTTTCAGCTGGCAAACGGTTCAAATTGACAACTACCTGCATCACCAATCCGCAGACATTGCTTTGGGAGTAGATATTGACGGAGCCGGAGATCAGGGAATAATGTTCGGATACGCAAAAAAGGAACAAGGATTTGATAGTGAATATATGCCTTTGGCTATTTACCTGTCCAACCAAATTCTTAAAAATCTCAGCTTTGCCCGACATAACGGAGAGGTTCCGGGTATTGAACCCGACGCCAAAAGCCAGGTAACTTTGGAATACGATAACAACGGAAAACCGGTTGCCGTTAAAACAGTTGTTTTATCAACCCAGCATTCAGACAAACTTTCGCAAGAAGAAGTCAGACACATTGCTAAACAATACATCGCCCGGACACTTCCTGAAGGTTGGATGCCCGAAGATAAAAACATTCTGATAAATCCGACCGGACGCTTTGTCATCGGCGGACCGGACGGCGATACCGGATTAACGGGAAGAAAAATCATTGTCGACAATTATGGCGGTTATGCCCCTCACGGCGGCGGAGCCTTTTCAGGAAAAGACGCCACAAAAGTAGACCGTTCGGCTGCTTATATGCTCCGTTATCTCGCCAAAAACATTGTGGCCGCGGGACTGGCTGATGAATGTCTGCTTCAGGTTTCTTACGCCATCGGCATTGCAGAACCGTTGTCTTTATATATTGACTGCCGGAAAACCAATAAAGTCGATGAAAAAAAGATACTGGACACCATCAATGAAATGGTTTCTTTAACCCCTAAAAACATTATAACCAAATTAAACCTGAGGCGGCCGATTTATACGCCGACAGCGGCATACGGACATTTCGGAAGACAGCCGCAGGAAAACGGTTGTTTCTCATGGGAAAAACTTGATTTAGCGGAGCAGTTAAAAAAATGTTTTTAAGCGATAAACCAAAATTCTTCGGCCGCAGAAAAGGCAGAACCATTCGCAAGGCCAAAAGTACCTTATTGGAAGCTTTTCTTCCTACAATAAAAATCACACCGGAAACTAACTTCAACAAACAAACATTGTTTGTCCGGCCGGTTGAAAAAGTTTTTCTGGAAATCGGGTTTGGCAACGGAGAACACCTTGCCGGACAAGCCTTAAACAACCCGGAAACCGGTTTTATCGGAGCAGAAGTATTTCAAAACGGCGTCGCCAACTTGCTGACTTTGATAACCGGAATCAAAGAAGGAGATAATCTTCCTGAAAAAATAACCCTTTTACCCGGCAGAAACGATAACATCCGTGTTTGGGATGACGATGTCCGCTTGTTATTTTCTAAAATACCGGACAATTTTGTAGATAAAGTTTTTGTCTTATTTCCCGATCCATGGCCAAAAAAACGCCATGCTTCCCGCCGCTTTATTAATCCTGACAACTTAAAAGAAATCGCCCGTATTCTAAAAAAAGACGGCATTCTTCGCGTTGCCACCGACCATAAAGTTTACAAAGGCTGGACACTGCGACAAATGGCCGCCGATAAAAATTTTGTTTGGACAGCCAAATGCGGAAACGATTGGAAACACGAACCTTCCGACTGGGTGCAGACTAAATATCAAAGAAAAGCCATCAGAGAAGGAAGACGTCCGGTTTTTCTGGATTACAAACGGGTTTAATAAATCGGATAATTCACAACCTCGTTGTCAACATTCGGCTCGGTAATATCCTTTACATCTTTTACCGGATAGGATTGAACATCATAAATTCTATCACCGGATTCGTATAATGTGTTTTGAATTTCATCATCCATTTTCTGCGGTGTCCTTTCCGGAGAAATTTTTGGATTCTGCGGCGTAATTTCATTTATCTCCGCAGACGGCTTTTTTACTTCGGCCTTATTTTCCTGATTATCATTAACAATCGGTGCTTCAACCGGCTGAGAAGCGTCATCAGGCATTGCAATCGGATTGCCTAACGGATTATCACCGGCAGCAGGCTGTTCCACAATAACTTCATCTTTCTGACCGTTTTTTTCCTCTGCCGCACCATACACGATTGTCGGCTGGGAAGAATTAAGTTCTTCTGAAATCACGATAACATTCGGCTTGGCCTCGGCATTGCTGTTAACGGCACTCAATGCCCAAACCAGCACAACAACATTTCTCAATGCTTCTCCCATTTTAACCTCGCATTAAATTAAAAATTTAAGTTATCAATGAAATAATCCGAGATTTGCAAAAAACAACAAAGGGGAGATAAAAATCTCCCCTTTACAACCATTTATCTATCAGAACAGAAAAATTACTTTGACAATCTTACCGTATCTTGAGCAATTGCCAACTCTTCGTTCGTCGGAACAACAAAAGCACGAATTTTTGAAGTCGGTTTTGTAATTTCGACAAACTCGCCACGCTGTTTATTCTTTTCATCATCAATCTCTACTCCGAGATAATGCAGACGTTCAAGAACCAACTTGCGAACCAGAGATGAATTCTCTCCGACGCCGGCCGTAAAGATAATGGCGTCAACACCGCCGAGAGCAACCATATAGCTGCCGATATATTTGGCAATGCTGTATGTATAAACATTCATCGCGTCAATAACCTTCTGTTCGCCTTTAAGATAAGCCGCTTCAAAATCGCGGGAGTCGCTGTATCCCGTCAAACCGGCCTTTCCGCTTTTCTTGTTCAACATATCGTTAACTTCATCAACACTCAGATTTTGAGTTTTCATAATATAAAGCGGAATATACGGATCAATGTCGCCGCAGCGGGTATCCATCACAATACCGGCCAACGGAGTCATTCCCATAGAGGTATCAATACATTTTCCGTCTTTTACAGCCGTAATTGAGGCTCCGCTGCCGATATGGCAGGTAATGATTTTTGAATTTTTACCAATGATTTTAGCAGCTTCCTCAGCAACAAATTTATGAGATGTTCCGTGAGCTCCGTAACGGCGAATTTTGTATTTTGAAATCTGCTCTTCAGGCAAAGCATAGGTATAAGCTTCATAAGGCATTGTCTGATGAAAAGCCGTGTCAAAAACAGCAACCTGTGCCACATTCGGCAATTCGGCTTTAACTGCTTTAATAACCAAAACAGCCGCAGGGTTATGTAACGGGGCTAACGTCGAAAGTTCGGCAATATCCTCAATTACTTTATCATTAATTAAAGTAGATTCTTTGAAAATGGAACCACCCTGAACAATACGGTGCCCAATGGCATCAATCTCACTCAAATCGGCAATCACGCCGTCCATCAATAATTTCATAACTTCATTAAAAGCGGCATTGTGATTCGGTAAATCAACATTGACTTCTTTTTTGCTGCCGTCGGCATATTTAATCCCGACAAAAGAGGCATCTCTTCCGATACGTTCGGCATTACCTTTAGCCACAACGTCATATTTATCTCCGTCAACATTAAACAACTGATATTTCAAAGTTGAGGAACCGGCGTTTAACACTAATATTTTTTTCATATTCAAGTCCTTGGTTTTGGTTAATAAAAATTATTTGGCAGCCTGTAAGGCAGTAATGGCAATAACCCCGACAATATCCTCGGCAAAACAACCGCGGGACAAATCATTGACCGGAGCCTTCAACCCCTGCAGCATCGGACCGTAAGCTTCGCATCCGCCCAAACGCTGCAATAATTTGTAGCCGATATTTCCGGCATTCAAATCAGGGAAAATCAAAACTCTGGCCTTTCCGGCGACATGGCTTTCCGGAGCTTTTTTCTTAGCCACAACTTCATTTAATGCGGCATCAACCTGCAATTCTCCGTCAAGTTCAATTCCCGAATTTTTATATTCGTCAGCAGCCAAAGCTTCTTTGGCAAGTTCCGTCGCTTTTTTCACTTTGTCAACCTGCTCGCCTTTTCCAGAGCCGTATGTTGAGAAAGACAACATAGCCACTTTCGGATCAATACCGAATTTGAGAGCCGTGTCGGCACTGGTTAACGCAATATCTGCCAATTCTTTTTCATTAGGATTAATGACAACGGCACAATCGGAAAACAAATAAGGCACACCGTTGGAAACCATAATCAGAAAAGAGGAAACCCCTCGGTCTTTGCGAGCCGATTTAATAATCTGCAAAGCCGGACGAACCGTATCCGCCGTTGAGTGGTTGGCTCCGCTGACCATTCCGTCGGCATCCCCGTTTTTAATCATCAACGTTCCGAAGTAGTTATAGTTCAAAACCGTTTGAGCGGCAGCCTCTCTGGTCATACCTTTTTCTTTACGCATTTCATAAAGCAAGTCGGTATATTCCTGAAGTTTCGGAGATGTTTCCGGATGAATGATTTCTATTCCCTCAAGGCTCCAGCTGTTTTTTTCAAAATAGCTTTTAATTTCTGCCTCGTTACCCAAAATGATAATCTTTGCAGCCTTTTTCTCGGTAATGATGTGGGCGGCTTTCAAAACTCTTTCATCTTCGCCTTCCGGCAGAACAATCGTTTTGTAATACTGTTTTGCTTTTTCAATGATACTGTTAAGGTACGCACTTTCAGACATTATATCTAACCTCTTTAATATGTTGCACAAAAAAATTATATCAGTAATAAACAACTCTTCGCTGCAAAAGTCCATAAAAACTTTTGATTTTTAGATGTAAATATACTATTATCGCTTAAAATTTAATAAGCTTTGTCTGATTGAAAAGGAAATTACCATGGAAAGAACCCTGTCAATAATTAAACCGGATGCGACAACCCGCAACATTACCGGCAAAGTAAACAGCATGATTGAAGACGCCGGATTAAGAATTATCGCTCAGAAACGTATCCGTCTTACCCCTCTTCAGGCTGAAGAATTTTATGCCGAACACAAAGACAAGGCTTTCTTTACCAGCTTGGTCGACTTTATGACTTCTGCTCCGGTTGTCGTTCAGGTTTTGGAAGCCGACGATGCAATTGCTTTGTATCGTAAAATTATGGGAACCACCAACCCTGCCGTTGCGGAAGAAGGAACCATCCGCAAAACATTTGCCCTTTCAATTGATAAAAATACCGTTCACGGTTCGGATTCTCCGGAAAGTGCCAAAAGAGAAATTGATTTCTTTTTCAGCGGCACGGAAATTGTTGGTTAGGAGTTTTTAAAAGTGCAGAAACTGCTGCTTTTATGTTTGGCTGTTTTATGTTTTGCAGCTCCGGCGGCTGCTCAAAACAATGATTTGTATTCTGCGGAAATCATGGTCGATGTTACCGCCGAAAACGCTTCCGTTGCCCGCGAAAAAGCGATGAACGAAGCTAACCGCAAAGCATTTCTTGCTGTTGCCGGACGCTTTACCACTTCTTCCGGTGTTGAGGCGTTATCTTCACTGAGCAATGCACAAATACTCAACTTCATCAAAGAAGTTTCCATTCTCTCGGAAAAAGTTTCGGATGTCCGCTACATAGCCGACTTAAAAGTCGCAATAAACGAAAACATTTTTAAAACCTACATGCGGGAAAAAAATATTTCTTTCGCCGTCGGCAGTGATGCCAATATTTTGATAATTCCGACATTCAGAGAATTTTCCGGCGATACGCCGCTGTTGTGGGAAGAAGGAAACTTGTGGAGAAAAGCCTGGGAGGAAAAACCTTATCAACAAGGCCAGATTAAAATCTCTCCGCTTCCGTCCACCGAAGAAAATATGTCCGTAATGACGGCAGAAAGAGCTCTTTCTCAAGACGGCATAGCTTTGGATAAGATTGCCCGCATAAACGGAACAACAGATATTTATACAGCTGACGCCGTTTATAATGGAATTGAAGGTTTAACCGTTACCTTGCGTTCCGCCAAAAAAGGAACAGAGGAAACGATTAACGTCTCCGGAGAACGCTCCCCTCAACTGTTTGAAGACGCCATCACTGAAATAACCGCCCGTATCAACAATACGATTAAACAACAAGATATTGCCGACAGCCAACAGAAATCGGAAATAACCGTATTATATAAGTATAACGCTATCCGTGATTGGCTGAGTTTGGAAAAAACGCTTAAAAGTATCGCCATTGTGGACGCCATTAGCATTGATGCCATCGGCAGCGGAAAAGTCCAATTTAAAATCCACTATGTCGGCAATGAAGACAAACTTCAAAGAGCCGTAAGAGATAAGTATTACAATTTAAGAAGCTTCGGCAGCTTTTATAATATTGAAAAAATTTAATAAATAAGGATACATCATGACCGAAATAAAAAAGGCTAATCGCAACTGGGTATTCTGGCTGACTCTGTTTGTTCTTTTTTGTGCCTCCGTATATATTCTCCGGTCGGTACTTTTACCGTTTGTTGCCGGAATTATCATCGGTTACCTTTTGGATCCGTTAACCTCAAAATTTACCAAACTCGGGCTGAACAGAACTCTGGCAACCTTTTTAGTCCTCTTTCTGGTTATCATCACACTCGTCCCGGCCCTGATTATCCTGTTTGGCGTCATTGATGAACAATTGGGACGTTTCATCGCCGTTGTTCCTCAATATATAGGAAGTTTAATCAAAAAAATAGAACCGCTGATTATTGAACTTCAAGACCGCTTTCCAAATCTCGAACCGGACAAAATCAAAGACTATCTGAGGAATAACGCCACAAACGGATTAAAATTGGTCGGATCGGTATTCAGAAGTGTCATAACCGGCGGATTTGCCTTCTTCAACTTGCTGTCCCTGCTTTTAATTACTCCGGTCGTAACATTCTATATGCTCCGCGACTGGGACAAGTTCATCGCCAAAGTTGACAGCCTGCTTCCCAGAAGTTCAAAAGCCTCCATTCGGCAACAAGCTCGGGAAATAGACCGCACCTTGTCCGGATTTATCCGCGGACAATTCAGCGTCTGCGTCCTGCTCGGAACATACTATTCTCTTGGATTGTATTTTGTCGGATTGGAACTCGGCGTCTTGGTCGGTTTCATTGCCGGTTTGATTTCGTTCATCCCTTACGTCGGAAGCATTGTCGGATTCGTAGTCAGTCTGGGAATTGCTTTTGCCCAATTTGATTCTCTCATGCCGATAATTCAGGTCGTAATCGTATTCATCACCGGACAATTTTTGGAAGGCAACTTTCTAACCCCGAAACTCGTCGGCGAAAACGTGGGGCTTCATCCGGTTTGGGTTATGTTTGCTTTGTTGGCCGGAGGTGTATTGCTCGGTTTTCTGGGATTAATGATTGCCGTTCCGGTTGCCGCCATCATCGGCGTGCTTATCCGCCACGCTATTGAAAACTACAAAAAGAGCTCCCTGTATTTAGATAATTAAGCCGATTTTTAATAAAAACTTTAGAGTTTAGCGATAAAATTCCTCCAAATTAAACCAGAAGGAATATGTAATGTTAAACTATATTTTCAATTATCTGTCCGCCCCGGATTATTTCAATACGTTGACGGCTCGCGGTGTCATGGCCTTTTTTGTGTCTCTGCTCATTTCTTTAAGTTTCGGAGAACGTTTAATCGATTTTCTCCACCATCACCAAAGCAAAGGCCAGCCGATAAGAGAAGACGGCCCTCAAAGCCACCTGTTAACAAAAAAAGGAACCCCGACCATGGGCGGAATTCTGATTCTCGGTTCAGGAATATTAACCGCTCTTATTTGCACAAACCTCAGCAATTTATTTGTTTGGATTGCAATTCTTGTCTTGATTATTTTCGGAATAACCGGATTCGTTGATGACTATATGAAAGTTACCAAACAAACGGCGAACGCCATGACCGCAAGAATGAAACTTTTATTGCAGTTCACAACAGCTTTGGCCGCAGTGTTGGTTATTTCTTACGCCACACCGGAAGATCAACGTTACAGCCTGAATATTCCGTATCTCAAAAACGTGGCAATTAACCTTTGCTGGTTTTATATTCCGTTTGCCATGGTAGTGATTGCCGGAGCATCCAACGCCGTAAACTTAAACGACGGTCTTGACGGTTTAGCCGCCGGATTATCAATTTGTGCATTTATGGTATTTATGATTATTGCCTACATTTGCGGAACAGACATTGCCAGATACTTTTACATTACCCCGATTCCTCAATCCGGAGAAATTGCCGTTTTATGTTCCGGCATTATCGGAAGTCTGGTTGGTTTCTTATGGTTTAACGCCCCTAAAGCAAAAGTATTTATGGGAGATACCGGTTCTCTGGCATTGGGAGCTTTGCTCGGTACCATCGCCGTTATGACTAAGCACGAAATTCTTCTGGCCATTGTCGGCGGAGTCTTTGTAATGGAAGCCGTATCCGTGATGATTCAGGTATTCTGGTTCAAAAAAACCGGCAAACGCTTTTTCAAAATGGCTCCGATACATCACCACTTTGAACAGCTCGGCTGGAGTGAAGTAAATGTCGTTGTCCGCTTCTGGATTATCGGTTTCATTTTGGCTGTTATCGGCTTGACCTCTCTGATGACAATCTAAGGAGCAGAACTTTGATCTCATTTTCCAGAAACAGCAAAAGCTTAATCGCCAACTGGTGGTGGACCGTTGACAAGGTTTTGCTGTCTCTGGTAACAATTCTGATTGCCGTCGGAATCTTCCTCAACTTTTCTGCCAGCCCGGCTGTTGCCAACCGCATCGGCTACGGCAGTTTTCACTTTGTCAAACGCCAGTTGTTCTTCATCCCTTTGGCTTATGCCCTGATGATTTTTCTCTCCATGCAAAGCCTAAAAACCATAAGGCGGACGGCCATTTTGGGATATGTCGCAACAATTTTTCTGATGATTTTGACACTATTCTGGGGCGAAGAAACAAAAGGGGCTTCCCGTTGGATTCGCATTTTGGGCTTTTCCCTGCAACCTTCGGAATTTATCAAACCGTTTTTTGCCGTTGTCGCCGCATGGCTTTTTGAAGGACAGAAAAAATACCGCGATATGCCGGGCAATTTCCTTTCCATGAGTCTTTACGCATTTACGCTGATTTTATTGCTGATGCAGCCGGATGTGGGAATGTCCATCGTCGTTTCCGCCATCTGGGTCTTTCAATTCTTTTTGGCCGGCCTTTCCATCCTTCTGGTTACGGTATTGGGAATTGTCGGTATCGGGCTGATGGTTTTGGCTTACTTCACTTTCAGCCATGTCCATACCCGGGTTCAACAGTTTTTGGATTCTGAGCATAATCTGAGCTATCAGGTCAAAAAATCCTTAGAGGCATTTCAAAGCGGAAGCCTCTTCGGAAGAGGACCGGGCGAAGGTATTGTCAAACTGAATATTCCCGATGCCCATACAGATTTTATTTTTGCAGTTGCCGCCGAGGAATTTGGTTTGATTTTATGTTTAATTCTGGTAGGCTTATTTGCAACGATTGTTATTCGCTCCATGTTAATTTCCATGAAAGACAACAATCTGTTTATTATTCTTTCCGCCGCCGGATTATCCGCTTCTTTCGGTTTGCAGGGCATTATCAATATGGCGTCAACCCTGCATCTTATGCCAACCAAAGGTATGACGCTTCCTTTTATTTCCTACGGCGGTTCATCCATTCTGGCATCGGCCATCGGAATGGGAATGTTATTGGCCATAACCCGTAAAAACGTACATGCGGAGGACAAAGATGAAAACTAGAAACCAATCATCCCGAAAACCATTGATTATTCTCACTGCCGGAGGAACCGGCGGACACGTCTACCCCGCAGAAGCCTTAGCCGAAGAACTCAACAAACGGGCATACCGCCTCGCCCTGATTACCGACAAACGCGGAAAAGACAACTACAAAGGAAAACTCGGCGAAATAAAAAATTACGCCGTCTATGCCGGAGCCTTGGTCGGAAAATCCAAATGGTTTAAAATCAAAAGCCTGTTCAAAACCTGTCTGGGCATTGTTCAAGCCGGATACATTTTGTTCCGGGAACGGCCTGCCTGTGTAGTCGGTTTCGGCGGATACGCTTCCTTCCCTGCATCCATGGCTGCTATTCTGATGGGGGTTGACTTGGTCATCCACGAACAAAATTCCGTCATGAGCCGCACCAATCGTTTTTTGAGCAAATATGCTTCGCTAATCGCCCAAAGCTTCAAAAAAGTAAAATACACGCCTCAAAATATCAAAACCGTTTTGACCGGAATGCCTATTCGTAAAGCAATTGCCGATATTCGCGATTCGGAATATCCGGAAATCAAAGGAAAAAAATTTCAAATTATGGTCTTGGGCGGATCTCAGGGAGCCAAAATCTTCGGAGATGTAGTTCCTGAAGTCATTAAAAGTCTGACCAAAGAAGATCAGAAAAAAATCCGCCTCTTCCAGCAATGCCGGGAAGCGGACGTTCCAACCATAAAAGAAGCCTACGACGGCTCTTCCGCCGAAATAACATTGTCTCATTTTTTCAACAATATGCCGGAACTTTATGAACAAACACATTTAATTATTTCCCGAGCCGGAGCATCTTCTGTCAGTGAAATCGCCGCTGTCGGCCTTCCTTCGATTCTCATTCCGCTTCCGATTGCCGCCGATGACCACCAAACGTCCAATGCTCAGGAAATTGCCGATGCTAAAGCCGGCATTGTCTTAAAACAAAAAGATTTTACCAAAGAAAAGCTAAGTGAACTGCTGTTGTCGCTGATGTCTGATGAAAAAAGACTCAAAACCATGTCCGCCAATGCCAAAAAAGTAGGAATTGTCGATGCGGCAGAACGTTTTGCCAATGCCATTGAAAAAGAAATTATTGCCAAACGCTGATACCGGAGAAAATAAATATGCTGGGGCTGAATTTATTTAAATTCAAAAAGAAAAACGGACTTATAGAACTGTTACCTGAAGTTCGGGGAAAATATTTAAGCAATATTCCCTTAAGCCGACACACCTGGTTCGGCGTCGGCGGTCCTGCAGAAGTTTTATTTGTTCCGGCAGACAGCAAAGACTTAGGATTATTCTTAAAATTAAAACCGTATAATTTGCCGGTATGCGTTATCGGCGGAGGTTCCAATCTTCTGGTCCGGGACGGCGGTGTGCCGGGTGTTGTCATCAAATTGGACAGCCCGTATTTTAAGAAAATAACCGTCAATGAAAACACCATTACCTGCGGAGCCGGCGTAAAAAACATCGAACTCAAAAAAGTCATGATTGAACATGGGCTCGGCGGTCTGGAATTTCTTTGCTCCATTCCGGGAATGATAGGCGGTTCGGTAAAAACCAATGCCGGATGTTTTGGAAAATCCGTAAAAGACGTTATTTTGGAAGCCCGAATCATCGATGATACGGGAGAAGAAAAAACCGTCAGTGTCGACGATTTGATGCTTTCCTACCGCAGCAGTTACTTTCCTGATGACTGGATTATTCTCTCCATCACCTTTAAGGTAGAAAAAAGCTCCGCCGAAAACATCAAAAAAACATTGGAAGAGCATAAAAAATACCGAATGAAAAGCCAGCCTTACAATGAAAAAACCGCCGGCTCAACTTTCAAAAACCCCGACGGCCTCAAAGCTTGGGAACTTATAAAAAAATCCGGCTGTGCCGATTTACAAATCGGCGGAGCAAAAGTCTCGGAAAAACACTGCAACTTTCTGATTAACACCGGAAACGCCTCCGCCAAAGATTTGGAAATTCTTGGCGAAACAATTATCCAAAAAGTTAAAGATAAAACGTCCATTACTTTGGAATGGGAAGTAAAACGTTTGGGTATCAATAAATAAGAACATGGCTGAAACACCAGAAAATAAACCGGAAAATCAGATAAAACCGGCCGATAACAAAGTCTTTTTGCCAAGGACATGGCCTTATCGCATTATTGGCAATCTGATAATTTTGGGCTTTATTTTTTTCATTGCCTCAATCACAATCACAATCAAAAACAGCCTGGTCAGTAAGAAAATAACCGATTTACGGCAACAATTCTATGATTACAGCGGAACTATCGGATTTACCATTGATGACATCATCCTTGAGGGAAGAAACAAAACTTCCAAACAAGCCATACTGAACACCTTAAATCTTAATCGGGAAAGCAATATCCTGGAAATTGATCTTGAGGAGATTCGGGAAAAAATAAAAACACTGCCTTGGGTTCGGGACGCTGTTGTCAAAAGAAGCTTTTTCCCTAACATTCTGCATATCAAAATAGAGGAACGTCAAGTTCGAGCCATCTGGCAGCTATCCGAAAAATTCCACCCGATTGACACGGAAGGAAACGTGATTGACGCTCCGTTCAAACCTTCCCGCCCAATACTGCTTATTGTCGGAGAAGAAGCTCCGGAACATATAACCGAACTTCTTGATTTCGTGTCCTCCGAACCGGAAATTTCCAAACGCATAAAAGTCGCCAGTTACATTTCCAAACGCCGCTGGAACATTATTTTGGATGACATTGAAAACGGCATTACCGTAAAACTGCCTGAAGAAAATCCGGATAAAGCTTGGGAAAAATTATTAAAATTAAACACAACACAAGGTATTCTTAAACGTAAATTAACCATCATTGACTTACGATTGGAAGATAAGGTTGTTGTTAAACTCGGCAAAATAAGCACAAAAGAGAAAGAACAACTCCGCAAAAATAAAAAAGAACAAAAAATGTAAAATTTTTAACGGAGGATATAACATTGCCACATTCATTCAATCGACTGACAACGGTTGCCGCATTGGATATCGGTTCATCCAAGGTCTGCTGCGTTATCGCCAAAATCAGCCGGGATAAAAGAATTAATGTGGTAGGCTACGGTTATAATGCCTCCAAAGGCATAAAAAACGGTATTGTTACGGATATCAATCAAGCAACATTATCTGTCTGCAATGCGGTTGAAACGGCCGAACAAATGGCCAACGAACGCATTGACCGGATTATTGTCAACATTTCCGGAGATAAAATCAAAAGCACTGTTAAAGAAGCCACAATCTCCATTAATAAAAACCGTCCCGTAAATGAAAATGACATCAATAAGGTTATTGAAAAAGGCATTAATAAAATCAACGTTGAAGACCACGAATTGATACATTGCCTGCCAACAAACTATCGTTTGGATATGGGGGATGAAATCAAAGATCCCAGAAATATTTACGGCGAAAACCTGTCCGTTAATATCCTTCTCGGCTTGATTCCCGAAATACAATTTAAAAATATTTCTACCGTTATTGAAAACGCTCACCTTGAAATTGCCGAAAAAGCTTTTTCGGCCTATGCTTCCGGCTTGTCCTGTCTGGTCGACGACGAAAAAGAAATCGGTGCCACTATCATTGATATCGGCGGCGGAACAACAAATATCGCAACCTTTAAACACGGCTATCCGGTTTATTTCTCATCTTTGGGTGTCGGCGGCAATAATGTAACCAACGATATTGCCTGGGGATTAACTACCTCTTTTACTCATGCCGAAAGGCTCAAAACCCTGCATGGCTGTGCTTTTCTGACCAGCAAAGACAAAGAAGAAACTATTAATGTCTACCCGGTCGGAGAAGAAGATGACAGCTTAATAAAACAAGTTCCGAGAGCAGATTTAATTAATATCATCACGCCGCGGATTGAAGAAACTTTTGAATTGATAAACAAAAAACTGACCGAACACGGCTTAAAAGACATATCCAGCCACCGCGTTGTTTTAACCGGCGGCGGAAGCCAGCTCTCCGGCATCCGGGAAGTCGCCTCCATGGTGTTGGATAAACAAGTTCGTCTGGGACGTCCGAAAAATATCTTAAACCTTCCCGACAACCTTTACACGCCGTCTTTTTCAACTGCCGTCGGCTTATTGCTTTTTGCCCTGAACTATACAGAGAAAAAGCCTAATAAAATAATCAGCAAACCATCCGGCAGTAACAGCGGATTCGGTAAAATTTTCGAATGGATAAAACAAAATTTTTAGACTGAATAAAGCACCTGTTCGGGTGCTTTTTCTTTCAAATATCCAAGCCGAAAACATAAAACAAATTATCAGCATAAAAATTGTGTTTAGTAACCAAAACTTAATTTATTTTTCTTATTCTAAACAAAACGAATAAAATTTTTGGAGTAAGAAATACGATGTCAATTAAGTTAGCCGTTCCGGAAAAAACAATAACCCACCTCAAACCAAGAATCTCCGTAATCGGCGTCGGCGGCGGCGGCGGAAATGCCGTAAATAATATGATTGCCCAACAACTTGAAGGCGTTGATTTCATTGTTGCCAACACAGATGCTCAGGCTCTTGCTCACTCATCCGCCAGTCGTAAAATTCAACTGGGCCTTGAAACCACTCAGGGACTTGGAGCCGGTGCCCGCCCGGAAGTCGGCCGTGCTGCTGCTGAAGAAGCCAAAGAAGAAATTGAAAGAGAGCTTGAAGGAGCCAATATGGTGTTTATCACTGCCGGAATGGGCGGCGGAACAGGTTCCGGAGCAGCTCCGGTTGTTGCCAGACTGGCAAAAGAAAAAGGTATTTTGACAGTGGGTGTTGTTACCAAACCGTTCCAGTTTGAAGGCCGTAAACGTTATGAAACGGCCGAAGCCGCAGTTGAAGATTTCACCTCCTCTGTAGACAGTATTATCATCATTCCAAACCAAAATTTATTCCGTATTGCCGACAAAAAAACAACCTTGGCCGATGCTTTCATTATGGCGGACAATGTTTTATACGCCGGTGTTCGTTCCATTACCGATTTGATGATGATGCCGGGATTAATCAACCTTGATTTTGCCGATATCAAAAGCATTATGCAAGACAAAGGCAAAGCCATTATGGGAACAGGAGAAGCCGAAGGCGAAGAC
The DNA here is from genome assembly GCA_017626035.1 of Alphaproteobacteria bacterium. Classification (GTDB taxonomy): domain Bacteria; phylum Pseudomonadota; class Alphaproteobacteria; order RF32; family CAG-239; genus JAGAJR01. The sequence continues at coordinate 32,371 of JAGAJR010000013.1, read as the reverse complement.
CGTGCAGTCAAAGCTGCCGAACAAGCTTTGGCCAACCCGTTGCTTGACGATTGTTCCATGCAGGGTGCAAAGGGTGTCCTGATAAATATTACCGGCGGTTCAGATATTACCCTGTTTGAAATTGACGAAGCTGCCAGCCGCATCAAAGAAGAAGTTGACGAAGATGCCAACATCATTTTCGGTTCAAGCTTTGATGAAAACCTGGCCGGTAAAATCCGCGTTTCCATTGTTGCAACAGGCATCGGCGATGCCAAAGGCGTACAACCGAAACCGCAAGTAAACAACAAACCGACAAGTTATATTGAAGAAAGTTATATTAAAGATTTGGATGTAACTCCGACCCCTACTCCGGAGTTGGATTCAAACCTTGAGAAATTCTCGGCAACTAAAGAAAAAGAAGTTGTCGAAACCATCGCCGAAACGATTGACGCATCATCAATTCTCTCCGGCGATACGGAACCTGAACAAAAGGAAGAACCTATTATCCAGACTTCCATTGAAGAAGAAAAGTTTGAGGATTTCGATACTCTGGAAAGATCTCCGGTTTTAAACGAAATGCCAAAAGCATCTTCTTTGTTCAAAGCTATTATTAACAAATCAGAAGACTTAAATTCGGAAGCTCAATTAGAGAACATCCTGTCTTCAAACGAAAATGTTTTTACGGCTAAAAGTTCTATCAGAACCATTGAAGAAGAGCCGGAATTATTCCCGGATCACAATCCAACCCCTTTCGCTCGCCGCAAACAGGAAGAGCCTGAAGAATTGATTGTGAATGACGATGAAGAATATACCCCTACTCTGATTGAAAGAGTAACAGGTTTTTCCATCGCCAGAAGAAACAGAAAGAAAAAAGAGCAAGAGCATATTCAAGAAGCTGTAACTCCTTCTTTCTCTGATGACGAATACCACACAGAAGACAGATTGAATTTGGAGATTCCATCTTTCCTGCGTCGTAAATAAACGTCATTCAAAAATTATTATCGTTATAAACCAAAAAGAGCCTCCGAAACGGAGGCTTTTTTAATAAATTGATAAGTCATGTAACAAGATTGAAGAGTGAAAGTACGTGAGGAAACTTTCAACTCGACCAATCTGTATTAGACAACATAAAAAATCCGGAGAACGAGGGAAATAATAAGAAATAAAGAAAAATGTGAGGGAGTGTACCCAATAGTACATGACCGAGCATTTTATCTGAAATTTCTGTATTAGTTACCAGCTAGATGAGTTTTTACAAAAACTCGGAGAATGAGTCATATAATAAGATTGAAGAGTGAAAGTACCGCAGCGTACATAAACGTACGTGAGGAAACTTTCAACTCGACCAATCTGTATTAGATGACCATTATACGAGTTTTTTACTGGTTATTGATAAGCGTAATCTCAACCCTTCTATTCTGCTCTCTTCCGGCAGCTGTTGAATTAGAGGCTATAGGATTGTTTGGTCCCATGCCGGAAACACTGATGCGATTAGCGGCAACATTTCGCAGTTTCAGATATGTTGCAACGGCATCTGCACGTTTCAAGGACAATTGATTATTATAAGCCAAAGAACCGGTATTATCCGTATAACCGGTAATTTGAACCAACGTCTTGTCATATTCGGCAATGACTTTAGCCACTGAATCCAAAACAGGATTAAATGCCGGTTTGAAAACTGCGGAATCCGTAGCAAAAGTAATATTACTCGGCATAATCAGATAAACACGGCCATCTGCCTGCTTAACCTGAACCCCCGTTCCCAAAAGTTCCTGACGCAATTTGCGAGCCTGAATATCCATATAGCCGCCAACGGCCGCACCGCTCGCAGCACCCACACCGGCACCGATTAAGGCTCCTTTCTCACCACCGACCAAAGCACCTATTCCTGCCCCGGCCAAAGTTCCGATACCTGTTCCCCATGCCGTTTTAGAAACCTTGCTTTCTCCGGTATACGGATCAGTTGCACAAGCGGCTAAAAAAGAAACCGCAACCAAGCTTAAAACTGTTTTTTTCATATCATTTCTCCTGAATTAAAACTGCTTTTCAATTTAAAAGATTCCACGACAAAGCACAAGTTTTTTTATATTGGTCATCACAAAATAAAAAAGAGCGTCTTCTCTCAAAAGAAGAACGCTCGCTTGTTCCTGTTTTTTTTAATGTCTTGGAACTCAGTCTTCCGTATTTTCGAGTTTATTCTTTTTATAGAATTTCTCGACACTATTCTCGGTGTAAGCAACGCCTGACCAAAGAATCAAAAACATCACGACTGCAAAAAACATAATAGATAACACTTCCATTTTCGTTTATTTTTTAATTAGTAATTAATGACTTGAGAAAGAAATATAAAGCTCTCGCTTTAACCTTTTAATTTCTGTTTTCGATCGCTTGACTTTTCTCTTTAATCTGCAATACAGAACTATCCATACCAGATTAGAAACGATGAATGCCGTGCACCACATAATATTTTACATTGTCTTAAAAAAATCGCCCTCATAAATACTATATCAATAAAAAAAGTTCAAGATTTTTTTTCATACAAAAAAACTCCCGCAGTTACCCGCGGGAGTTTTTCAAGATTTACGTCAGAAACTATTCTGCCGGTTCTTCAGCTTTTACTTCAGCCGAATGTTCCAATTGTGCCTGAGCAGCTTCTTCTTTCAACGCAAGGATTTCCTTATCGTTTTGAGCGGCAACTTTCTTCAGAGCACGCAGAACCGTACCTGTACCGGCAGGGATTAATCTACCGACAATGACGTTTTCTTTCAGTCCGGTCAGGGTATCAACTTTACCGGCAACGGCAGCTTCGGTCAATACTCTGGTTGTCTCTTGGAAGGACGCTGCGGAGATGAAAGACTTCGTCTGAAGTGATGCTTTGGTAATACCCAGCAAAATCGGATCAGCCTCAGCCGGCTCACCGCCTTCTGCAACGGTCTTTGCATTTTCAGCTTCAAAGACATCTCTGTCAACCTGTTCCCCGATTAAGAAAGTTGTATCACCGACTTTGGTAACTTCAACTTTTCTCAACATCTGAGAAACGATAACTTCAATGTGCTTATCGTTAATCTTAACACCTTGCAGACGATAAACGTCTTGAACTTCCTTAACCAGATACTCGGCCAGTTTTTCAACACCCAGAACACGCAGAATATCGTGCGGAGCCGGTGTGCCTTCTACCAGCAAATCACCTTTCTTCACAACATCTCCGTCCTGAACAACCAAATGGCGTCCCTTCGGAATCAGATATTCAAGAGCCTCGCCCTTCTTCGGTACGACCGTAATTCTTTGTTTAGCCTTATAGTCCTTACCAAATTCAACCATACCGTCAATATCGGAAATGATTGCCTGATCTTTCGGACGACGAGCTTCAAACAATTCGGCAACACGAGGCAAACCACCGGTAATATCTTTTGTCTTAGAGCTTTCTCTAGGAATACGGGCAATAACATCACCGACTTTAACATCAGCTCCGTTATCAACCGTCAGAATGGCATCCACAGACAGATAATAACGAACTTCTTTGCCGTTATCAAAGTTAACCGGCTTGCCCTTAGCATCTTTCAGGATAATGCTTGGCTTCAAGCCTGCACTGCTGGACTGAGAACGCCAGTCAATAACAACCTTGGAAACAATACCTGTGGTCTCGTCAACACTTTCCTTAATGGAAACATTGTTAATGAGGTCAACCAATTCTGCTTTACCGGCTTTTTCTGAAATAACCGGAATAGTAAACGGATCCCACTCAGCAACTTTTTGGCCTTTTTTAACTTTAGAGCCTTCTTCAACCAAAACTCTTGAACCGTAAGGAATATGGTGGCGTGATTTTTCACGGCCTTTGTCATCTTCAATCACGATTTCACAGTTACGAGCCAGAACAATACCGACACCTTCGGAGTTAATAACCATATGGTTGTTTTCGAGCTTCAGAACACCTGCGAACGGAACTTCGACAGAAGCCTGTTCTGCAGATTTCGAAGCAGCACCACCGATGTGGAACGTTCTCATGGTCAACTGTGTACCCGGTTCACCGATTGACTGAGCGGCAATAACACCGACAGCCTCACCGATATTAACCGGAGTACCGCGAGCCAAATCACGACCGTAACAAGCGGCACAAACACCGTTTTTAGTTTCACAAGTCAATACGGAACGGATTTTAACCTGTTCAACACCTGCTTTTTCAACGACTTCAACATCGTTTTCATCAATCAGTTTGCCTTTTTGAACCAAAACTTCACCGGTTTCCGGATGAACAATATCTTCCTGAATTGTACGACCGAGAATTCTGTCGCCGATGGAAACAATAACGTTACCGCCGTCAACAACCGGACGAACAATGATACCTCTTTCCGTACCGCAGTTGGTTTCGGTAATGACAACGTCTTGAGCAACGTCAACCAAACGACGGGTCAGATAACCGGAGTTTGCGGTTTTCAAAGCGGTATCGGCCAAACCTTTACGAGCACCGTGGGTGGAGTTAAAGTATTCCAACACCGTCAAACCTTCTTTAAAGTTTGAGATAATCGGTTGTTCAATAATTTCACCACTCGGTTTAGCCATCAAACCACGCATACCGGCCAACTGACGCATTTGAGCTGCGGAACCGCGGGCTCCGGAGTGAGCCATCATGTATACGGAGTTGATATAGCCGTTTTCGGTTTTAGAAATATTTTTCATCATCTCATCGGCAATCTTATCTGTGCAGGATGCCCAAATATCGACGACTTTGTTATATTTTTCACCTTTGGTAATCAAACCGTTTTGATACTGTTGTTCAAATTCTTTAACCTGTTTTTCCGTATCTTCGATTAAAGCCTTCTTCGCATCAGGAACAATAAGGTCATCTTTACCGAAAGAAATACCTGCCTTACAAGCATTGGTAAATCCGAGGGTCATAATCTTGTCGACAAACAGAACGGTTTCTTTCTGTCCGCAATGACGATAAACGATATCAATAATCTCACCGATTTCTTTCTTTTTAACCAAACGGTTAACCAGAGAGAACGGAACATTCTGATGTTTCGGCAAAATCTGAGAAACGATAATACGTCCCGGTGTTGTGTCAACAATACCATATTTGATTTCGCCGTCATCGGCAACATATTCCATACGGCATTTGATTTTTGCATGCAAGTCAACAGCTTTGGCGTCCAAAGCCATTTCAACTTCATTGAAATCAGAGAAGACAGAACCTTCACCCTTCAAACCATCGGCATCATAAGTCAGATAGTAAATACCCAAAACCATATCTTGAGAAGGGACGATAATCGGTTTACCGGAAGCCGGAGACAAGATGTTGTTGGTAGACATCATCAAAACGCGGGCTTCCAACTGAGCTTCAACAGACAAAGGAACGTGAACGGCCATTTGGTCTCCGTCGAAGTCTGCGTTGAACGCGGTACATACCAACGGATGCAGGTGAATAGCTTTACCTTCGACCAGAACCGGTTCAAAAGCCTGAATACCCAAGCGGTGCAAAGTCGGAGCACGGTTTAACAGAACCGGATGCTCACGAATGACTTCTTCCAAGATATCCCAAACTTCCGGACGCTCTTTTTCAACCATGCGTTTTGCCGCTTTAATGGTTGTTGCGTGTCCGTACAATTCCAATTTTGCATAAACGAAAGGCTTAAACAATTCCAAAGCCATCTTCTTCGGCAAACCGCACTGATGCAATTTCAGTTCAGGACCGACGGTAATAACGGAACGACCGGAATAGTCAACACGTTTACCCAACAAGTTCTGACGGAAACGTCCTTGTTTACCTTTCAACATATCAGACAAAGATTTCAGCGGACGTTTGTTGGTACCTGTAATGGCACGGGCACGGCGGCCGTTATCAAACAATGCGTCAACAGCTTCCTGCAACATTCTCTTTTCATTGCGGATAATAATATCCGGAGCGTGCAGTTCAATCAATCTCTTCAAACGGTTGTTACGGTTAATAACACGACGATACAAATCGTTCAAATCGGAAGTGGCAAAACGACCGCCATCCAACGGAACCAACGGACGGAGCTCAGGCGGAATAACCGGCAAAACATCCAGAACCATCCATTCCGGTTTGGCATTTGAACTGATAAATGCTTCAATAATCTTTAAGCGTTTAATCAGTTTTTTGCGTTTTGCTTCGGAAGCATTGTCTTTCAATTCTTCGCGAATAGCTTTTCTTTCGGCTTCCAAATCAATAGAGGCCAAAATTTCTTTCAATGCTTCGGCACCGATACCTGCCCGGAAAGAATCCTCGCCATATTCGTCAATGGCTTCCTGATACTGTTCTTCAGTCAGAAGTTCATTAACGCCCAGAGGAGTCAAGCCCGGTTCAATAACGATGTAGCTTTCGAAATACAAAACTCTTTCCAAAGCCTTCATCGGAATATCGGTCAGAATGGAAATACGGCTCGGCAGAGATTTCAAGAACCAGATATGAGCAACCGGAGCTGCCAACTCAATATGTCCCATTCTCTCACGACGAACTTTGGAAAGTGTAACTTCAACGCCGCACTTTTCGCAGACAACGCCGCGGTATTTCATTCTTTTATATTTACCGCACAAACATTCATAGTCTTTAACCGGACCGAAAATACGAGCACAAAACAGACCGTCGCGTTCCGGCTTGAACGTACGATAGTTAATCGTTTCAGGTTTTTTGACCTCACCGTAAGACCAAGAACGAATTTGTTCAGGCGAGGCTATTGAGATTTTGATTTGGTCAAAAGAATCACCGGAGACCTGTTGACCAAAAAACTTCATAATATCATTCATGTAAATAAAACTCCTTTACCTTAAACTTCTTCGTTCAACAATTCAACGTTCAGACACAGAGATTTGATTTCTTTAACCAAAACGTTAAAGGATTCCGGAATACCGGCTTCAAATCCGTCATCACCGCGTACAATTGCTTCATAAACTTTTGTACGACCGTTGACATCGTCAGACTTCACAGTCAACATTTCCTGCAAGGTGTAAGCAGCACCATAAGCTTGCAGTGCCCAAACTTCCATCTCACCGAAACGTTGTCCGCCGAATTGAGCTTTACCGCCCAACGGCTGTTGAGTAACCAAACTGTACGGACCGACAGAACGGGCGTGCATTTTCTCATCAACAATGTGGTGAAGTTTAATCATATAAATGATACCGACAGTAACTTTACGGTCAAATTTCTCACCGGTACGTCCGTCATACAAATCAATTTGTCCTGAAGTCGGCAGGCCGGCCATGGTAAGCATTGCATTAATGTCATCACCGGTTGCACCATCAAATACCGGAGTAGCCATCGGAACACCGCGTTTCAAGTTGGAAATCATTTCCATCTTTTCAGCGTCATTCAATTTGGCAACTTCATTATTAAACTGTTTTTCACCGTAAATTTCTTTCAATTTGGCATTCAGTTCATCGGCTGTTTTTTCACCGCGTTTATACTGTTCGCACATCTCGTTTAACTGCTGGCCAAGTTCTTTTGCTGCCCAACCTAAGTGGGTTTCAAGAATTTGTCCGACGTTCATACGGGAAGGCACGCCCAGAGGGTTCAACACGATGTCAACCGGTGTACCGTCTTCCATATAAGGCATATCCTGCAACGGAAGAACACGGGAAATCGTACCTTTGTTACCGTGGCGTCCGGCAATTTTATCACCGGTTTGGATTTTTCTCTTGGTAGCAATGAAAACTTTAACCATTTTCAGAACACCAGGGAGCAAATCATCTCCACGTTGTACTTTTTCAACCTTGTTTTCAAAGTGCTTCTGAATCTTCTCCAGACGAGCGTCATAAGCGGCAATAAACTCTTCCACTTTAGCCATAACGTCTTCGTCTTTTACAACGATTTTACGCCATTGTGAAGAAGGAATACTGTCCAGAACCTTGTCGGAAACAACCGTGTTTTTGGTAATTCCCTTCGGTGCGTCAACCACTTTGTGTCCGCTCAGCATTGAACGCAGACGAGCTTCAAAAGAGCGGCGGATAATGGCAATTTCATCATCACGGTCTTTAGCCAGCTGAGAAATTTCTTCCTGCTCAATAGACAAAGCACGTTCGTCTTTTTCAACACCGCGGCGGGAGAACACATGAACGTCAACCACAATACCTTCAATACCCGGCTGAACACGGAGGGAGGTATCGCGAACGTCAGAAGCTTTCTCACCAAAGATGGCACGAAGCAGTTTTTCTTCCGGAGTTACCGGAGATTCGCCCTTCGGAGTAACCTTACCGACCAGAATATCACCGGCTTTAACTTCGGCACCGATGTAAACAATACCGGCCTCATCCAGATTACGCAGAGCTTCTTCACCGACATTCGGAATATCGCGGGTAATTTCTTCCTGACCAAGCTTGGTATCGCGAGCCATGACTTCAAATTCTTCAATATGAAGAGAAGTGAACACATCATCGCGGGAAACACGCTCAGACAGCAAAATAGCATCTTCGTAGTTCAAACCGTTCCAAGGCATAAAGGCAACCAAAACGTTTTTACCCAAAGCCAGTTCACCCATATCGGTACAAGGACCGTCGGCAATAATATCTCCGGCTTTAACCTCATCCCCTACTTTTACGAGCGGAACTTGGTTAATACAGGTATTTTGGTTAGAACGGTGGAACTTCTGCAATTTGTAGATTTCTACACCGACGTCGGCAGCATTGTCGCTATGAGAACGAACCACAATGCGGTTAGCGTCAACAGCGTCAACAATACCGTCATACTTAGCCACAACAGTTGCACCGGAATCCTTCGCAACGGTTGCTTCCATACCGGTACCGACCAGAGGAGCTTCCGAACGAAGCAAAGGCACACCTTGACGCTGCATGTTCGCACCCATCAAAGCACGGTTAGCGTCATCGTTTTCCAAGAACGGAATCAAAGCCGTAGCAACAGAAACCAATTGTTTCGGAGAAACGTCAATAAAGTCGATTTCTTCAGGAACGGAAAATTCAAATTCACCGGCTTTACGGCAGGCAATCAAATCTTCCACAAAAGAACCGTCCGGATTAACTTTTGCATTGGCTTCCGCAATTTTGAATTTGCCTTCGTCATTAGCTGACAAATAAACCACATCGGAAGTAACTTTTCCGTTTACGACTTTGCGGTAAGGACATTCAATGAAACCGTATTTGTTAATTCTTGCGTATGTAGACAAAGAGTTAATCAAACCGATGTTCGGACCTTCCGGAGTTTCAATCGGGCAGATACGGCCATAGTGTGTCGGATGTACGTCGCGGACTTCAAAACCGGCACGATCACGAGACAAACCGCCAGGTCCCAATGCAGACAAACGACGTTTATGCGTAATTTCAGACAACGGGTTGTTCTGATCCATAAATTGAGACAGCTGAGAAGAACCGAAGAACTCTCTGATAACGGAAGCAATCGGCTTAGCGTTAACCAAATCCTGCGGCTTAACATTGTTCAGAACTTCGGAAGACATTCTTTCACGAATAGCTCTTTCCATTCTGAGCAAGCCCATACGATATTGGTTTTCCATCAATTCACCGACAGAACGAACACGACGGTTGCCCAAGTGGTCAATATCGTCAACTTCGCCTTTTCCGTCTCTTAACTCAACCAAGTGTTTAACAATTTTCAAAATATCGTCTTTACGCAGAACACGACATGTATCCGGAGCTTCATCAAAGGAAATATCCAAGGAAGCATTCATCTTCACACGACCGACGGAAGACAAGTCATAACGTTCATTGTCAAAGAACAAAGCCTTGAACAACTGGTCTGCTGTTTCGTATGTCGGCGGTTCACCCGGACGCATAACACGATAAATATCAAGCAAAGCTTCTTCACGACAGTTGTTTTTGTCAGCTTCCAAAGTATTTCTGATATACGGACCGACATTAACACCGTCAATATACAATGTTTTGATTTCGTTGATTTTTGCTTGAGAAATCTTAGCCAAAACTTCTTCGTTCAGTTCGGCACCGGCATCAGCGACAACTTCACCCGTTTTCTTCTCAACAACAGCAGCGGCAAGGAATTTTCCATACATCTGTTCTGCGGAAACTTTATAATATTCCAAACCTTCGTCAGCCAATTTTTGAGCCAGTCTCGGAGTCAGCTTTTTGCCTTTTTCCAGAACAACATCACCCGTTGCGGCATTAACCAAATCAAAGTCAAATTTAACACCCTTCATACGAGATGGTTCAAACTTAACTTTCCAAGCTTTTTTGTCAGCCAGATAGGTATCAACATCATAGAAATAAGCAAGAATTTCTTCTTTATCCATTCCTTTGATTTCAGCCGGATCAATCTTCTTGCCTTCTTTGGCCAATTTGGCAATTTTAGCTTCGGTTTCTTTGGAATACAAAGAATACAAAATAGAAGTTACCGGCAATTTGCGGCGGCGGTCAATACGGGCATAAACCAAATCTTTGGCATCAAATTCAAAATCAAGCCATGAACCGCGGTAAGGAATAACACGGGCGGCAAACAAATATTTACCGGAAGCAACTGTCTTACCTTTGTCATGGTCAAAAAATACGCCCGGAGAACGGTGCATCTGAGAAACGACGACACGCTCGGTTCCGTTGCAGATAAAAGTACCTTTATCCGTCATCAACGGAATATCACCCATATAAACATCTTGTTCCTTGATGTCATGGATAGATTTTGCACCGGTAGCCTCATCCACGTCCCAAACGACCAAACGCAAAGTAGCCTTTACAGGAGCGGCATAAGTCATATCGCGTTTAATACATTCTTCAACGTCATACTTTGGCTCTTCGAGTTCATATTTAACAAACTCCAACTCACCGTTGCCTGAAAAATCTTTAATAGGAAAAATTGATTTGAATACTTCTTCAAGACCGAACTCACAAGGCTCTCCGTTTTTATCGGACTCGATAAAATCAGCATATGAACCGGTTTGAACTTCGATTAAACTCGGCATATCAGCAACAGCATCAATTTTGCCGAAGTTTTTTCTTACACGTCTTTTGCTCGTATAAGATTCTTTCATTGTGCTTTCATCCCTTTGGTTAAGATTTCTGTAACAATCCTATCAGCCTGAACTGAAACCCGATTACAGAAGGGTTAAATATAATTAAAAGTTTTACAATCTCGCCAAACCCTCGGATACAGACATATCCTCTTAACGATGATTACATACTAATACCAACTCTTAAAAAAGCGTAAAACAACTTTTGCATTTAAAATGAGTCAAGGGCCTGATTCCAACAGCCCTTTTTGAAAATAATTCCGCTCTAAACTCCCTCATCGGCACTCCGGTAATTAAGCTTAGAACTTAAGAACATTCCCAAACGTCTTCGGAAAGATTCTTAATAATACCGAAATACACGGAAAGGATTTGAAGAAAAACACTGAGTTTTCCTCAAATCCACCGTATATCAAAACTTAATTACTTAAGTTCAACTTTAGCACCAGCGGCTTCCAATTTAGCTTTGATTTCTTCAGCTTCAGCTTTAGGAGCAGCTTCTTTAACAGTTTTAGGAGCACCGTCAACCAAGTCTTTAGCTTCTTTCAAGCCCAATTGTGTGATTGCACGGATTTCTTTAATAACGTTGATTTTGTTTGCACCGGCATCTGCCAAGATAACATCAAATTCATCTTTTTCTTCAGCAGCAGCGGCACCGCCTGCAGCACCACCGGCAGCAACGGCAACGGCAGCAGCGGCAGAAACGCCCCATTTTTCTTCTAACATTTTTGACAAGTCAGCAGCTTCCATAACTGTCAAAGCTGATAATTCATCTACTAATTTGGCTAAATCGGCCATTTTTTTTCTCCAATAAAATAAATTAAATCAAATTAAAAACTTTGTTACTCTCTAGCTTAAAATCTTTTGTTTTTAGAACTGTCAGACAGCATAAAAAACAAAAAATAATTAAGCGGCTTCTTTCTCGCTGTAAGCCTTTGTAACTCTTGCCAATTGAGCGGCAGGAGCCTGCAGGAGGCCGATGATTTTGGCTCTGAGTTCGTCCATAGACGGAATAGTAGCCAATTTGTTGATTTCAGCTGTAGAAAGAACACCTGTTCCCATAGCACCGCCAACAACGATTAATTTTTCGTTGTTTTTGGAAAATTCGACACAAGCTTTACAAGCCGAGATCGGATCGTTAGCAAATGCGATTGCTGTCGGACCTTTGAACAAATCAGTCAAAGCTTCAAACTTTGTGCCTTTGAGAGCAAGACGAGTAATCCGGTTTTTAGTAACTCTGAAACCTGCTCCGGCTTTTCTGATATTGTCTCTCAATTCTGAAACTTCTTTAACTGTAAGACCTTTATAGTGTGATACAACTACGATTTCAGAACCATTAAACAATTCAGCCAATTCGCTGAGCAGTTGTGCTTTTTCTTCACGGTTCACTTATTTGTCTCCAAATTAAACATCCCTTGATAAAAAACAAAAGATGCCGTTTCTTTACACTTTCCACCGTCCTAAACCGATTTAAGGAGTTCTCCTCAAACAAGCCGTCCGGCGGGACCTAATCTGTCCAGGAGAAAAAGATATTAAAATATTTCTCAACTCCCGTCTGCGTAGGATATTTAAGATTTGAACTCCGTTAAAAATAACTTTCAAACTTTGTTCCGACCACCTACGGTCTTGGACAGTTTCCAAGAGCAAAACAACAGCCCTGCTCTTGAAGAGTGGGTGATGATTAAAGTTCATCACCCAAAACTTTTTCGCTTGTCTGATATGAAACCAGACCCGCCATGCAAATTCTTACAAAGCGGCAGCGTCAACTTTTACGCCGACACCCATGGTGCTGCTCAAAGTAATCTTCTTAATATAAGTACCTTTGGCACCTTGAGGTCTTGCTTTAATAATTGCATCCAAGAAGGTTTTGGCATTCTCATAAATCTGTTCTTCAGAGAAAGAAGCCTTTGCAATACCGGCGTGAACAATACCCGTTTTTTCAACACGATACTGAACTTCACCAGCCTTAGCCTTCTTAACGGCAGTCGCAACGTCAGCGGTAACCGTACCCAATTTAGGGTTTGGCATCAAGCCTTTAGGACCCAGAACGCGGGCAACCTTACCGGCCAAGCCCATCATATCCGGAGTAGCAATACATCTGTCGAAATCGATTTTACCGGAAAGGATAGAGTCGATTAAGTTTTCGGCACCGACAACATCTGCACCGGCAGCTTTAGCTTCATCGGCTTTTTCACCTTGAGCCAAAACGGCAACGCGGATAGTTTTACCTGTTCCGTGAGGCAAAGCACAAACACCGCGAACCATCTGGTCGGCATGTTTCGGATCAACACCCAGATTGATTGCAACATCAATTGTTTCGTCAAATTTTGCAGTAGCATTGGTTTTAACGATTTTAACAGCTTCATTCAGAGCATAAGCCTGATTTTTATCAACTGTTTTATAAGCGTTTACGATTCTTTTTCCCTGCATCATACTACTCCACAACCTTAATACCCATAGAAACAGCCTGGCCTTTAACCATATTCATTGCAGATTCAACTGTAGAACAGTTCAAATCAGGCAATTTAGCTTCGGCGATTTCTTTAACCTGAGCAATTGTAATCTGTCCGGCAACAACTTTACCCGGTTCTTTTGAAGCAGACTTAACGTTAGCGGCTTTCTTAATGTAATAAGCAACCGGCGGAAGTTTTGTTTCAAAAGTAAAAGATTTGTCTTCATAGGCTGTAATAACAACCGGAACAGGAATACCCGGTTCCATTTTCTGAGTAGCTGCATTGAATGCTTTGCAGAATTCCATAATGTTCAAGCCTTTTTGACCCAAAGCAGGACCAACTGGCGGAGAAGGGTTAGCCTTTCCGGCAGGGATTTGAAGCTTGATTAATCCTAAAATTTTCTTTTTAGACTTAGCCATTTTCATACCTCTGTTAGGTTTTGTGGTAACAAGACGATGGCTCGCCTCCCACAAAATTAATTAAAATTCACGATTCGCACTCATCAAAGGCAGATTCCTCCCTTTCAGAGTCGCCCCTGTATACCACAACCGATTCAATTTGCAAGCATTTTTTTCAAAAAAATTCCGATTCAAGTCTTTGATTCGATTCGGAAAAATGCCAACTAAAAAAGCCCTCCGAAGAGGGCTCTTTTTTACTTTTTCGATTTTTTTGAAACATCCAAATCCGATGTGCAATGAGGACATTTCACGGCTTCAATGGCAATCTCGGAGCAACAGAACGGGCATTTCTTTGTCGTAGGGGCTTTTTTGGCCTCTTCCGCGGCTTCCTGCTTTAACATTTTGGCTTGAAGTTCATTAATCGCCTTAATTAAGATAAAAACGGCAAAAGCCACGATTGTGAAGCTGATAACCGCATTAATGAACAAACCGATGTTAACGGTAATGGCTCCGGCATTCTGAGCGGCATCCAAAGAAACATACGGACCGGCTTTTTCGGCTCCGTCTTTCAAAACCACAAACAGATTTGAGAAATCCACCTTTCCCAACAAAAGACCGATTGGCGGCATGATAACGTCTTTAACCAAAGAGTCGACAATTTTTCCGAAAGCGGCACCAATGATAATACCGACAGCCATATCGATAACATTGCCTCTCATTGCAAATTTCTTAAATTCATTAATAAAGTTTTTAAACATTATTTTCTCCTTGATACGAAAAAAGTTCTCCCGAAGAGAACTTTTTTATTTAAAGATATTTTCTGTTAGATTTTTTCTACTTGTGAAAATTCCAATTCAACCGGAGTAGAACGTCCGAAAATAGAAACAGAAACCTTCAAACGAGCTTTTTCGGCATCAACATCTTCAACCAAACCGACAAAAGAAGCAAACGGACCATCGATAACGCGAATTTGTTCGCCGACTTCATAATCAACAACCGTTTGAGGCCGTTCAACACCATCCTGCATCTGAGTAATAATGCGTTGAGCTTCAGCTTCCGTAATCGGCTGCGGCTTGTTGCGGCTGCCTAAAAATCCGGTAACTTTCGGCGTATTCTTAACAACGTGCCAGCAATCATCCGTCATTTCCATTTTAATTAAAACATAACCAGGGAAAAACTTGCGTTCACTGTTTACTTTTGCACCTTTTTTAACTTCAACAATATCTTCTGTCGGAACAATTACTTCCAGAATTTTGTCTTCCATTTTCTTCAAAACAGCCTGTTCACGAATAGATTCGGCAACTTTTTTCTCCGAACCGGAATAAACGTGAAGAACATACCAACGTGCTGACATACAACTAAACTCCAAGACCAAATATTAACTGCACCATCCAACCGAGAATTTGATCAACAAAGAAGAAAAATGCAGCTGCAATTGATACCAAAATGATAACCATTGTAGATGTTTGCAAAACCTCTTTCTTGGTCGGCCAAGTAACTTTCTTGACTTCCTGTTTTACTTGTCTAAAAAACTGTATTGGACTAACTTTTGCCATGGATCCTATCCATTATAAAAAAAAATTAAAAACCATTCATTTCCAAACCGGAAAGAAAATAACAAAACACAACATAGTACAAACAAAACCTTTTGCACCACATATATGCCTAGCTCAATGCCGCAAACATAGTCAATTATTTTTTAGATGTCAATAAATATATTCTTATCGCCCTCAATAACCTGAACATACAACAGATTAACAACTTGCCATACACAATCCTTCGACAAGTGCACCGACCATAAAATTATCTTGACAAAAAAGCATTTCCTCCATATAAACCTCATCAGAAAATTACAATTATGGCTCATGGACACTTATTTTGTTATAACAATCCTGTTTTGTCTGTTAGTCCTTATCATTTACGATAGCGACACATTAGAATTAAGACAAATTCAGGACAGTAGCGAACCGATTTATTTACCCCCGATGATGTCTTGCTTAAAGAGGGAAAAGACGAATGTCTTAAATAACATCACGGGAACATCCCTCTCGGTACATATCCGTTCACCTACGAATGATTTGGAATGCAGCAAATTCTCCATGAACATCCGTTCTAAAGGCTGTAGAGTTAGGTAAGTTAATTAATAAATTAGTTAACGAGTATTAACGATTTCAATCCCGCGAAACATACTGTTTTGCGGGTTTTTTATTAAATAACCTCACCACCCTTTCGGACAGCTTATCTTAACTGGCTGGGCACATAGTGCAATCCACGGACTTATTTATACAAACAGTATTCTTCATCTTTTAATTTGTTTCTATATGAATACACATCATTTCTATCTATTTTACTTTTCATATTTTTTTAACTAGATGTGTTGCCATTTAAAATATTAAGTTCTTTTTGCATTTTTAATATCTCAATCTTTTCTTCTGGTGACAATAACTGACAAGGATATAGAATAAAATCACGACTTAGATATTGATTATATTTTACCGGCTCTGAAGCAATTACAACAATATGTTTGATAATATCATTATTCGCGTTGATTGCCCAACAATACATTTCTGCAAGTCCACAGCGCCGTTTACGGTACTCCTCATAGGTTTCTTCATCCTGTTTACTCACTTGAAGAAATACATACATAATTTCTTTATTACATAGGGATTGAACAGCTCGTCCTTTATATAGTCTAGAAATATCAAAAGAATAAATAACATCCATATATAATTTAGATAATTCACATCTAGACAATCTAGTTTCTGAGGCCATAATTCGCAAAATAGTATCAACTTTATCTAAATCCTTTCCCTCAATTAGAACATCATCAAAAGCATCTTGCGAACAACTGTTTATAAGTCTATCCCATAAATAACTATTTTTTAAACTGTTTCGAAAATCAATATATCTTTTTTCTTTTATAAATTCAGGATATGGATCAATAGGATTATCAATTATTATAAAATCAGCCTTCTTAGCTTCTTGCTCCAATTCTCCCAAACAAAAACAACACTTTTCATAATCAATATTCGTTAAATATATTGGCAACAAATCTAAATCTAAGATTCCCAATAGGCACTTTCCCGATTTTAGTAAATCTTCCTTTTTTTGAAAGAAAAGTATAAAATCTGTTACAGTATCCAATTCTTTCATTATAATAGGAAATGTATAATCATCCAACAAATGGATAATATTGTTTAAATCCATTTTAAACAACATCATATCAGATGGTAGCTCATAAGCCAGTTCATTATTACAAGCTTGTTCTCTTAATTTATTAACTTTATCCAGTCCATTAACTACGGATATTTTTATAAATTTAAAATTTTCAATATCCGATATTTTTAATGGAAACTTATTTTGGCATTTAGAATCGAGATAAATTTGGTCAGGGTGTTTCTTTATCCATCGCTCTGCACCATTTAATTGATCTTCAGATGATTTTAATTCTTTACTCCATCTTCTCCACAAAATATCTATATGTCTTTCACCTATTGGCTTCTTAGAATCTTCATCTCCATATAAAGAATAATCATACTCAAACGGAGTTTTAGTCTTTTCCGAAATAAGAATAATAGTATCACCAAATAAAATTAGATTATCGCAAAGTTCTTTTCCTTGTTGTTTAAATAAGTTAGGATAACTCCATAATTTTAGAAAACTATGTTCACATAGTTCAGCTACCTGTCTCTCTCCTTCTGTAAATCCAGATGATTTTTTTATTACCATTTATATAATCTTTACCTAAAATAGCTTAAAATTGTAAAAACAGCTCCAATTGTAGTCACAAGTAAGGTTATCTCTCCAATCCATAAAGATAATTTTGTAAATTTTACTGACTTCTCACTAAGCAATTTAGCCTGTTCTGCCAATTCAAGACTCTTTTGATTATATTCTTCGGTTACTTGATCTCTGCGGTTTTCACGTTCGTATTGTAATCTCTCTTTTTGTTCTTGTAGCAGCTTTTCTTTCTTCTGTTGTTCATAAATTCTACTTGCAGACTGAGCCGAATTAGGCATTACTCCATAATTAAACATAGATAACCCTTCCTACTTATTTATTTAACTTCTATTGATAATGTAGATAAAAAAATTTATACACGCAAGAAGAAAACCCCAAAATCACACTATCGCTTTCTCAAACTCTCCTAAATTCTCGACAGCAACTTGAGACCAGTCTTGATAATTTGAGCAAGCAACCAGCTTATCAAATGGGGCTTTGAGTTTGTATTCCAACCTCTTGCCATTAAATTTACAATCCGTAACAAGTAATCACAATATCTGAACATCGATTAACAATGCCCCCCGAGAAATCGGGGTTTTTTATGCCAAAATTCATTCTGACTTTATTCTGACAAACGGTGCTAAGTATTTGATTCTGCGTGAGCCAAAATGTAGGCTAAAAGTCAGAATAAAAGGGCTTGCAATTCCTCGCAAACCCTTGATTTTCCTTGGCAGCGCAAACTTTATGACCTTAGGAAAAAATACGCCGATGAATTAACCGAATTGTACCCTATTGTTCAAAGTTTGGAGAACGATCCTCAGGTTCAGAAAATTCTAAAAATAAACTGACCTCAATATTTTTATTATATAACCAATCGCAAAAGGAATAATAAAAATGATTAAAGACTTTTATATTTGTCTGGACAATACGGCGCTAAATTATGCATTAAAACATTTCAGTAATCCGTTTACGCGAATAATGCGTTGCTATACAGGCTTGGAAGTTGAAATGATTGTCAAAACAATGGAATCAAACAAAAGCAAAAATTTTTATACGCTCCGTGCAATGCAAAATAAGATACTAAAGGCCACGATTAAAAATCTTGAAGTCTTAGGTGCTATTTTTGAAAGGGCGGATAAAGGCGAATAATTTTGTTTAATATTGTGACAATATTGAAAAATGGATTGATAATATAATTGATGCACTCTATAATTTTTCAGTCCGTTAATATTATAGGAGGAAGATATGGAAGTAAATTTAACAGCAGTTGTTAATAAATTCAGAAATATATCATATCTTCAACCTATGTTTGAAGCTGTAAGCAATTCATTAGAGGCAGGAGCTAATGAAGTAGTTATTACTTTAAACGTTGAAGACAATCTTCTTGACGACAATGTTGGGTATATGACGGGTTTTTCCATATTTGATAATGGTAGAGGTTTTACACAAGAAAGCATTAGCTCTTTTAAAACATTGTGGTCATCATATAAGCAAGAATTAGGCTGTAAGGGTATTGGACGCTTAACATGGCTTAAAGTATTTGAAAATATTAGTATTGAAAGCTACGCAGATGGTAATGATATTTCGATAAATTTTACCAAAAACTTTAACGAAGACACTGATATTATAATTAAGTCATCTGACCATTTGCAGTCAAGCTATACAAATATTCAATTTAAGAATGTAACTCAAAATTATTACAGAACACCTTCTAAAGGAACTATTATTGACAAACGTGAGCTTGCGGATATTGATTTAATTAGAAATAAATTAGAAAAACATCTTCTGGTAAAGCTAACCTTTTTAAAGAATCAGGGGCAAAACTTTAACATAAAATTAAAAGCGGAAGATAAAGAAGTTAACATTAATGAGCGTAATATTCCTGAGTTAAATAAACAAAGCTTTGAGGTTACCAATACCTCAAATACCGTTTTTCCTTTTGACTTGTATTATAGTTTTGTTGAAAATCCAGATATGAAGTATATTGAACTTCATTATTGTGCCAATAACCGAGCTGTTTCTAAATTTAGCGAGAATGTTTCATTTACTAAAGTTCCTGACAATAACTCAGTAATTATGTTACTGACTTCTCCTTATCTAGACAAAATGGTTAATGATGAACGGAATGAATTTAGCATAAAACAAGAGGAAGATGAAGAAGGAGATTTTGAAAATATCTCTTTTACTGAGATTAATAGAACATTAAAACAGAATGTAGATGAGATTTTAAGTACAAGATACCCTGAACTTAACAATGAAAGAGAAAGTATTTTAGCAGAATGTATTGAAGAATATCCCTATTTAGCAAAATATATAAGAGAGGATAAAAGCTTATATCCTAAAAAATTACAGGTAATTAAGCTAGCAAAAGAAAAATATGAAGCAGAAAAATTAAAGATTAAAAGCAATTTCAAAAACTTACTAAAGAAAAAAAAGGTTAATGAAAAAGACCTATTTTCTTCTTTAGATGATGTAAGTGAAATGGCGTCACGAGAGCTGGCTGCTTACATCAGTTATCGCCAGCAAATTATTGAAGCCATGAAAAAAATGGCAGACAATGATGAAAAAATAGAGAAGATGATTCATAATTTGTTTATGGATATGAGAACAGAAAGTGTCAATAATGAGCATAGCAAAATATCATCGTATGATAGTAACTTATGGTTGCTTGATGATAAATTTTTATCATATACCTATGCTGCTAGTGATATGGAAATTAATAAAATTATAAAATATTCTGGTATTGATATAAAAGAAGAAATAGATAGACCGGATTTAGCAATGTTCTATTCGGATGCTCCTGACGTTGAAAATTTATCTTGTGTTTTAGTAGAAATAAAACCATTTGGAATAAATCATAGAAAAAAGAAAATAGGAGCAGATCAGTTGAGAGACTATGCTCGAACAATTTACAAAAACAATAATAAAATAAAAGATTTCTGGGTTTATTTAGTTACAAAATTAGATGATGATTTAAGAGCCAGTTTAACCGGAGATGATTATATTCCTTTATTTTCCACTGCAAAAGGCTTTTCAATTTTTGCAAGATATTTTAGCAAAGAAATTCCTCCTATTTACGTTGTTGTAATGTCTGTTGAAGCAATTATCCAAGATGCAGAAGCACGTAATAAGGCCTTTTTGG
This sequence comes from Alphaproteobacteria bacterium, assembly GCA_017626035.1. GTDB lineage: Bacteria > Pseudomonadota > Alphaproteobacteria > RF32 > CAG-239 > JAGAJR01. The sequence continues at coordinate 11,739 of JAGAJR010000013.1, read as the reverse complement.
ACATAATAAAGAAAAAGAACTAAATCAAACCATCTCTACAATTTTCTTCTGGGCATCGGTGTTGTATTCAATATAGCGTTGGGTAGTGGCAAGGGTGGAATGTCCGGCCAGCATACGGATGTCGTTTAAGGTTCCGCCGGCAAGGCTGATGTTTTTAGCGGCGGTGGTAATGAATGTTCTGCGACCGCTATGCGAGGAGCAACCTTCAAAGCCTATTTTTTTATATAAGTTATAAAAGAAATTGACGATTGCCTGCGGGCTGGTCTTATTGTCGCGTTCTGTCGTGATAATCCGATTCGTCAAATTAAAATGCTCGTCCTTCTGTTGCTTACTTAGTAATTCTGCCAATAAAACCGCCAAATCTTTATGCAGAGGAATAATCCGGCCAGATTGCTTACCCTTGGAAGCCTTATTAATAAGGTTAATTTCGCGGCTTAATTGTCCTTGCGAATCGCAAACCATCAGCCAGCTTAGATTTGCTATTTCTTTTGCCCGCAATCCGGCCTTGTAACTAAGCATAAAAATAATTTTGTTGCGAAGCGGATATCTTGTCTGTTCCAGATAGCTCAATGCCAGTTTCTGCTGCTTCGGTGTGAGGATTTTTGCCTGCTTGTTAAGTGCCATTTTTACTTCAAACTCATTATGTTATTGAATCTATGTGATAAATTATAATGAGTATAAAATAAAAGTCCAGGCTCAAAGTCTTGTAATGCTTGAAAAATAAGGACTCATTATAAAACTTAGATTATATAATGAGTTTATCCGCCGCAGACTTTGCAAGGTCTGGCACCTTGTGATTTTGCGTTGTCTTTGGTAGTTTTTATACAGTTTTTGGTACAACGTTTTGCCCATTTACAGGTTGGGCTATGATAAATATAAGTCTTGGTATTCATCACCACGGTTGAGTTGTCGGCAGCCAAAACAGGTGCGGATAAAAGCAGGAAAATTAATAAGCATAAGGTTCTTTTCATCTTTCGCTCCAGACTTTATTATAAATTTTTTCCCAGCCCTCGTTATGGCTTGCTCCGTCCACTTCAACGATTAAATCATCATTATCGACAAATTCACGAATCAAAACCGGTGGCATGACCTTGTCATTACTGCCGACATAATGAATTTGCGGAAGTTGTGCGAACTGTTTGAGGTAGCTTTCCAAATTCATTGATTCATTAAGCGGCGGCAGGTTGTGATATTGCGTCCATGCCAAGTGGTCGAGATTTCCGGCAATGGTTATAATCTTTTTGACATTCAGCCCCGGTTTGGCAGTCGCCACCAATCCGGCAATCTGTGCTCCACCGGAAAAGCCAATTAGAATGACTGAATTATGTTCGGCAATATTTTTAATTGCCTCATATTCGGCATTGACAATTTCAGGAGCAAAACGGGCAGTCGTCCAATGTCTTTTTGAACAAATCAGACTTTTAACATATTGGCACGGCCTTGCCAGATAAATGACATTCGGACTTTTATCACCGAAAGCCAGTTCACGAACTAGGGTGCTGTGAGGTGTCGGGTCTTGCGTTGCCTTGCCTCGGACATTAAAGGCGTAACCATCTCCTTCTATATATATTTTGTAAGGAGCCACCGGATTTGTTACCTTTTGCCAACTGGCAAGAGTAAAATCCCTTGTCTTAACCTCTTTATACACAAAATCAGTCGGGGTTTTGATTGTTGTACACCCGGTTAGAAACAGCAAAGTTATTAATATTTTTATCATATATTCAGCCCTTTATAAAAGACTATATCGGACTATTTATAAAAATTCCAGAGGGTTTTTGACTTTTAGCTTGATTGTCTTCAAAAGGCTTTATAATATAAATCCGAGCAGTTTACTGCTTAGGGCGTCGAAAACCCTTTTATAAGCTTGGTCGTGTGCACACGACCTTAAATATGTGCCGACTTTCTTGTCTATGCTTGGACGGATGTCGGCGAATAAGGCTCAGCCAAATAAGCCGAGCCGTTTAAGCTTATACGGTTTTCGAACATCCGCCCGCCTTTCTTTATGAATGGTGGGTTTTGTTTTAACTAGTTAACAAGGATGTTTAATCGTATGAAAAAAACTTTATTAATGACAACGGCATTGGTGGCACTTTCGGTGTCCGGCAATGCTTTTGCGGATGTAGCTATCAATTCAGACACAGTTCTGGAAAGTGAATATACTGACAATGTAATAATTTCCGGTGGTAATGTTTCGACAAAAGACAGTTCTACTGTTAGCCTGAATTATCCTGACGGAAAAAATTTGACGGTCAACGGCGGAACGTTATCCTTAAATGATTCCACTATTAAGACTTTTAACGGTAATACGGAAATCAGCGGAGATGCTGTTCTTAATTTAAATAATAACAGCGATATCGACACAAACAAGTTAACCATCAGCGGAGGAACAATCAACCTTAACAAAGGTGAGCTGAGGGAAAACAATTCATTTGCGATGACCGGCGGCACGATTAATGCAAACGACCAAACGCAAATAGGTGCTGTTGGAAGAGATACCGAAAAAGTTGAAGGAACTGTAACAAGCTATGCCGGAGGCACAACAGATATCAGTGGTGGCGTGATAAATGTTAAAGGTGGCGTTGGTCTTGGCAGTTCTGCGAATGATATTTACGATAATGGTAATGTTATTTTTGGTACCTCTATCAAATTAAGAGGTGATGCAACTCTGGACATTAAAGAGGGAGCAACCTTATTCGCTTATGAAAATTACAAAATCGATGAGCCGGACTCAGATGATGCAGACATTGATGTTGTAACTTTTGGCAATAAAGCAACAATAACCATGAATGACAGCACCTCAAAAATCAATCTGGCTGGAGCTTTAAGTGCCAATATTAATGGTGATGACCGCGGCAAAATTCATTTCCAAAATTCAAACGCCAAAATTGACGGTAATGTTGAAGATGTCAGCCTGATTTTTGAAAACAGCCACTCTTTAAATAATGCAATCAGCGGCGATATCGGAGCTTTAGACATTTTAGCCATCAACAAGGGAACTCTGACATTTGATAAAGAACCGACTGATACAATTACGACTGTTCAGGTCGGCAATGGTGCAACGCTGGATATCGGCGATAAAACACTGCATTCAAGCGGTGATAAAGCCGATGGCGAAGGTGTCATTTTTGCCGATAATTCAACTTTAGCCTTTACCGTAACCGATAAAGATACCTATGGCAAAATCAAAGCCAATTATATCAAAATCAGCGAAAACGGCACAAATTTGAATATGACCTTAAACAGTGCCGCTTTGGCTAAAGGCGAAACAGCTACTTTTAAATTATTTAACGGTGCCGATGTTGCCGAAGCAGAGGTTGAAGGCAAATTTGCAAATCTAAGCCAAAATTCCCGTTATGAATTTACGGACAATGGCGACGGAACTTTTGAAGTTACTTCTGTCGGTTCTGCCACGGATGCTGTTGTTGATGCCGGTGGTTCTGCCAATAATGCCGGAACAGCCGAGGCATGGGACAGCGTCAGTGCCTCAAACAGCTCCCCGGTTGCTGCTGCCGTTACGGAAAAACTGGCACAGCTTTCCAACAGCACCAGTGCTGCCGAGCAAAAAGCCTATGTTGACGCTTTGACTGCCGTTGCTCCGGAAGTTGCGCCGATGGTTCAGAAAACCCAGACTGAAACGGCTAATCAAGTCTTTGGTGCCGTATCAACCCGTTTAACCGGCGGCTCAATCTCTACCGGTGGTGAAGGGATGGCTTCCGGCGACAATATCTTCAAACGCGGTGCAATGTGGGTTCAGGGATTGTTCAACAAATCCAAACTGGACGATACATCCAAGGCGAAAGGCTTTGATGCAGACAGCTCTGGTATTGCGTTCGGTGCTGAAAAGTTTGTCAACGATAATGTCAAAGTTGGTATTGGTTACGCTTATACCAATACCGATATAGATGGTTTCATGCGTGATACTGATGTCGATACGCATACTGCTATCCTGTATGGCGAATATAAACCGTCTAACTGGTATATAAACGGTATCGCAACCTACGGCTGGTCTGACTATGAAGAAAAGAAGAGTGTTGCCGGAGTTGGTGTCAAAGCTGACTACGATGTCGAAACCTTTGGTTTGCAGGCAATGACCGGTTATGACATGAATGTCAACGGCTTGGGTGTTACACCGGAAGCCGGATTGCGTTACGTTCACATCAAACAAGACGCTTACAAAGATTCTGCCGACCAGCGTGTTTCTGCCAATGACAGCGATATTTTGACCGGTGTTATCGGAGCCAAAGTCAGTAAGAACTTTGAGCTGTCCAACGGTATGAATATCAAACCGGAAGCACGCATTGCCGCAACTTATGACCTGATGAACGATGATGTTAATTCGGTTGTAACCTTGGCAAACGGTTCTGCTTATACTGTAAATGGTGAAGCTCTTGACCGTTTCGGTATGGAATTTGGTGCCGGTGTAACAGCGGAAGTCAACGATAGTGTCGAACTTTCGCTTGGTTATGAAGGCAAATTCCGTGAGGACTACCAAGACCACACAGGCTTGATTAACGCCAAGTATAAATTTTAAGCGTTAAATCATCCAAACAAAGCAGCCCCGGATATCTTTTATTCGGGGCTGTTTTTTTCTTTTAAAAGTGCTCTTGACAATGAAATTCTTTTATTATACCGATTACAGCAAATCCCACCGGGTCAAGCATATTCCGGGTCTTGCTGCTTGAAAAGAAAACATGATGAACCCACTGGCTCTACAGCTTAGGTTTCTTATGTTTTTTGGTTCTCTATGGCTGTAGTTATTTTAATTTTACAAATATGGAGAACAAAATGCACCATAGTAATTTTATCAGTCTTGTCCAAGCTCTTGAATTTACCGCTAATAGAACAGTACCACTGCCGTATCATTTGGATAAAGAACGTACTTGCTACTTCGACGATGAAGAAATGGACGCAGCAAAAGTCTCTTTGCGTTCTTGGATTGAAGCAGGCCTCTTGAAGCTCTACGGTATTCCCGGCAAAATCGAAATTAACGATGTTCCCTCTTTGGACGACAACTTTTTAAAAGTTATACAAGAGAACGGACAACAAGCATTATATCCGTACAACGACTGGATTGAGCCGGATACACCGACTTCTTTCTTTAGCCATCGCTACCCACTGGAGATAGTCCGCGATAATAAAGAAGAACCGTTGGAACGCGTCCTTTTACCCAATGAGCTATCCGTCTATGATTTTGACTGGCAACATAGCATAATCGCCCAAAATCTAACCTGCGTATCATTAACCGACAATGGCATATATATTCGTACAGAAGGATTCGCTTTCATTACTGTTCAATTTGATGAACTGGATGTGTTGTACAGAACCGATTCTATTGATTTTGAAACGGCAGAAGAACAATTGAAGGATGCTATATGCCAGAAATGCGGAAAGCTGGAACTGAAGCAACATTACCGGAGCTGGGCCGTTAAGATGAAAGAAGCCGGCTACACTCTAAATCAAGCGGCAACAGAGATTCGGAGAATCTTTGACCACTACCGTACACCAGGTCCAACGGAGCGGACAATCAGGAATCACATCCAAGATATTATTCCGCCAAAACACTAAAGCAAGCAAACACCTCACCCAATGGTCTCAAAATTTGAGACCATTTTTTTTGAATTTTTGCATTTTTCTTAAAAGTTCAAAAAAACGTCTGATTTTTTCAAAAAATATCCGATTTTCTTCAATTCACTTCAAATGACACAGCCGCCGTCCTCTGATATTCTTTTGTCATAACAACAGCTTAACGGCTGCAAACAAGCAACCTAAGGATAAGAAAATTGAGCAAACACCTTAAAGAATATTACGAAGAAATTCGCAGTTTCTGCCCCGAACTTTCCGAAGAGGAAGCCATCGAGGCCGGTGATGCTCTGCTTCAAATCGCCAAGCTGCTGTCTGACACGGTTCAGGAAACACCAGAACTAAAAACGTTAATCGAAACAGGAAAGGAGAACGACATCGAATAAAAAAAATGTTGCCGACACCTTCATTCTGCTAATTCCATACCAAGACATTAAGATTACAAAACCTGAACGGTTTTCGCCCAATCTTGAAATTTTATGGAATTTAGGCAACGCACAATCGGTAAATTGCTCTAGCTACGCGACAGCAATTGAAAAGCAGAAAAATTATTATCCTAAATTATTAGTAACGGCTCATCGTCGCGTTGGAGAATATAGCGTCATGCTGCGAATAGAATTTTCAGCTATGAAACTGATTAACCAACCGTCAAACAACCTTGAAGAGGTTTGTGATGAGGATTTTGAAACCATCGTTAAGACCTTGCAAAAGCGTATATCTGAACTTGGAGCAAGAGTTTCGCCAGAAAGCATCCGAAAGGCAAAAGTCACTCGTGTCGATTATGGCAAAAATTGCAAAGTACAGATAAAGCCTGCATTGCTGCTGCAAGAATTAGCTAAAGCAGACATAAGCAAACGCCTAGACTCTGCCAACAAAACTTACCGTAATGATGGACATTCATTGCACTTTTTAACAACGCATAAGAATGTCGTACTCTATGATAAGTTAGCCGACATTAGAAAAGCTAATTTTAGTCCACGCCGGGCTGTAGGTGAGAACGCTCAATTACTTGATTGGACATCTCTAAACGAAGAACAATATCTACGTTTCGAGATTCAGCTCGGTAATTCAGACGCAATTCGGCAAGCCTTAAATAAAGCAGAGGTTAACGTCCCAGAATTGACTTTTGAAAACCTGTTTCAAAGTGAAATCTGCCGCAAGATTAACCTTTATTACTGGGGCGAACTTATGCAAGCGTGCCTGATACATCATCTCTGCAATGAAAATGTCGCAGATTTGTTCAAACAGCTACTTAACAACGGTTACAAAATTTTAAAAGCCCTGCAACTCATCGGACTAACCAGTGTCTTAAGTGAAATGGGCATGAGAGAATTTCGCTTCCATGCCGGAAAAACACTATCACCTGCGATTTACGACTTGTTACGGAAAATTAAAAACATTACCCCAAGAGAGGATTGGCTCATGAAGCATTATCTGCAAATTCAAAGGATAATAGAAGAAAATAATGTTATTAAACTTAAAAGGAATGAAATATGAAAATTTTAAATACTTCAATTAAACATATTATTTTGCTAACCAGAGTGTCCTGCTCCAAACAGGCCGTTGAAGAATCAACGGAACAACAATTGGCTACATGCCAAAAATATATCAAAAATCTTGGCATTAACCAATTTGAAGTTTACACACTGAAAGAAAGTTCTTCTCGCGGCAAACGAAAAGAATTTCAGCAAATGCTCAACAATATAAAAAAATGTGACGGCTGTACTGCTCTGATCTTTACCAAAATAGACAGGCTTCTACGTCGATTCAATGAAATGCCGGAACTAGACAAACTCCGACAACAAGGAAAATTGCAGCTTCATGCTGTTAAAGACAACATGATCCTTACTAAAGATTCTACGGCTTCAGACATCCACAGATTTCGTCTTCTTGCTGCTGATGCGGAAATGTTTAGTAACCGGATTTCAGAAGAAACCCGTGAAAAAATATTGATTTGTTGCCAACAAGGACGCTATCCGGGATTAGCCCCTATTGGATACAGAAATCGACGAAACGAATATGGGCTGGCGTGGATTTATACCGATGTCCAAAAAGCTCTATTAGTTGCCGAAATATTTAAAAAATTTGTAGAAGGTAACAGTCTTAAACAACTTGCCGTTTGGTGCCTTAAGGCAGGATTAACTTCTGTCAAGAATAACCCTCTATGCACTAAAGCCATAATTCGGATTTTGCAAAATCCGTTTTACAAGGGGCAATTCCGCCACAACGGAGAAATTTACCCTCATTATTACAAACGCCTAGTTGAGGAAGATGTTTGGGAGAAGTGCCAAATTCGCCTGAAACATTACCGAAAAAATAAGGAATAAGGGCAATCGCTCCGTCAAATGAAGGCTGGATTAAATTCCGGCCTTCATTGACTTTAAGAAACCAGCAATCCATTAATTAAAAAAACAGACAAAAAAGGAACAACAATATGCCAAGACAGATAAAGAAATTTCAAGCAACAGCAACAAAAGGTATCATTTGGGCAAGAGTTTCATCAAGAGAACAAGAGGATGGCTACTCTTTAGATGCTCAAATTGAAAATTCAAAAAGCTACGCCGAGCGTAGAGGAATTGAAATTATTAAAATTTTTGAGATTATTGAAAGTTCAACGCAGGGGGATAGAAAACAGTTTCATGATATGATTAACTGGGTAAAGCGTCAAAAACAACGCATAGCAATTATTTCCGATAAAGTTGACAGACTACAACGACGAGTTTCAGAAGTTCCGGTGCTGGAAGAATTACGAAAAGCCGGAAAAATCGAACTGCATTTTTCGCGAGAAAATAAAGTCATAGAAAAAGATACAAACGGTTCTGATTTAGCCTGCTACAGAATGATTGTTGTTATGGCTGAAAACTATACGGACTGTATTTCGGATAACGTAAAACGGAGCCTTAAACAGATGAGAAAAGAGGGGAAATGGGCTCATAGAGCACCCGTAGGTTACCTAAATGTAAAAGACAGCAAAGGTAACAGTGATGTTATTATTGACCCTGACAGAGGATTCCTTATAACGGCTCTGTTCAAAGAATACGCAAGCGGAATTTATAATTTAGAACAGATAACGAAAAAAGCACAGGAAATGGGACTAACAATGCCCAAAAGCAAAAAATTGTACAAACAAACAATACGAAATATCTTGACCAATCGCTTTTATGCCGGAGAGATGTACGGTTATGGCGAGTATTACAAACATCGATACGAAACCTTAATTGACTGGAAAACATTTAACCGGTGCCAAGAAATTCTGGAAGGACGTATAAATCACAAAGAACAAAAACACGAACACTTATTTAAGGGCGTAATGAAATGTAAAAAATGCGGTGCAATGATATCGCCTTATATCAGCATCCATGCGGCAAAAAAGAAAGGTGGAGAAAAAATCGCTTATAAATACCTTTTTTGCCCGAAATGCAAGGGTACGCATATAAATGAAGAAAAAGGCATTGAAAAAATAAAACAAGCCTTAGGCTCGCTTAAATCGCTTCCTAACGGCGTGTTAGAAAAGATGACAAAATGCCTTGATGATTTGGTATATGAAGACCATAGGATTGAGATTGAACATAAAAAATATTTAGAGCGAAAATTGCGTGAATGTGACACGAAACAAGAACGGTGGCATGAGATGTATGCCGAAGCTAGTATTACACGGAATATACATAGCAAAAAAATAAAAGAACTAGCCCAAGAAAAAGAAAAAATAGCCGAGCAACTTTTAGGCTACAGCTACTTAGTACAACAGAACTATATAACACTTAAATATTTGACTAACCTGTATTTTTATGCAGACAAAATTTGGGATTTTCCGAAAAATGAACAAAAACAGAAGATTTTAAAATTACTCTGTTCGGAAATTTTATTAGACGGGAAAAATATAGTTATTTCAATGAGAAAGCCTATTTCAGCACTAGCTGAAATAGGCTCTTGTCAAACATGGCAGGGGCGGCAGGATTCGAACCCGCGACATTCGGTTTTGGAGACCGACGCTCTACCAGCTGAACTACACCCCTAATAGAGACTGCCGAAATGATTTCGGCTTGTGTTCTCTTTGATACACATTAATCACTAATAAATCAAGAACTTTTTTATTTATCAAACACAAAAATAAGGGCGGATTTTCACCGCCCTCATCTTTACATAATTTTCCGCACAATTTGTTCCGGTGTCAAATCATTACGTTTCAGCAATTCAGCAACCGGAACTCTGTCCGTAAACTCTTTATCCGCCCCGAAGTTATAAACCTTTACCGGTTTATCGCCATAAAATGCTGACACTTTCTCTCCAAAACCACCGGACAACACTCCGTCTTCCAAAGTAACGATAATTTCATGCTCTGCCGGAAGAGATGATAACATTTTCTCATCCAGACCCGTTGTAAAACGAGGATTGATAATCGTGGCGTCAACACCTTTTTCTTTCAGAAGTTCTGCGGTTTCTTCCGCAAGCTTGAGGAAATTTCCCAAACCGAGCAACGCAACTTTTGAACCTTTTTTCACCATTTCAAATTTATTCAGTTCTATATTTTCTTTCGGCTCATAAGTCAACACATTAGGAACATCCGCCGGGGTCCGGATAATAACCGGAAAATCTTTTTGAGCAAAAGCCCAATCCAGCATCCGCACTGTTTCCGACTTACAACTTGGTGCCAAACCGACAAGATTTGGAATATTACTCGTCATGGCAATATCAAAGATAGACAAATGCGTTACATCCATTGCCGTAATTCCGCAGCTCTCAACAACAATAACCGCCGGACTTTTATTCAGACATAAATCCTGAGACAATTGGTCATAAGTTCTCTGAATAAATCCTCCGTAAAATAAACCGACCGGTTTCAAACCGGATTTGGCCATACCGGAAATAAAGGCAACCAGATGTTCTTCGGCAATACCGACATCAAAGAAATTATCAGGATGTTTATCCCTAAATCCCTGCATGCAAACAGCTCCCGGCGTTCCGGCATTGACAACGGCCAACTGAGGATCTTTCTGAACCCTCTTTTCCAAATAATCGGCAACCACGGCCCCGTAAGACTCTTTTGCTTCAAACGGCAAAACTTTTCCGCTGTCGACATCAAATGGCAACGACCAGTGAAAAGCCTCTTTATTTTTCTCCGCCGGATGATAACCATGCCCTTTAAGCGTATGAATATGAACAACCACCGGATGATCAACATCTTTCACTTTCATCAGCTCGGTTATTAACTTTACAACATCGTTACCGTCTTCCACATAGCGATAATCAAAACCAAGAGCCTTAAAATAATTATCCGAGGCCTGACCTTTTGTCTCACGCAGCTTGGCAAGATTACCGTAAAGTCCGCCGTGATTCTCGGCAATAGACATCTCATTGTCATTCACAATAACAATAAAGTTGGATTTAAAATCACCGACATTATCCAATCCTTCAAAAGCCTCTCCGCCGGAAAGGGAACCGTCCCCGATAATCGCAATCACATTATGCTTTTCGCCCTTAAAATCACGAGCCTTGGCTAAACCGGCCGCCAAACTGACTGAAGTTGAAGTATGCCCGACGGTAAAAATATCATGCTCACTCTCTTGAGGTGCCGTATAACCGGTAATCTCTCCGAAACGGGATTCATCGTAAAAACCGATTGCCCGTCCGGTCAGCATTTTATGCGGATAACTCTGATGGCTTACATCCCAAACCAGCTTATCAACCGGAGAATTAAAAACATAATGCAAAGCAACGGTCAATTCTATTACACCGAGATTCGGCCCCACATGCCCGCCGATTCTGCTGACACGGTTCAAAATAGCACTTCTCATTTCATCACATAATTCTTTTAATCCCATAAAAGATAAATCTTTAACATCTTTAGGAGAATTAATAGTCTTTAAAATTTCATAATCAGCCATCATTTTTCCCTTTTTAATTATTAAACTACCGCATCATAACCTTTAGAGTTTACTCTAAGTCAAGCATTATTTTGTAAAAAATAATTTCCATAAAATATAATCATTACCAAACGGCAAAAATAAAACTTTCATCACAAAAAAAATCCCCATCTAATGATGAGGATTTTCTTTTATAAAATAGCTTATAAAAACTACTTCAAGATTTTAGAAACGACACCGGCACCTACCGTTCTGCCGCCTTCACGAATTGCGAAACGCAAGCCTTCGTTCATTG